>NZ_VJZZ01000003.1:0-300000 GCF_009659535.1 Aggregicoccus sp. 17bor-14
CGAACACCTCGTAGCCCGCGCTCAACGGCACCAAGGACTCCAAGCCTCACACGTCTGGCCGAGCTGCTGCTCAGGTCATTGCCAAGGTGCGCCCGAGGGTCACGTCGGCGCTCGGGCGGTTACCGTCGTCCCAGAGCTAGACGCGCCGTGTCCGTCTCTATCGTTATCGCGGTACCAGGTGCGAAGCGTGCAGGTGCTCCCACACGTCTGCACGTCGGGATTGCATTCGGGCGGAGCCATTTGGATGGAGGTAGTCCCTGCATCTGGCGCCGCCCGTGCTGGACCAGCGATCAAAACGAAGAGAAGAAACAGACAGGCCCGGCTGCACCTGTTGGAAGGGACATTTTTGAGAAACTGCAGCGCCACGCGCAGTGCCATTTCGGAGGCCCGGTTTGGGTGTCGTAGGTCACAAGCTGCTGTGCAGGCTTGCTTGCCTTGACGGCGACCAGATGAGCATGCGCAGAAGCCGAAAATCGAGTCCAAGCCGCGAGCCTAGCGAATGCTAAGAACCTCACATTTCAGCTTTCGCTAGCAGTTGCCGGGCGAAGGTGCGTCCGTGTCATGTGGAAGTGCCGCACCCCTCGCGATTAGGGTCTGGAATTCATGCTCCCGCCGGGCTGGCGCTCATTCCGAGGCTGTCCAGTTCCAGGCAGGTGCACGACCGCGTCCATGCCCCAGCTCCTCGCAACGACCTCGTTCCGCCGGCCGCTCGTCGCTCTCCTCCTCGTGCTGGGCGGCTGCACGCAGGTGCCCACGCTCGAGCTCGTAGCGCCACCGCCCCTCGAGGCCGTGCGGGGCCAGCAGACTCCCTGGACCATCGAGGTCCGGCGCGGAGGCGGGCTCTCGGAGCCCATCGAGGTCTCGCTGCTCGACCTGCCCACGGGCGTGAGTGCTTCCCCCGTGACGATTGCTGCCGACGAGACCCAGGCGACGCTCGTCCTCGAGGCCGGCGTCTCGGCGGTGCCGGCGAGTGCCGTCGCGGTGCGGCTCGAGCTGCACGCGAGCGCCGTGGCGCAGTCCTCTTCCGCGCAGCTCACCGTGCGTGACCCAGGTGGCGCGGCGGACCACAGCTTCAACGCGACCGGCATTGTCGCCAGCGAGGGGCTCGTGCCGGGGCTGATGCGGGCGTGTGCCGTGGCCGGCGATGCGCAGGGGCAGAGCGTGACGCTCAACATCCTGCACGGCGACTACCTCCTGGAGAAGCGCGACGCACAGGGCCACCTGCTCGCGAGCTTCGGCAACCGCGGCCAGGTCCACGTTGGGCGGGGAACCGACTATGGGATCTCCGAGTGTGGCCTCGCCCTGCTCTCCGACGGCTCCATCCTAGTGGGGGGAACCTTCAGGGAGCCGGGAGACGACTACGATGCCTTCGTCGCGCGGTACACGGCAGACGGCTCACTCGACACCACGTTCGGGGTCGAGGGCTTCGCCGTGCCCTCGCGCAGCGTGGGGTATCTCGCCTTCGGCTTTGTCTCCGCTCTGCAGGTGGACACCGCGCGCCACATCTACATCGCGGCCACCGGCGGCTGGGTGACACGCGTGGTCCGGCTGACCGCGAACGGGACCTTGGATGCGACGTTCGGCACGCAGGGGGTGGCCACCTTCGAGGGCGCGGACGGCACCTCGATTAGAGGACTCCCCCGGCTTGCACTTGCGCCCGATGGCTCGGTCCTGGTGGCGAGCAGTCGGCAGCCTCGCGTGGATCCGAGTCCCGAGTGGTACCTCGACCTGCGCCGCTACACCTGGAACGGCAGGCTCGACGTCGGGTTCGGCTTCAACGGGGGGGTGACCGTCGAGGGGAGCGCCATCTCCTCCGGGATGGCGGCCCGGGTCGATGCGCTCGCGGTACGCCCTGACGGGCGCATCGTCGTGGGCGAGCTTGTCTGGGGGGACAACAGTTACAAGACCTGTGTGGTCCAGTACCGCGCGGACGGCACGCCCGACCCGGCCTTCGGCATCAGCGGCCGGCAGGTCCTGCCGACAGTCGGGGTCTATCAGTACGACTCGGTGCTGGGTCTCTACCCCTCGGCGGACGGCAAGCTCACGGTCGCCAACACCGCGTACAACGGCCTGGAACCCCGCTTCGCCGTGCTGCGACTCATCTCCGACGGGCGCCCCGATCCAAGCTTCAACGGCGGCCGCGTGTTCGACGTCGTGACGCCCCTGCTCCCGGGCGCTGCGAACGATTGGCAGATCAATCCCGGCGGGAGCGCGCTGCTGCCGGACGGCCGGCTCCTGATGCAGGCGGACCGGGGCGGCGGAGACGGCGACCGGGGACTGGTCCTCGCACGCGTCTGGCTCTGAGCGCCTCGGCCGCGCGCGGGCAGCCCTTCGGCGCCTTGCATCTAGGTCCAACGGTCGTGGGAGTCGCAGGGGGTTAGCTCCGTCGCGGAGGAGCCCCCATGCCCACCGCCCGCGTCCCCGTCGTCTTCATCCATGGCCTCTGGCTGCACACCGACAGCTGGAAGCCCTGGGTCGAGCTGTTCCGCACCGCCGGCTACGAGCCCTTCAACGTGGGCTGGCCCGGAGACTCGAGCACGGCGGAGGAGACGCGGGAGCATCCCGAGCGCCTGGCGGGCCGCAGCCTCGACGAGGTGACCGAGCACTACGCTCGCTTCATCCAGTCGCTGGACACGAAGCCCCTCCTGGTCGGCCACTCCTTCGGGGGCCTCATCGCCCAGAGGTTGCTGGGCCAGGGCCTCGCCGCAGGTGCCGTGTCCATCGCCCCGGCGCAGATGCGCGGGGTGTTGCCGCTGCCGCTGGTCCAGCTGCGCAACACGCTGCCGGTGTTGGGCAACCCGGCCAACTACAAGCGCGCGGTCTCGCTGACGCCGGAGCAGTTCCACCGCGCCTTCGCCAATGCGGTGTCGGAGGCGGAGTCCAACGCGCTGCATGCGCAGTACGCGATTCCTGCCCCCGCACGCCCGCTCTTCGAGGGGGCTCTCGCCAACCTCAACCCCCACACGTCGGCCCGCGTCGACTTCAACCATGCCGAGCGCGGGCCGCTGCTGCTCATCGCGGGCGGGAAGGACGGCACCGTGCCGGAGGTGGTGGTGCGCGCGGAGCACAAGCTGTACCGCAAGGCTCCGACCGTGAACGACTACCGGGTGTTCGCGGACCGCGGTCACTCGCTCACCATCGACCACGGCTGGCGGGAGATCGCCGAGGCGTCGCTGGAGTGGCTGGCCAGCAAGGGGCTGGACTCCACCCTCTCCGACGAGGCCCTCTGGTCCCAGCACGCTGCGTCACCTCCGTTTCCCTCCGAGGGGCCGCACGCCGGATGAGCGGACCCGCGCTGCGCCGCAGGCCTGCTCCTGCCGTCCAGCCCTTGTCGCTCATTCCTTTGGACAGTACCCGGACGCGACCGGCGAACAGACCGTCAGCCCGGACCGACGGACGCAGCGCCGCTCGCTGCGATGGGAGGCCTTCCATGTCCCGCTGCTGTTTCACGCTGCTGACGGCGGTGCTGCTCGCGCTGCCGGCCGCTGCCCAGGTGGAGCCGTTCCCGAAGGAGTTCCATACCCAGGAGGTCTCCACCAACGGCACCACGCTGCACGTTCGGGTGGGCGGCAAGGGACCGGCCGTCCTCCTGCTTCACGGGTATGGTGACACCGGGGACATGTGGGCGCCGCTCGCGGCCGAGCTCGTGCGCGACCACACCGTCGTGGTGCCGGACCTGCGCGGCATGGGCCTCTCGGCGCACCCGGACAAGGGCTTCGACAAGAAGAACCAGGGCCGCGACATGGCAGGGGTGCTGGACGCGCTGAAGATCGACCGCGTGGACCTGGTCACACACGACATCGGCAACATGGTCGGCTACGCGTTCGCCGCGCAGTACCCGGCGCGCGTCACCCGCTACGTGATCATGGATGCGCCGCTGCCTGGAGTGGGCCCCTGGGAGGAGATCCTCAAGAACCCGCTGCTATGGCACTTCCACTTCGGAGGTCCGGACATGGAGCGGCTCGTCAAAGGCCGCGAGCGGATCTACCTGGACCGCTTCTGGAACGAGTTCTCCGCCAACCCGAAGGCGTGGACCGAGGCGGCGCGCGAGCACTACGCGGCGCTCTACGCGCGGCCGGGTGCGATGCACTCGGGCTTCGCCCAGTTCGCCGCCTTCGACCAGGACGCGAAGGACAACAAGGCCTTCCTCGCGGCCGGGAAGCTGAACATGCCGGTGCTCGCCGTGGGCGGCGAGAAGTCCTTCGGGCCCACCATGGCCACGGTGATGCGCTTCGCGGCGAACAACGTCCAGGAGGCCGTGGTGCCCAACGCCGGCCACTGGCTCATGGAGGAGCAGCCCCAGGCCACCATCAAACTCATTCGCGACTTCCTCGCCCGATGAGCCCGCACCGGAACGCCGTACTCCTCGTCGTGGCGTTCGCACTGGCCACGTCTGCCACCGCGCAGGCGCCTGCGGGAGAGCAGCGCCGGACGCTCGAGGAGTATCGCGCGCAAGCCTCGGGCGGACCCGGCCGTGGCACCTCGGGCGTGGCGGGTATCCAGACCACGGTGCTCAAGGGCGATCCAGCCAAGGCCGGGCTCTACACCCTGCTGCTGCGGGTGCCGCCGCACACGCGCATCGCCGCGCACTCCCATTCCGATGACCGCGTGGGCACGGTGGTCTCCGGCACCTGGTACTTCGGCTATGGGCGCACCTTCGATGCCCAGGCCCTGCGCGCGCTGCCGCCGGGCAGCTTCTACACCGAGCCTCCGGACGACGCGCACTTCGCCGAGACGCGCGACAGCGAGGTGCTGGTGCTCCTCTCGGGCGTGGGCCCGTCGGAGACGACCTACGTGCGGCCCGAGGACGCGCCACACTGAGGGAGATGCACCATGCTCCAGCCTGCCACCCGGCCCGCGGACTCCCGCATCGTCGTTCTCGGCGGCGGAGTGGGAGGGCTCACCGCCACCCGGGAGCTGGACCGGCTCTTGCGCCGGGCGCAGCGGTCCGCGGCCGAGGTCCTCCTCGTCAGCCGGGAGAACTTCTTCGTCCTGCCGCCGCTGCTCTTCGAGGCGTGCTCGGGCGTGTTGGAGCTGCGCCACTGCGCCCAGCCCATCCGTCCCTGCCTGCGGGGCGCGCGCTTCCTCGAGGCGATCGTGCAGGGGGTGGACGTGGAGCGGCGCGTGGTGCACGCGCTCGGGGCCGAGGGGGTGGAGCATGCGCTCCCGTACGAGCACCTCGTCGTGGCCCTGGGCGCCTCCACGCAGACCGCGCTCATCCCGGGCTCGGCGCACGCCCTCACCTTCAAGTCCGTGGCGGATGCGCTGCGGCTGCGCAACCACCTGCTCGGCTGCTTCGAGCGCGCCGAGGCCGAGCGCAACCCGGCGCGGCGCCGGCAGCTGCTCACGCTGGTGATGATTGGGGGCGGCCTCGTCGGCGTGGAGCTCCTGGGAGAGCTGACGGCCTTCACCCGCGACGTCCTCCGGTACTACCCGGGGATCGCTCCCGATGAGCCCCGCTTCCACCTCTACGAGGGAGGCGAGCGGCTGCTGCGAGAGTCCACGCCCTTCCTCGGTGCGTACGCCGCGCGCGTGCTGCAGGCGCGCGGCGCCCAGCTCCACGTCGCCACGCGCGTGCTGGGCATCGAGCCCGGGCGCGTGCGCGCGCCGGACGGCGACGTCGAGGCCGGCACCGTGGTGCTGGTCTCCGGCATCAGGCCCAGCGAGGTGTCCGCCACGGTGGCGGTGACGCGAGACCGGCAGGGTCGCATCGTGACGGACGCGAGCCTGCGCAGCGTCAGTCATCCGGAGGTGTGGGCCATCGGCGACTGTGCCAGCGTCCCGGATCCCACGGGCAAGCCGTACTCCGCGCTCGCGCAGAACGCCGTGCGCGAGGGCCGCGCCGTCGCGCGGAACCTGGTCGCCGCCAGGGCGGGGCACAGGCCCGCGCGCTTCGTCCACCGCTCGCTCGGAACGATGGTCGCGCTCGGCCACCGCCAGGCGGCCGTGCACGCCCGTCGGCTGCACCTCACCGGGTTTCTCGCGTGGTGGATTCGCCGCACCTACTACCTCTTCCAGATGCCCCGCTGGGACACGCGGCTGCGCATCGCGCTCGACTGGACGGTCGCGCTGCTCTTCCGGCCCGACCCCTCGAAGGTCGAGGTCTTGCCAGAGCACGCGCTGTGGGCGGCGAGTCGCGAGCCGGCTGCGCCACCTCCCCCGGCCGCGCTCCCCGGAGGCATCGGGATGCCCTCGCCAGCGCCGGGCCACGGCTGAGCGGAGCCCGGCCTCGGCTGAGGGCGATTGCTGAGGTCCTGCACACGAACGGCCCGCGTGACCGCGGTCCAATATTCAAGGGCCGCCGCGTACACGCTCTTACGGGAATGGCCTCTTCAACTCCGGTCGAGCCCGCGCTCGCCTACGCCACGCCGCGCGGCCGGGGCGTGCTCGCCGCCACCGTGCTCGGCAGCGGCCTCGCGTTCATCGACGCCACGGTGGTGAACGTGGCCCTGCCGCGCATCGGCGAGGCGCTGGGCGCCGGGATGTCCGGGCTCACCTGGACGATCAACGGCTACATGCTCACGTTGGCCTCACTCATCCTGCTGGGCGGCTCTCTCGGAGACCGCTTCGGGCGCAAGCGCATCTTCCTCATCGGGGTGGTGTGGTTCGCAGTGGCCTCGCTCCTGTGCGGCCTCGCTCCGGGAATTCACGCGCTGATCGCCGCCCGAGCCCTGCAGGGTGTGGGCGGCGCGCTGCTCACCCCCGGGAGCCTCGCGCTGCTGCAGGCCTCCTTCCGCCCGGAGGACCGGGCGCAGGCCATCGGCGCCTGGTCGGGCCTGGGCGGCATCGCGGGCGCCGCCGGGCCCTTCCTCGGCGGCTGGCTCGTACAGGTGGCCAGCTGGCGCTGGGTGTTCCTCATCAACCTGCCGGTCGCGCTCGCGGTGGTGGTGCTCACCCTGCGCTGCGTGCCCGAGTCGAAGGACCCGGCGGCCTCGCAGCACTTGGATGTCCCCGGCGCGGTACTGGGCGCCGTCGGCCTCGGCAGCCTCACCTGGGGCCTCATCGCCTGGCAGGACCTCGGCGCGGGCTCGCACCGCGTGCAGCTGCTGCTCGCGCTCGGAGTCCTCGCCCTCGCGGGCTTCCTCCTGCGCGAGCACCGGGCAAAGGAGCCGATGCTGCCGCTCGGCCTCTTCGCCTCCCCCCTCTTCAGCGCGGTGAACGCCGTGACCTTCGTGGTCTACGCCGCGCTGGGCGGGATGTTCTTCTGGCTCGTGCTCGCGCTGCAGGTGGTGGCGGGCTTCAGCCCGCTCGTCTCCGGGCTCGCGCTGCTCCCGGTGACCGTCGTCATGCTGCTGCTCTCCGCGCGCATGGGCGCGCTCGCGCAGCGCATCGGTCCGCGCCTCCCGATGACGGTGGGGCCCCTGATTGCGGCGCTGGGCACCGCGGCCCTCACGCGCGTCCACGCGGGCTCCACCTACGTGGGAAGCGTGCTACCGCCCGTCCTGCTCTTCGGCCTCGGCCTCTCGCTCACGGTGGCACCGCTCACGGCGACGGTGCTCGCGGCGGCGCCCGTGCGGCACGCGGGGCTCGCGAGCGGGGTGAACAACGCGGTCGCGCGAGTCGCCGGCCTGCTCGCGGTGGCCGTGCTGCCGCTCGTCGCGGGCCTGAGCGGCGAGGCCTACAGCACCCCCGCGCTGCTGCAGCCTGCCTACCACCGGGCGATGTGGCTGTGCGCCGCGCTGCTCGCGCTCGGAGGCCTGCTCGCGGCCCTCTTCGTGCGCCGGCCGCTGACGGCGCCTGCCCCTGCGACGCCCCGCGGGCCGTGCCACCACTGCTGCGTGGATGCGCCACCGCTCACGCAGTGAGTGCTGCGTGAGCGTTCGTCCCGCCTCGAGGATCGAGGGAGCGCGCCCCCTCCCGTTACTTCGCGGCGGGCGCGGCGGCGGCGGGCGTCTGCTCGAGCTGGCGCAGCACCCGGTCCAGCTCCTTGCGCAGCGCAGGGCCGCGCAGCCGCGCGAGCTCGCGCAGCGAGCGGGTGCGCCCCAGCTCCTTCGCCACGAGGTAGCCGAGGAAGTAGCCCGCGCGCGGCGGCACCACCGGGTCCTCGCTCTTCTTCATGAACCAGCGCTCGTAGTCCCCCTGCTCCTTCGAGTCGAGCTTCGCGCGCAGCTGCGCCGCGAGCGCAGGCAGGTTCGCACGCGAGCGCGCGGGCATGTCGCGCGGCAGGCCGAAGAGGATGGCCTCGGGAGTGCCGGGGTTGAGCGTATCGGCGACGTACACGGCGAGGCCCTCGTGCCACAGCTTCTGCGCGAGCGTGTCCTCGAGCGCGGGGTCGGGGAACTGCTCGTGGTAGATGTGGAAGAGCTCGTGGTCGAAGAAGGACTCGGGGTTGGCCTCGGCGCCGTAGACGGCCGCCATCACGTCCGTGCCGAAGAGCAGTGCGGTACGGCCGTTCACCTGGCGGGTGGCGCCGTCGAAGGCGCCCATGGACACCAGGAAGTACACGTCCCCCGTGTACGCGAAGTCCGGGAAGGCCTTGCGGAAGCGCGCGTCGTAGCGCGGCAGGTCCTTGCCCACGCGCCCGCTCAGCATCCGCGCCACGTCCAGGTGCGGCCCCACGAAGGCCATGGCACGCGGCCAGCGCTCGGCCAGCTGCGGGCCCAGCGGCTTGTCCTTCTCGAGCGTGAGGACGGTGGCGTTGTAGACCTCGGGGTGTGCGCGCACGACGCGCTCCTCGAAGAGCCGCACCTGCTCGGCCTGCGGCTTGTCCTTCGCCTCGTCCCAGTAGCGCCAGAAGGTGGGCGTGAAGTCGTGCACGCGGTAGCCGGGCTTGGGGGGCGCGGCGGCGAGGGCGGGGAGCGCGAGGAGCGCAATGAGGATGAGTGAGGACGCACGCATGAACACTCCAGCTGCCCGCCTGCTCAGGCCGAGCCACACGACTTGGGATTCTTCGATGGTAGACGGCTCGACGCTCCGCTGATTGCCTAGAAGCCTCGGGGACCCGTGAGGGGCATCGAGTTTCCGTCTGGTCGGGAGCGAACTCGAACGGAGTCCGCATGACCGTCCGGACCGCCCGAAAGACCGTCCGGGCCGAAGATGTCCGGCTTCGTCGGCGCCTCGCCCAATCCGCCATCTGTCGTCGGTGGGCAGATGCAGAGAGCGACCGGGCAGCCAGGGTGCTTCAGCTCGGCCTGGGGCTCACCCGCACAAATCCGCGCACAGGGAACACGTTCAGGGCAGTTCTCGGATGGCTCCCGTTGGCCTTTGCAACCCAGCAGGGCAACCACCATCGACACGCCGCCGAGGAGCCGGAACAAGGGCATGGTCCTCAGTCTACGAGAGGCCGCTCATTTATGGGGCAGCATCAGCGTGGCCAGCAGGTAGGCGTTGAGCGCAGTGATGAGCACCGCGCACCCGTAGCCGGCCACTCGCATCCAGCGCGGGCTCACCAGGGGCCCCATGCGCTTCGCGTCCGAGGTCAGGCGCAGCAGCGGGAACACGGCAAAGGGCAGCTGCAGGCTCAAGACCACCTGCGAGGCCACGAGCAGCTGACCCGCGCCGCGCTCACCCATGGCGATCGTCACCAGCAGTGCAGGCACCAGCGCGACCGCGCGCGTGGCGAGCCTGCGCACCCACGGCCGCAGCCGGATGCGCAGGAAGCCCGTCATCACGATCTGCCCGGAGAGGGTTCCCGTGAGCGTCGCGCTCTGCCCCGCGGCGAGCAGCGCCACGGCGAAGAGCGTCGCCGCTCCGGCCGAGCCCAGCAGGGGCGCGAGGAGGCGGTGCGCGTCCTCCAGCTCGGCCACCTGGGTGAGGCCTGCCACGTGGAAGGTGGAGGCCGCGAGGATGAGCAGCGCGGAGTTCACCAGCATCGCGAGCGAGAGCGAGAGCACCGAGTCCAGCGTCGCGTGGCGCACCGCCTCTCGGCGCCCGGGCTCGGTGGGCTCGTAGGCGCGCGTGTGCACGAGGCTCGAGTGCAGGTACAGGTTGTGCGGCATCACCGTGGCCCCGAGGATGCCGATGGCCACGTAGAGCATCCCGGGCTCCTGCAGCACGTGCACGCCGGGCACGTAGCCGCGCAGCACGCCGCCGAGGTCCGGCCGCGAGAGCAGCAGCTCGAAGCCGAGGCAGCCGGCCACCACGCTCACCAGCACGATGATGCACACCTCGAGCGCGCGGATGCCGCGCCCCTGCAGCGCGAGCAGCAGCAGCACGTCCAGGCTGGTGAGGGCGACGCCCCAGGGTAGCGGCAGCCCGAAGAGCAGCTTGAGCGCGATGGCGCTGCCCAGCACCTCGGCGAGGTCCGTGGCGGCAATCGCCAGCTCCGCGAGCAGCCACAAGGGCACGGCCGCGCGCGGGTAGGCCTCGCGGCAGCCCTGGGCGAGGTCCAGGCCGCTGCCCACGCCGAGGCGCACGCACAGCGTCTGCAGCAGCATGGCCATGAGGTTGGACAGCAGCACCACGCTGAGCAGCGCGTAGCCGAAGCGGCTGCCGCCCACGAGGTCCGTGGCCCAGTTGCCCGGATCCATGTACCCCACCGCGACGAGCGCGCCGGGGCCGGCGAAGCCGAGGAAGCGGCGCCAGCCGCGGCGCGGGCTCAGCCGCACGCTGCGGAAGGCGCCGCCCAGTGCATCCCAGCCCCGCGGGGCGCGGGCATCACCGGAGGCAGGCTCGAGCGGCGAGTCCATCCGCCCGGGCCTAGCGCCCTTCCCCGCCCGCCGGAAGTGGCTGCGCGCCGCGGTGCATGGTGGCGGTCAGTGCTTCGGCGGCTTGGCGCTCTCGGGCCGCGTCACCCGTCCCCCCCCAGGCCCTGCGCCCAGGTCCGCACCCGTCACCGGGTTGCTCGAGGCCTGCGAGGCCGTGCGCTTCGCGTTGTTCTTGATGAGCGCCATCTCCTCCGCGCTGAGCCCCACCGAGGCGCCGCCCGTGCCGCCGTCCACCGCCATCTGCTTCTCGCGGTCGGTGATGTACTCCCACTGCTCGCCCTGGTTCCACGGGCCCAGCGTGTCCGCGGTGCCCTGCGACATCCGGTAGTACTTGTCCGTGTACGCAGGCACGCCCGGCAGCTTGCCTGGCGGGAAGTTCGGCTCGATGGCGTACAGCGCCTTCTCGAAGGACTTCTGGTGCGCCACCTCGCGGGTCATCAGGAAGCCCAGCGCCTCGCGCACGCCTGGGTCGTCCGTCACGTTGATGAGGCGCTCGTAGACGATCTTCGCGCGCGACTCGGCGGCGATGTTCGAGCGCAGGTCGCACGTGGGGTCGCCGATGCTGTCGATGTACGCCGCGGTCCAGGGCACCCCGCCCGAGTTCGTCAGCGGCGGCCCACCGCCGTAGAGCACCTGCGTGAGGTGGCTGTCGTTGCCGGCGCCGGTGATGGAGCGGTACATCTCCGCCTGCTCCTGGGTGCCTTCCGCGAGCCGGCCCTTCGCGCCCTTGTTCAGCATGGCGACGATGGTGCCGATGATCTCCAGGTGGCTCAGCTCCTCGGTCGCGATGTCCAGCAGCATGTCCTTGCGCCCCGGATCCTCCTCGGCGAGCGCCTGGGTGAAGTAGCGCATCGCCGCGGCGAGCTCGCCCTGCGGGCCGCCGAACTGCTCGAGCATGAGGTTGGCGAGGCCGGGGTTCGTCTCGGTGACGCGCACCGTGTACTGGAGCTTCTTGTTGTGCATGAACACGCAGATGTCTCCTGGTGAGGGGCCAGAGGAATGCGACCGCGCACCCGGTCCATCCACGCGTCCCCTGTTCTGGACGGTGGTTCGGTGCTTCGGGCCCGTGGCGGTCTGGGCAGGGGGCTGCCCACGAGATCAGAGGTGCTTCGGCTCCCCCACCCTGACAAGCAGGCCCTGCTGCCCGGACGCAGCCGCCCGCTGCGGCCGCCTGCACGGGAGCCGGAGGCCGCGCGGACGGGGAATGCGCCGCGAGGCGCTAGTTCCGACCCCAGCGCCGCGGCTGCTCGAAGCGCAGGAAGCCGCTCGCCTCCTCTGAGGCGAGGGTCTGTGCCTCCTGCCCGAAGAGCCGCTCGCGAAGCTGTGCGAGTCGCCTCGCCTGCTCCTCACCCTGGTAGTCGCGCAGCAGCGCGGCCCGCTCGGCCATGTAGCGCTCGCCCACGCTCCAGCGCGCATCGCGCGTGCCGTCCAGCTGCTCCCAGCGCCCCAGGGCCTGCGCATCCATCCCGAGCCCCGAGCGGATGTCGCGCAGCTGCGCGGAGCGCTCGGCTGCCGGCAGCGCCGAGAGCTCGCGCTGCACCGAGCCCAGGTCCAGGAAGCGGTCCAGCGCCTCTTGCCGGTGGCGCTCGAGGAAGGCGGGGGCCGCGTCGCCGTAGGCCTCCTTCAGGCTCTCGCGGTAGCGCTGCAGGCGATCGGGGAGGCGCGCATCCGGTGCGGCGTCGATCTGCGCGAGCGCCTTCGCGACGCGCTCGCTGCGCAGCTCGAAGGCCCAGATCTCCTCCGCGTCCGCCTTGCCGAACAGCGCCTCGCGCTGGGCCCACAGGTTCGCGCGCCGGTCCTCCGCGTCGAGCGCCTGGAGGTCTCCCGCGTTCGCCTGCATCCAGGCCTCGTACCCGAGCCACTGCTCGAGCCGCGCGGAGAGCAAGGCGTAGGAGTCCGGGAAGGCCGCCTGCAGCGTGCGCAGGAGCTCGGCCTTCCAGTCGGGCCCGCGCCCGCGGAACTCGCGCACCAGGGCCTCGATGAGCTTGAGCTGGATGAGCGGGCTCGAGAGCCGCGCGCCGTAGCGTGCGCGCAGGGTGGCGATGAAGGCCTGCTGCTGCTCAGGCGGGAGCGCGGCGCTCGCGAGCAGGGGCGCGACGCCGGGACGCGCGCTCGTGCTCGTGCTCGTGCTCGTGCTCGAGGTCGCGGCAGGCGCGGACGCGGGTACCGCGGCATGTTCGGAGCGACGCCGCACGAGCCACAGCCCGAGCAGCGCGAGCGCGACGAAGGCGACGAGGGCGAGGCGCTTCATGGCTCGCTAGTCGTACGCCGCGATGTAGTCGAAGATCGCCGCGTAGAACTCGGGCTCGTCGAAGGTGTCCGGCCCCACGCCGACCACGTCCAGGTGGTCCTGGTTGATGACGCTCGAGCTGCTCGTCATCTGCAGGCTGCTGGGCGCGTTGAGGTTGCCCACGTACCCGAGCGCCGTGTCGGTGCTCACGCTGTCGAAGCCGAAGGCGTTCTCCGCGTAGCGCAGCCGGTAGCCCATCTGCGCCGAGTTGATGCCCACCAGCCCGTCGTCGTCGTTCTCGTCGCGCACGCCGTCGCCCTTGCCCGCGGCGCCGTCCGCGTCGCAGTCGTCCACGCAGTAGCCGTCACCGTCGATGTCGTAGAACAGGTTCTTGAGCAGGTAGAGCGCGGGGTTCACGCTGGCCCCCCGCTGCGCGGTGATGAGCGACGCGTAGCGGGCCGCATAGCGCGCATCCACCGGGTAGGCCGCGTTGAAGGCCTTGGCGCCGGTGGTCTTGCCGTCGTTCGGGTCGAAGTCGTCGTACACGAGCTGCTTCGCGCCCGCGTACCCGTCGTTGCCCGCCTTGTAGATGCTGTCGCCGTAGTAGCGCGCGAGCGCGTCGATGACGCCCGTCACCCCGCTGCCCTGCTTGAGGATGTACTTCGCCACGGGCGAGCCGCGGTGCGGCGAGGACACGCTCACCAGCACGCGCACCACCGTGTAGCCGCGCCGCTCGTAGAGCACGCGCGCCGCCTTGCGCGCATCCAGCCCGCCCTGCGAGTGCCCGATGAGGTTCACCCGGCTCGCGCCGCTGGTGGCCATGAAGCCCTCCACGTCGTTGGCCAGGTCCAGCCCGCGCACCTCCGAGGACTGGAAGGCCTGCACCTGCGCGACGAAGGCCCTCTGCCCGTCGTCGATGTCCTCGTTGCAGGCCACCTCGAGGAAGGCGTCGCACGGGTCACCCACGAAGGTGCCGTAGTCGTCTCCCCAGTAGTCGTAGCCCAGGAGGTTGTCGAAGCCTCCCATGCCGTGCGCGAACACCACCGGGTACGTGGTGCGCGCGGCTCCCGCCCACGCACCGCTCGCGCTCCCGAGCACTGCCAGCACCGCCGCTGCTGCCACCCACCCCATGCGTCCTTGCAACGTGACCTCCCGGCCTGGGACCAGTCCCGGGGGAGGACGATGCGCCAGCCCGCACGCGCAGTGCGAGCCCGGCTGACTCCAGAATCACACGCAGCGTGAACTGCCGGTCACTCCGGCAGGGCGCAGTGTTCTCAGAGCGTGCTGAGCGCCACGCGGTACAGGGCCCGGTAGCCCATCTTCGGCGCGGGCTCGAAGCCGTCCAGGTTGAACACCTCGCGCAGGATGTGCTGCCCGTCGGCGCTCTGCGCCATGCCGGTGAAGGCGGCCTCCAGCGCGCTCGCCGACTCGGGGGTGACGCTGGCGGCGAGGCACACGCCGTCGTTGGGGGCCTCGTCGGTGAAGGCCACGAGCGAGAACTGGCGCCCCTTGCCCGGCAGCACCTGCTCCACGCTGGTCTCGAAGCTCTCGCCCACCTTCTCGGGTGGGTTGAAGAGGCCGGCCACGTCCGCCTTGTTGTCCAGCACCGCCTCGAGCGCCGCGCGGTAGCTGCCCACGAAGGCCTGCGAGGCGAAGAGCTTCGCGGGGTCGAGCTTCTTGCTCTTGAGCAGCGCGAGCGGCAGCAGGAAGCCGGCCACCGCGTCGCGGTCCACCCAGGCGGCGCGCGTGCCCTGCAGCTTCTCCAGGGTGAGCCCGGCGCCCGCGCGCGCCACCAGCGCCGCGCGGTAGGTGGAGGCGCCCTTGCGCACGCCGCGCACCAGCACCCGCAGGTTCTGCGACTCGAGCCGCGCGCACACGAAGGGCGGCGCCCACACGGCATCCAGGCGCCCCTCCTGCAGGTCCCTGGCGAGCGCGTCGTAGCTCTGGGCGATCTGCACCTGCACCAGCTTGCCGATGTGCGGGCTGAGCAGGTTCTCCAGCCGGTCCGCCCGGACCCTCGCGATGTTCGCCCCGAGGCTCGCGGGGACACCGAAGCGGAAGGAGTGGCGGGCGGCAGAGGTGGGCATGGCGTGTCCTCTCGCTTCAGGTCAGGGCGCTGAGGCGGGCGACCTCGTCGTCCGCGAGGCCGAAGGTGGCCTGCAGCAGGTCCAGCAGGCGCTGCTCGGCGGGGCTCGCGCTGCCGCTCGCGTGGGCGATCTGCGAGGCGAGCCGGAAGGCCTTCATGCGCTGCGAGTGGGTGGCAAGTCCCTGGGCGAGGACCTGGAGGCGCTGCGGCAGCCCCTCGGAGACGAGCGCGCTCACCGCGTCCGTGATGAAGCCCTGGGCGCGCTCGGCGCTCACCGCGTGGAAGAGCGGGTCGCTCGCGAGGCTCTCCACCAGCGCGCGCATCTCCGCCTCCTTCACCCGCCCGTCGGCAGCAGACACCAGCACCATCACCTCGGCGTAGAGGCGCTCGAGCGGCTCGCCCAGCGCCTCGGCGAGGCTGCCGCCCTGCTCCACCACCTCGATGATCTGCGCGACCTCCTGCTCGCTGATGCCGAGGGCCGCCTGGAAGGTCTTGAGCAGCCCCAACTCCATGCGGGTCGCGCGCTGGTCCGCGAGCGCCACCGCCGCCGCCAGCCCGAAGGCGAGCATGCGGTTCTTGTGGTCCGGCAGCCGCTGGCGCAGGGACGCGAGGATCTCCTGCAGGTCGTGCGCGAGCGAGAGCTTCTTCGCGCTGTGCTCCACCAGCGCGTTGAGCTCCTCGGGGCGGGTGCCCTCGAACTCGGGCCGCTCGATCACGCGCGCGAGCAGCGTGCGCATCTCCATCTGGGACACGCGCCCGTCGGCCATCGCCGCGAGCAGCATGGTCTCCACCAGCGCGGCATTGCGGTCCTTGCGGGCGGCTACAGCCTGCTCTCGAGCCATGGGTCGTTGCTTCCTTCCTCGGGGTGGAGTGCGAAGAGCTCGCGGTCCAGCAGGTGGCTCGGACGCACGTTGCTCATGGCCGAGAGCACGCTCTGGCGCACGTTGGGGATGTCCTTTCCCAGCTCCTCCATCAGCCGCTGCATGCGCTTGCGCTGCAGGTTCTCCTGCGAGCCGCACAGGTCGCAGGGGATGATGGGGAAGCCCTTGGCCTCGGCGAACGCGGCGATCTCCTTCTCGGGCGCGTAGGCGAGCGGGCGGATGACGGTGTTGCGGCCGTCGTCGCTGCGCAAGAGCGGCGGCATGGCCTTGAGGCTGCCCGCGAAGAACAGGTTGAGCAGCAGCGTGTGGATGAGGTCGTCGCGGTGGTGGCCCAGGGCAATCTTGGTGCAGCCCAGCTCCACCGCGGCCGTGTAGAGGATGCCGCGGCGCATGCGGCTGCACACCGCGCACTGCGTCTTGCCCGGCGGGGTCTTCTCGAGGACCACGCTGTACGTGTCCTCCTTGAGCATGCGGTAGGCGTAGCCCTCGCGCTGGAAGTAGCCCTCCAGGGTGGCGGCCGGGAAGCCGGGGTGGCCCTGGTCCAGGTTCACCGCGAGGAGCTCGAACTTCACCGGCGCCCGCTTCTGCAGCTCGCGCAGCAGGTAGAGCAGCGTGTAGGAGTCCTTGCCTCCGGAGACGCCCACCATGATGCGGTCGCCCTCCTGGATGAGCTGGAAGTCGGAGATGGCCCGGCCCATGTGGCCGAGGAGGGATTTTTCGAGGCGGGCGGCGTCAGTCACGGCCCGGCCATCCTAGCGGCGGCGGCGGAAAAAACACCCCACACCTTCGTCACGGCTCCGCTAGCCTGCCTGGCTGCGATGGCGAGCTATCCGGAAGGCGCAGTGGACGTGGTGGATGCGGCGGGAGCCCAGGCAGCCGCCCAGGCGCTGGCCCCCGCGCCCGAGCTGGCGGTGGACCTGGAGGCGGACGCGATGCACGCCTTCCGCGCGCGCCTGTGCTTCGTGCAGCTCGCCACCGACCGCGAGCTCTTCCTCTGGGACACGCTCGCCCCCGGCGTGGACGTGAAGCTGCTCGCCGCGCAGCTGCTCGACCCCGCCTGCACCAAGTACTTCCACGCCGCGCAAGGGGACCTGCAGTACCTCGCGGAGGCGGGCGTCCGGGTGAAGGGCCTCTTCGACACCCACCGCGCCGCGACGCTCTTGGGCTGGCCCAAGGTGGGGCTCGCGGACCTCGCCCGCGAGCGCCTGGGCGTAGAGCTGCCCAAGGAGCACCAGCAGTCCGACTTCTCCCTGCGGCCCCTGCCCGAAGGCATGCGCGAGTACATCGCGAACGACGTGCGCTACCTCTGCGAGCTGGGCCGGCAGGTGAAGGAGGAGTGCCGCAAGGCGGACATCCTCGAGGAGGTGCTGCTCGACTGCGACCGGATGTGCGACGAGGCGATGGCGCGGCCCGACGTGGGCGCGGACTTCCGCCCGAAGCTGCCGCGCTCGGGGCTCTCGGCCGGGCAGGTGGCGCTCGCCACCGCCATCGCCCAGGCGCTGCACCTCAAGCGGCTGCAGTGGGCCGAGGCGGACAACGTGCCCATGGGGCGCATGCTCAGCAACATGGCGGTGACGGACCTCGCGCTCAAGCCGCCCTCCAACGCGAAGGAGCTCTCGCGCGCGGCCGGCGTGCGCGGCGCCTTCGTGCGCGCCCACGGCGACGAGGTGCTGCAGGTGGTGCGCGAGATCCTCGAGAAGGCGCGCGCGGGCACCCTGCCCCCCGAGCCCGAGTCGCGCGGCCCCAAGGACCCGAACAAGCGCAAGCGCGAGGAGGCCCTCAAGGCCTTCCGCGTGGCCAAGAGCCAGGAGCGCAAGGTGACGCCCTCCGCCATCCTGCCCAACGCCGTGCTGGACACGCTCGCCACCGAGGCGCCCGTGGACCTGGAGGCGCTCGCGCAGGTGCCCTACCTCGGCGAGAAGCGCCTGCGCATGTACGGCGCCGAGCTGGTGGCGCTGCTCGCCACCTTCCCGCGGCCTCCCGGGGACGCGCCCCCGCCCGCCCAGGGCAACCTCTTCTGAAGTCGGGGTGCGGCAATCGGGAGCCCCCCCGCGGCGTCTGTGGAATCAAAGCACCGCCCAGCTGTTGGCGGCGCGGCTTCGCCCGGGGCGCCTGATGCGCCTGCGGGAGTGCAACACGGAGACAGACCGCATGGACTACCGCTGGAGGAAGGCCCTGGGCGCGCTGGTGGCGCTCTCGCTCGGCTGTGCATCTTCGAAGCACGAGCAGCAGCAGCAGCCGGCGCCGCAGCCCGCGCCGCAGGCCCAGGCGGCCACGGCTCCCGCCGAGACCCCGCCGGTGCCCACGCTGCGGCTGGACCCGCAGGTGCGCCCCTCGGGCTACGAGCTCGAGCTCACGGTGGACCCGAACCGCGACCAGTTCGCGGGCGTGGTGAAGATCGCGCTCGAGCTGCCCCAGGCCACGCGCTTCGTGTGGCTCAACGGGCAGGAGCTGGAGGTGCAGAGCGCCACCATCGCCGGCGCGGACGGCAAGACGTCTCCGGCGCGCGCGGTGAAGGGCAGCGAGGACTTCATCGGCTTCGGCTTCGAGCAGCCGGTGGGCCCGGGCAAGGCCACGCTCGAGGTGAAGTACACCGGGCGCATCTCGGACAAGGACAGCCAGGGCCTGTTCCGCCAGAAGGAGGGCGGGGACTGGTACGCCTTCAGCCAGTTCGAGCCGGACGACGCGCGCCGCGTGCTGCCCAGCTTCGACGAGCCCAGCTTCAAGGTGCCCTTCCAGCTCACGCTGAAGATCCCCATGGCGCTCCAGGGCTACAGCAACACGCCCGTGGAGCAGGAGACCCCGGCCGCCGGCGGCTTCAAGAAGCTGCGCTTCGCGCGCACGAAGCCGCTGCCCAGCTACCTGCTCGCCTTCGGCGTCGGCCCCCTCGAGGCGGTGGACGCGGGGCGCGCGGGCAAGAACCAGGTGCCGGTGCGCATCATCGTGCCGCACGGGCGCGCCGCCGAGGCGGCCTACGCCGCGAAGGTGACCGGCCCCATCCTCGGGCTGCTCGAGGACTACTTCGGCATCCCCTACCCCTACGAGAAGCTGGACCAGCTCTCCATCCCCATCGCCACCGGCTGGGGCGCGATGGAGAACGCGGGCCTGGTCACCTACGTGTCCGAGCTCATCCTCGCCAAGCCCGAGCAGGACACGCTGGAGCGCCAGCGCATCTTCGCGGAGGTGGCCGCGCACGAGCTCGCGCACCAGTGGTTCGGTGACCTGGTCACCATGCCCTGGTGGAACGACATCTGGCTCAACGAGAGCTTCGCGAGCTGGATGGAGGTGGGCACCATCGACAAGTTCGCTCCCGACTGGGGCGCGCAGGTGGAGCAGGTGAAGACGCGCAACCAGTCGATGAAGGCGGACAGCCTCGCCACCGCGCGCGTCATCCGCCAGAAGATCGAGAACCGCGGCGACATCCGCAACGCCTTCGACGGCATCACCTACGGCAAGGGCGCCAGCGTGCTCACGATGTTCGAGAGCTACCTGGGCAAGGAGCGCTTCCAGGCGGGCATCCACCGCTACATGCAGAAGCACGCCTACGGCAACGCCACCGCGGACGACTTCCTCGCCTCCATCTCCGAGGCGGCCGGCCGCGACGTGGCCCCCATGTTCTCCACCTACCTGCAGCAGGCGGGCGTGCCGCGCGTGTCCATGAAGCTCGCGTGCGAGGCCGGCCAGAAGCCCACGCTGCAGCTCTCGCAGCGCCGCTACCTGCCCACCGGCAGCAAGGGGAGCAGCGAGGGGCTGTGGCAGGTGCCGGTGTGCGTGCGCTACGGCCAGGGCGCGGGCAAGGCCGGCGAGGCGTGCACGCTGCTCACCGAGAAGCAGGGGCAGCTGGTGCTCGAGGACGCGAAGGGCTGCCCGGACTGGGTGATGCCCAACGCGCAGATGAAGGGCTACTACCGCGCGCTGCTCGAGGGTGACGGGCTCGCGCGCCTGATGAAGCAGGGCGGCAAGCAGCTCAGCCTCCCCGAGCGCGTGGGCCTGCTCGGCGACGCGAAGGCGCTCACCGCGAGCAACGACCTGCCGGCCGCCGACACGCTCACGCTCGCCCAGCGCATGCTGCCCTCGGACGACCGCGAGCTGGTCACCGCCGCCATGAGCGCCTCCAGCGTGAACGTGGACTACCTGCCGCAGGGGATGCGCCCGAACTACGAGCGCTTCCTGCGCAAGACCTACGGCCCCGAGGCGCGCAAGCTGGGCCTCAGCCCGAAGAAGGGCGAGAGCCAGGACCAGGCGCTGCTGCGTCCCGAGGTGCTGTGGACGGTGGCCTACTCGGGCCGCGACCCGCAGCTCGCCGCGCAGTCCAAGGCGCTCGCGCTCAAGTGGCTGACCGACCGCAGCGCGGTGGACCCGGCGCTGGTGCCGGTGGTGCTGCACACCGCGGCGCTCGGCGCGGACGAGGCGCTGCACGGGCGCATGCTCGCCGAGGCGAAGAAGAGCCAGGACCGGCGCGAGCGCGGCTGGCTGCTCGAGGCGCTCGGCGCGGTGCGCGACCCGAAGCTGGTGGCGAAGAACCTCCAGGTGATGATGGGCGAGGACTTCGACCTGCGCGAGTCGTACACGCTCCTGAGCGGCCCGCTCGAGGAGCCCACCACGCGCCAGCAGGCCTACGACTTCTTCAAGGAGAACTACGACGCGCTCGTGGCCCGCTTCCCGCGCGACTACGGCGCCTACCTCACCATGGGCGCGAGCCACTTCTGCGACGCCGCCCACCGCGAGGACGTCCAGGCCTTCTTCGGCGAGCGCACCCCGAAGCTGCCGGGCGGCAAGCGCGTGCTCGCGCAGACGCTGGAGACCGTGGACCTGTGCATCGCGCAGAAGGCGGCGCAGGGCGAGAGCCTCGGCCGCTACCTGGCGAAGTACTAGCGGGCGCCGCCGAGCCGTGAAGCCCGGGGGGTGCACCGATGTACGCGGTGCACCCCTCTGCATTTTTACACGGGCCAGTGGTGAACACCTCGCGGCCGGGTGCACCTTGCCGCGGGGAGCCGGGTGCGTAGCTTGCGGCGCATGGTGTCGGAAGCGGACATGGCAGCGCGGGCGGAGACGGCCCGCAGCATCGCGGCGAGCCGCGCGTGCCAGGCGGCCTGTGAGGCCTCGATGGGCCGGCTCAGCGCCGAGGGGCTCGCGCCGATGAGCGAGCCGGTGCGGCTGCTGCGCCAGTGCGCGGAGCTGTGCGCGCTGCACGCGCTCGCCCTGCAGCGCGGCAGCCGGCTCGCGCGCCGCACCGCGCTGCTGTGCGGCGAGCTGTGCGCCCAGGTCGCGCGCGCCGCCTGGCTCGAGGCCGGAGAGCCCGCGCGCGAGCTCGCGCAGGTGGCCCTGCAGGCCTGCCGCGCCGCTCGCCCCCTGACCCAGCGCTAGTCCCCTCTCCCTCTGGGAACAGGAGGCGCCCCGGTGGACACTGGCGTGTCCCGGCCCACGGGCGTACAGAGCGCCCCGTGCAGACCCCGTTCCTCATCGGCAACCGCCTCTACCTGCGCCCGCTGGAGCGTGCGGACGCGCCCCTGCTCGCGGCCTTCGTGAACCACCCGGAGACGCGGCGCACCGTGCTGCGCGCGCGGCCCACGAGCCTCGCGCAGGAGGAGGCCTTCCTCGCGACGCTGGGCAGCAGCGAGCGCGACGTGATGTTCGGGCTCGCGCTGCACGAGGGCGGCGTGCTGGTGGGGGTGAGCGGGCTGCACCAGGTGGACCCCATCGGCCGCAAGGCGCAGCTGGGGCTGCTCATCGGCTCCTCGGTGCACTGGGGCAAGGGCTACGGCACCGAGGCCACGCGCCTCATGCTCGACTATGCGTTCCGCACGCTGAACCTGCACAAGGTGGGGCTGCAGGTGTTCAGCAACAACCCGGCAGGACGGCGCGTCTACGAGAAGGCGGGCTTCCGGCTCGAGGGCACGCTGCGCGAGGACTACTTCGTGGAGGGCACGTACGTGGACGTGCACTGCATGGGCCTGCTGCGCAGCGAGTGGAGCCGGGGCTAGGACCTTCTCCCTGGCGGACAGGGAGGACGCGTCACAGCGCGACGCCGTACAGCGCGCCGTACTTCTCGCGCAGGTAGCCGAGGAAGTCCGCGTCGGTGAGCCCCTCGCCGGTGATGCGGCGCACGCGCTCCTCGGCGGGCAGCCGGTAGCCGTGCTGGTGCACGTGCGTGCGCAGCCAGTCGCGCAGGGGCCGCAGCTCGCCACGGGCGAGGCCCGCCTCGAGCCCCGGCACCTGCCGCTGCGCCGCGCGGTAGAGCGAGGCCGCGTACAGGTTTCCCAGTGCGTAGGTGGGGAAGTAGCCGAACTCGCCCCAGGCCCAGTGGATGTCCTGCAGCACGCCCTGGGTGTCGTCCGGAGGGCGCACGCCGAGGTAGCGCTCCATGCGCTCGCTCCAGGCGGCCGGCAGCTCCGCGAGCGGCAGCTGGTCCTTCACCAGCAGCAGCTCCAGCTCGTAGCGCAGCACGATGTGCAGGTTGTACGTGACCTCGTCCGCCTCCACGCGGATGAGCGAGGGCGCCACGCGGTTCACCGCGGCGTAGAAGCCCTGCGCGTCCACGTCCGCGAGCGCGCTCGGGAAGGCGGCCTTCAGGAGCGGGAAGTAGTGGCCCCAGAAGGCGCGGCTGCGCCCCACCACGTTCTCCCAGAGCCGGCTCTGCGACTCATGCAGCCCCATGGAGGCGGCGGCCGCGAGCGGCGTGCGGTGCAGGGCTTCCGCGAAGCCCTGCTCGTAGAGGCCGTGCCCTCCCTCGTGGATGGTGCCGAAGAGCGCGGGCAAGGGGTTGCCCTCCTCGAGCCGCGTGGTGAGGCGCACGTCGTTCGGGTGCGTGCCGCCGGTGAAGGGGTGGATGCTCTTGTCCTGCCGCCCCGCCTCGAGGTCGAAGCCCATGTCGCGCAGCAGCCGCAGGCTGAAGGCCCACTGTGCCTCCACGTCGAAGGTGCGGCCCTGGAACAGGTCCGGCACCTGGCGGGGGCTCTCGGCAATGGCCCGCACGAGCGGCACGAGCTGGTCGCGCAGCCGCGCGAGCACCGGGCCCAGGCGCGAGACGCGCATCCCCGGCTCGTAGCCCTCGAGCAGCGCGTCGTAGCGCTCGCCGTCGTGGCCCCACGCATCCGCCATCTCGCGGCGCAAGCCGAGCAGGCGCTGCAGCGCGGGCTGGAAGAGGGCGAAGGAGCGCTCCTTGCGAGCGATTCGCCACGCGGCGAGCCCGTGGCTCTGCGCCTCGGCGAGCGCGCGCACCAGTGCGCCGGGCACGCGCACCGCGCGCTCGCGCTCGTGGCCGAGCACCCGCACCATCGCACGCGCGTCCTCGTCCAGGCCGGGCGCCTCGCGCGCCCACGCGAGCACCTCGCCGAGCCGCGGGTCCACGAGGCGCTCGTGGTAGAGCCCCTGCAGCGTGGCGAGCTGCGCGGCGCGCGCCCCCTCTGCCTTGGGCGGCAGGTACGTCTCCTGGTCCCAGGTGGCCAGGCCGATGACGCCCGAGAGATCCTTCAGCTCCTGCATCCGGCCGAGCAGCGCGGGAAAGGTGCGGTCCATGGGCCTCCTCTTAACGCAGTGCGGGCGGAAGCTGGACTTATAGGCACGGGTGTTGACGCCGGCCGTTTTGCGCTATGGGGAGGCCGCATATGGCGCACGTACAGAAGTTCTTCATGGCCCCCGACGACGAGCGGGCCTTCTTCCGGGAGCTGGGCCGCTACGTGCTCGAGGTGTACCCGCGCCGCGTGCCCCCCGACTGGGAGACCTTCCGGGCGAACGAGCAGAACCTCGAGCGGCTGCCCGAGGAGGACCTGTACCTGGTGGCCAGCGAGATCGGCCCCGCCGAGGTCAGCCCGGTGAAGCGCGGCAAGGAGAAGGGCTTCTGGCGCATCGACGAGGTGCGCAGCCCGGTCATCTTCTACGAGCGCTGCCGCCTGAACGAAGAGGGCGAGCTCCTGAGCGGCCAGCTGTGGGCCGAGCTGGACATCACCCCGCAGACCGGCCGGCGCGACGCGGCCCCGGATCGCTTCCGCCGCCTCTTCATGGAGATCCACGAGTACATGAAGAAGACCTTCCGCAAGGGCGACCCCAAGGAGTTCCTGGTGGGCCCCAGGACGGCCCGCCTGGCGAAGGAAGGCCTGGTGCTGCGCGACTCGGCGCACCGGGGCGGAACCGTGGTGCCCTACAAGTAGACGGGGTATAGGGCGCCCCCATCACCCAGCCGGGGCCCGAGAGCGGCCCCTGCGCGGAGCACATCGCAATGAGCAGCCTGAATCACGAGCGCGTCCTCAAGGTGCATCACTGGACCGACACGCTCTTCACCTTCGTCACCACCCGCGACTCGGGGTTCCGCTTCGAGAACGGCCAGTTCACGATGATCGGCATCGAGGTGGAGGGCCGCCCCCTGCTTCGCGCCTACAGCATGGTGAGCGCGAACTACGAGGAGCACCTCGAGTTCCTCAGCATCAAGGTGCCCAACGGCCCGCTGACCAGCCGCCTGCAGCACCTGAAGGAGGGCGACACGCTGCTGGTGAGCCGCAAGGCCGTGGGCACGCTGGTGCCCAGCCACCTGCTGCCGGGGCGCAACCTGTACCTGCTCTCCACGGGCACGGGGCTCGCGCCCTTCATGAGCATCATCAAGGACCCCACCATCTACGAGCAGTACGAGCGCGTGGTGCTCACGCACACCTGCCGCCGCGTGGAGGAGCTCGCCTACCGCGACCTCATCATCCACGAGCTGCCGAAGAACGAGTTCTTCGGGGAGCTGGTGAAGCAGAAGCTCATCTATTACCCGAGCGTGACGCGCGAGGAGTTCCAGAACAGCGGCCGCATCACGGACCTCATCCGCAGCGGCAAGCTGTTCCAGGACATCGGGCTGCCGGAGTTCGACCCGGCGCAGGACCGCGCGATGCTGTGCGGCAGCCCCGAGATGCTCGCGGACACGAAGAACCTGCTCGAGGAGCGCGGTTTCAAGATGGGCGACCCGGGCGAGCCCGGGCAGTTCCTCATCGAGAAGGCCTTCGTCGAGCGCTGAGGGTGTGCGCGGCGCGGGAGCCCGGGGCCTGGAGCCCGGGCTGCACCGCGCCCCGCCCTGTCGCTACTTCCGCTTCTTCTTCGCCGCGGACTTCTTCTTCGCGGGGGCCTTCTTCGCCTTCGCGGTCTTCGCCGCCGGCGCCTCCTTGCGTGCCGCGAGGATGGTGCCGCGGCACTCGGGCGCGCCGCAGCGGCACGGGTACAGGGCCTCCAGCTCGGCGTCGTCCTCGGGCTCGCCGCGCTCGTAGCCGTAGTCGTAGGCGAGCTCCTCACCCGGCGCGATGTCGCGCAGCGCCTCGATGAAGATGCGGCGGTTGTCGATCACCGCCTCGCAGTTGCCCGCGCAGCTGTGGTTGATGAAGCGCGCGTCGTTGCCCGTGTGGGTGGCGTCGATGACGGTGCGCGCGTCCACGCTGAAGAGGAAGGTGTGGTGGCGCTCCATGCGGCTGTCGTCGTAGCGCTTGTCCGCCTCCTTCTGGCTGATGCGCTCGCCGGTGTACTCGACGAAGCGCTCGCCCTTCTTGATGGGGCGGGTGGCAAAGGCGCCGCGGCCCTGGATGTGGCTCTTGCGCAGCTCGAAGGGCGCAACGGCCGGAGGGATCGCGGCGAGCGGCTTCTTCACGGGACGCTTCTTCTTGGACGTGGCCGGCATGGACGCGCACGGTAGCGCGAGCACGCCGGGAGTCCACCGTCACGAACAGGACGGCCTGCGCAGGAGACGACAGAGGCGGGCGAGCCGCGCCAGCGCCGCAGTCGGCCTACTTACTTTGCTTGAGCCGCTCGAGGTGCTCGTCCAGCTGCAGTGCCTCGGGCAGGAACTCGTGCAAGCCCTCACCGATGGAGCCCTCCTCGTCGGTGCTCAGGTACACCCGCTGGACCTCCGCCATCTTGGTTGCGCCGTCGATGATGGCGAGCAGCGAGTGGGTAAGCCCGTACATCGCCTCCAGCTGAACCGAGGCCACGTCGTTCGCCGTGACGCCGGCAGTCCGCAGCGCCGCCGAGATGCGCTCGAACGCATCCGGATTCGCAGACAGCGAGTGATCCGCGCCAGGCTCCGTGAGCTCTTGCGCCGTGCGAGCCACCCACCGGTGCACAGCGGCAGAGACATCCTGGAGGAAGGCGTCTCTGACCTTTGCTTGGTCGTTTAGAAACCGGGCCATACGAACTTGTCTCCGAATTGTTTGTCGATCTTCTGAGCGAAGTCGGCGATCTGCGCAGCCGTCGGGTTTCCCTTGTTGGCCTTGTCGAACTTATTCCACATGTTCGTGATGACGTTGTGCGTCTTGTCATCGACGCCTCGAAGGAATTGGAGATCGTGGATGTTGATGCCCGCTCCCTCGAGCGTCTCCGCATACTTCTGAGGAAGGCTGTGATGAACCTCGAAGCCTGCCGGAAGATCTGGGCGCGCCTTGACGAAGCGATCGCGATAGTTGCTAGCCGTCGCCGCCGACTTGGCACAGCTCGCCGCCCCGTTGTGGACCACCGCGCCCGTGTCACCGACCACGTACGCGTGCGCCGTCTCCACCTCTAGGTTGAAGACGTCGAAGTGCCCCGCGCGAGCGCTGACGGCCGCCACCCGAAGCGGCAGACCTGCTGCGAGGACCTGGTCTCCGACGCGCAGCTCGCGCGCCTGCGTCCAGCGCAGCTCCCACTCGCCGAGCTGGCGGAAGCGGTGCTCGGGCGTCGCCGCGACCACCTCGGTCTCACCCGCGAGATTCTCGAGCGTGACGTCGACCAGCCAGCCCGTCTGCCGGTGGGAGACCTGCGTGACGGTGTGCGCGACGGGCGTCGGGTCGGTCCCATCCTCCGAGGGCACCCAGACCTGATCACCCACCTGCACGCTCTGGATGGGCACCCGCTCACCGCCAGCGACGAGCACCGGTGTGCCAGCCACGAAGCAGCCACCACCGGGCAGACCGCAGGAGCCACCCGAGCAGCCGGGCGCGGACTCCGCGAGCTGCGCCGCCTTCCCGAAGCGGTTGGACACCGCACCGAGCACCTTCTTGCCCACGGCCGAGGCGGCCTTGCCCAGACCGAAGCCGATGACGCCTGCCGCGGCGTCCTGGGTCATCGCCTCGGTGTTGAACGCCGCCTTGACGCTGCCCGTCTGGATGCCGCGCTCGATGACGCCCGAGGCAGCGGAGCCTGCGGCTTCCGCCCCCGCCTGGATGATGAGGCTCGCACCGCCCGTGGCCGCGGTGATGGCGCCGGTGACGGCGCCGCTCGCGGCCGCAGCGAGCACGCCGCGCGCCGTGTACGCCTCGCCGTTGATGGCCCCCTTCACCAGGTAGATGCCGGTGCTGATGGTCGCGCCCACCAGCGCGCCCACCAGGATGTGCGGCAGCCGGCCGTCGCGGTCCGCGAGGCTCGTGGGCGTGTTGCGCGCGTACGCGTAGGGGTTGAGCACCTGCGGGTCCGCGACGCCGTGGCCCGGGTTGCCCAGCACCTCCGTGTCCGGGGTGAGGAAGCGGCCCAGCTGCGGATCGTAGTAGCGCGCCCCCGAGTAGTAGAGACCGGCCTCCGCGTCCCACTCGTGTCCCGTGAAGGTGTAGGGCTCGTCGGTGCCCACCACCTGGCGGCCCCACGCGTCGTACGCGGCCTCGGACACCACTGCGCCCGAAGCGTTCGTGAGGACCGTGGAGCTCTGGAGGTGATCGGTGACGTAGTAGATGGCGTCCGGCTCACCCTCGGGCTGAGGCTGCCCCCTGGGCGAACCTCCACACGCGCTGAGCGCTGCCGCCATGCCGCCGGCGAGCAGCACGCGCGCCCAGCGCCCGCGTCCGCCGGTCGCGGCGAAGAGGGCGCCGCCTGCGACCAGCGCGAGCAGTGAGAGCGCCGAGAGCCCCTGCCCCACCGCGCGATGCGCCGCGGCCACTGCCGTCACGGTGCGCGGCGTGCCCCCGCCGATGCGCGCGAGACGCACGTCTCCCGAGTACACGTACTTCACCAGCTGCCCGTCCCGCTCCTCGCTGAAGCGGTCCACGTAGACGACCGTGTGCTCCTTGCCGCCGGCCGTCACCCGCTTCACCGTGCGGTGGCCCTCGTAGTCGTAGGCGTAGCGGGTGAGATCCTTGTCGGTGGCCACCTCGGTGAGGCGACCCTGCACGTCGTAGGTGAAGCGGCGCCCGAAGGCAGAGGTCACCGCTCCGTTCGCGTCGTAGGTGAGCGGGCGGCCGCCCACGCTGCGCACGGCGTTGGGCTGCGCCTGCGGATCGTAGGCATAGGCCCCCAGGTCGCTCTTGGCGAGCAGGTTGCCGACGGCGTCGTAGGAGAAGCTCGCGCTGCCGGCCGGACCGGACACGCGCTCGAGCCGCTGGAGCGCGTCGTACACGAAGCTGCGCGAGGCGCTGTAGCCACCGTCCGGGTGCACGCTGTCGCGCACCTGGGTGAGCGCGCCCGCGCGGTCGTACTGCAGCTCCAGCCCCTGCACCGTCTTGCCGGCAGCATCGGTGCTGCGCAGTGCGCGCACGCGGTCGTGCGGATCGTACTCGGCGGTGGCCACCACGCCGTTCGCGTACTCGCGGCGCACCGCGAGCCCCACGGCGTTGTAATCGATGCTGCGCACCACACCGGGCACGCTCGCCAGGAGCCCGCGCTCGTTGAAGACGTAGTCGAGCGTGGTGTCGTCCGGGTAGGTGAGCGCCACCACCCGGTCCAGGTTGTCGTAGCGCTGGCGGGTGCGGTAGTCGCGCCCGTCCACCACGCGCAGGTCCTCCACCAGGTGGCCGCGCGCGTCGTAGGCGAAGTGCTCCTGGCCCGCGAGGTCCTCGACCCAGGTGAGCCGGCCACGGGCGAAGGCCGCGGACTCCCCCGGCGTGCGAGGCGAGGGAGTGTCGTAGTGGTAGCGCAGCTCTCCCGCGGAGGCTCCGTCCGGGCGCAGGTGGCGCTCGGTGAGCAGGCGCCCCAACCCGTCGTAGGTCTTGAGGAGGTGCTGCCCCGTGGCGTCCTGCCAGTCCACGAGGTTGTCGTCGTCGTCGTAGCCGAAGCGGCGTGTGCCCGCGTCCGGGTGCTGCAGCTCGAGCAGGCGGCCCAGGCCATCGTAACGGTAGCGGGTGGCGTGCCCCGCGGCGTTCACCACCGCGAGCGTGCGTCCCAGGGCGTCGTAGCTGAAGCGGGTGACGTGGCGAGCGCTGCCGGCGTCCTCGGTGACGGCGATGGTGCGCCCGCGGCCGTCCTGCTCCTGCACGAGCGGTGTGCCGTGGAAGGGGGAAGCCGGGTTCAGGTCCTCGCCGTCCCACAGCTCGCGCCTCAGCGGCGCGTAGCGCGTCTCGGTGCGAAGGCCGTCCGGATAGATGGTGCGGATCTCGCGACCCAGGACGTCGTAGTCGTGGAGGACGGCGGAGGTCTGGGGCGGGGCCTCGACGAAGCCCGAGGAGGCCACGAGCGCCTCGTCCCACTCGCGCACCACTGCGCCCCGGCGCGAGTACTCGCGCCGGTCGGACAGCTCCCACTGCCCGTGCTCGGCCTGGGTGTACGTGGCCAGCGCCCTGCCCAGGCCGTCGTAGTACGAGAGCGCCGTGAGCACCGTGTCCTGGCCTGACACGGTGCGCGACTCCGTGGTGCGCATGCTCAGCGGAGAGGCAAGGCCGTAGCGGTAGCGGAAGGTGGGGAGCTCCAGCGTGTCGCCGGGCTTCGCCAGCGCGACCAGTCGCTCCAGCGCGTCGTAGGCATAGCGGACGGTGGCGGCGTTGGCGTCCGTGAACGAGCGCACGAGCCCGCGGCCCGGCACCACGTCCACCTGGAAGGTGAGCCCCTCTCCGCCCTCGGCGCCCACCACGTGCTCTCGCACCGGGAAGGTGTGCGTGGCCAGGTCGTACTCCACGCTGCGCCGTGCGCCTCGCGGCGTGAGCATCGCCACGGTGTTGCCGTAGGGGTCGCGCGCCACGCGCTGGGCGCTCACCCAACGGTCGGCCTCCACCCAGCGCTCCTCGCGCGTCTGCTGGCCGCGCGTGAGCTGGCCGAGCGGCAGGCCCTCGAAGTCGGGCCCGTCGTAGTACAGGCGGCGCGCGGAGAGGCGCACGCCCGCGGGGGTCTCCGCGCGCTCCTCCTGCAGCCGCCCGAGCACCCAGCCCTGCGCGTCGTTCAGGAAGGTGCGGCGCACGAACAGCTCGTCTCCGCCCCCCAGGGGGTCTCCGTCCACCACCAGCCCGTAGTCGCGCTGCAGCGTGGGGTTGCCCCACCCGTCGTACTCCCACTCCTCCCGCGTGACGGCCGGGGTCTGCGTTCCCTCGAAGCGGGAGGTCTCGTGCGCCGTCAGCTCGACGCCCACGCAGTCCACGCCGTCCAGGCCCGCGGCGTACACCCGCGGTGCATGGGTCCACACCTCGCGCACGAAGAGCCGGCCGTCCTCGGTGCCCAGCTCCCGGGCAAGCTCGCGGCCCTTGAGCGCCTCGCTCGCGAGCCCCAGGTCATAGGTGTGCTGCTCCACCGCGGTGGGGTCCGCGTCGTCGCCGAGCGCCCGCACCTCCACCTGGCCGAAGCCGCGGAACTCGCGGGTGCGGCCGTCGTAGTGGCCCTGCGCGTAGGTGTAGCGGGTGGTGGAGAGGCCGCCGCGCGAGTCGCCGAGGGTGCTCTCCGCGAGCACCTGCACGCTGAAGGGCAGGCGGGTGGTCCACGGGTGGCCCGCCGCCAGCGCCGCGGCGTAGGCATCCGCGCTGGTGCTGAAGCGCAGGGTGCGCACCAGCCCCAGCCCGTTCTCCACGCGCGTGAGGAGGTTGGGGCGCAGGCCGCGGGTCACGTCCAGGTAGGTGACGCGCGCGTCCGGGTCCGCGCTCGGCGTGAGCCACACCACGTCCGTGGTGCCGTTGCCGTTCATGTCACCCAGGCGCACCTGGGTGAGGCGCGCGTTGGTGGAGGGCGTCCCCGCGAGCGAGCGCACGGGGCCAAAGCCCCCGGCGGGCTGCAGCGGCCAGAGGTCCAGGTGGTCCGCGTCCACCCGCACGAGGTCCGCGAGGCCGTCTCCGGTGAGGTCCGCCAGTTGCAGCTGCGCCTCGCCGGCGCTGCCCACGTCCGGCGCGTTGGGCAGGGACTCGGGCGCATCGAAGAGGCCGAAGCCGCGCGCCGGCCACCAGAGCACCGAGCCCGTGCGCACGAAGACCAGGTCCAGCAGCCGGTCCCCGTTGAGGTCCGCGAGCTTCACGCGCCCGTCCGCGAAGTCCAGCGCCGTGCCGCCCGGAGGCAGCGGCAGGGACTGGGCCTGTGAGAAACCCCCTGCCCCACCGTTGCGCCACCAGGTGGCGCTCGTGGGGGTGAGGCGCAGCGCGTCCGGCAGCTTGTCGCCGTCCAGGTCCACCCAGCGCGTCTGCGGGTCCTCGGGCACGAACGAGGGGTTGTTGGCGAGCACCACCGAGGGCTCCCAGCGCCCCTGCCCGAGGTTGGGGAAGTAGCGGAACGCCTGCGACGTGCTGCCCGTGCGCGCGAGCAGGTCCACGAGCCCGTCGCCGTCCACGTCCGCCAGTTCCACGCCGCTGGTGCCCAGTGCGACGGACGGGCTCGCCGGGAGGTCCTGGCGCTCGGCGAAGCGCGCGGCGCCGAGGTTGCGGTAGTAGGCGTGCGCGCCGCTCGCGGCCGTGAGCAGGTCCGGGAAGCCGTCGCCGTCCACGTCCGAGAGCTCGGTGTCGGCGTCGCTGCCAGGCAGCTTCGCGGGAGCGGCCGCGAGCGTCTGCAGGCCGACGAGCGAGGTGGGAGCCTCGCTGTACTGGAAGCGCAACGGAGGCAGCGCGGTGCGGTCGTCGTCGCCGTACATCTGCAGGGACTCGAGCAACGAGACGTCCGTGCCGGCGCGGTAGGCGAGCTCGTAGCGGCGCACCTGCTGCCCCAGCGCGAACACCCGCGCGCTCTTGAGGCGGCGCGCAGTGGTCACGCGGAACGTGGAGCGGTAGTCCGTCAGCGCGTCGGGGCGCGCCTCGTAGGCGAAGTCCACCCGGTTGTCCGCCGCGCCCGCCCGCCGGTTGTAGGCCACGCGCACGAGGTAGGGCAGCCCGCCGTCCTTCTCGTAGAAGTAGCTGACCCGGTTGCCCCAAACGTCGATCTCGTCCTCGAGGTACCAGGCGAACGCGCCCGCCTCTCCCTCCACCCGCGAGCCCGCGTCCAGGCCGTAGCGGCGCACGCTGCCGGAGGGCAGGTCCACCTCGAAGCCCTCGGCGCTGCGGCGCACGCGCAGGAAGGCGCCCTCGTTCTTCAGGCGCCAGGTGTCCTGCGCCACCCGCACCAGCTCCTGCCCGTCCAGCAGGAGCCGGTCGGAGCTGTCGTAGCGCGGCAGGCCGCGCTCGGTCATGCGCTGCACGCTGGAGACGCGCAGCGCCCACCCCAGCCCCACCGGGCCATTGCCCGCGCCGCTGTCGTAGGTGAGCGCGAGCGAGGGCGTCAGCCCCCCGGTGCCGGGCGGCAGCTGCAGCGCCACGGCCTCCGTGATGCTGCCGGAGTTGAGCTGGACCTGGAACGACTCCCCGAGGCCCGCCACACTGCCAGGGCCCGAGGGGACGGAGAGGACGTTGGGGCGCGTGCCGGACTTGTCGGCGCGCGCAGGGAGGGCCAGGCCTACCCCCAGCAGCAGGGTGAGCCCGAACACGAGACGGCGCGACATGCGTGCTCCTACTGCTGGATGGTCTTGGACGAGTGCTCGAAGATGAGCTCGATGTCGTCGAGCCCCGCGAGGTCGAGCCCGGCGTTGGCGGTCTCCACGCGGGTGTCCTGGTTGATCTTCAGCGTCCAGGGACCGGCGAGCAGCGGACGGAAGAGCAGGTCGGTGTTCGGCGTGGGGGCGAGCGGGTTGGAGGCATTGATGCCCGCCTCCACGCGCGCCACGCGCGGGCTCTGCGCATCGTCGAGCAGGTTGTAGGGGACCAGGTCGAAGGGCGAGTCGCAGTTGCGCTGGTAGCTGGTGCCACCGTGGGTGAGGCGGATCACCGCCTTGGTCACCCCGGCACCCAGGTTGTCCCCGACCAGGTTCGCGCGCACGCTCAGGATGCGGTCGTTGCAGACGGCCTGGGAGAACAGGGGCGCATCCGGGCGGGTGGTCTCGAAGTTCAGGCTCAGGTTGCCCTGCGCATCCCGGTGGGCCGGGTCCGCTACGTAGCGGCGGAAGCGCTCGCGGGGGCTGTACTCCTTGCCGGTGACGGGATCACGCAGCGGCTGGCCCAGGCCGAGCAGCGTGTCTCGCACGCTGACCACGTCGACGTTGCCCTGCAGCGGCACGGTGGAGCTGTGGGTGTAGTAGTCGTAGAGGTCGAGGAGGTAGGCGTTGACCTCGGCCGCCGTGCGCTTCTGCCACAGCGTCTCGCGCGGGCCGTAGCTCACGTTGAGCTCGTACTCGAGCGCGCGCGTGGCAAGGTAGGCCCAGTCCATGGCCCGCCGATAGGTGCGCAGTGCCTGCATCGTCGCCGCGTTCCCGTACATGCGGAAGGTGAGCAGGCGGTACGCGGTCGAGGCGCCTTGCTTCGACACCTGGGCGATCTGGTCCTCGACCAGCTGGGCCTGGCGCAGCGTGCCGGTCACCGAGGCTACGGCCTGCAGCAGGCTCTCGCGGGCCATCTCCAGCTCGATGCTCAGGGTGTAGCTCTCCAGCATCTTCGTCTGGATCAGCGCCGCGCTGTTGATGAGCTTCTCCTGGGCCTGGTTGAACTCCACGCGGGCGCGCTGGCGCGTTGCGAGCTCGTTGCGCGCCTTGTCGATCTGCGCGTGCCCGGTGATGGAGACGAGCTGCCCCTCCAAGGAGAGTGCGGCGCCGAAGATGCCAAACACGCCCTTGATGCTGCCGCTGGCGAGGCCCGTCATGAGGCTGCCGGCGGCCTGGTACACCGCCGCGACGGAGTCGATCACGGCCTCCTGGTCCTCGAGCGCGTTGAGGCGCCGGCCGTCCTGCATGATCAGGGTCGCCTCCAGCTCGTTGATGCCGACGCTGCGCCGGGCGCGGTCGCGCTCGATCCGCATCTCCTCGTGCAGGTTGCTCACGCGCTGCAGCAGCAGCCGGATGCGTTCGTTCGCTGCCGTCACCTCGCGCTTCGCGTTGTCGAACTGGCTGCCAGACCCGCCACAGGTGGCCACGGCGCTCGAGCCGCACAGGACGTTGAGCTGGCTGCGCAGCTGCTGCAGCTGCGCCAGCATCTGCGTACTCAGCGCGTCCTGGCTCGCCTCGAACTCGCGGCTGCTCGTCCGGGCCTTGTCCGCGTCGGCCATGGCCGCGGGAGTGAAGGTACCGGCGGCATCCGCGTAGATCTGCAGGAAGTTGCTGTCGTTGCGCGCGGAACCGGGCTTGAAGAAGAAGGGCACGTAGGTTTGCGTGTAGCCGGCGGGGTTACGTCCCGTGGCCAGCGCGTCGTAGCGGGCGGAGAGCGCCTGGAAGTCGCGCAGCACGGCCCCGAGCTCGGCGAGCTCCGCGGGGGTGACCTGGGCCCGGGACATCACGGCCGACAGCAGCGCGAGGTCGATGTAGCCCTGAAGCGCCCCGGAGCGGGCGGTGGTGCGGGCCTCGGTCAGGCGTGCAGGTCCCAGGCGGTGCAGCCGGTCCACCAGCTCGAGGCGCGTGCGCAAGGCGCCGCTCACCCCCAGCGCCACGCGCCGCAGGTGCTCGAACTTGCCGCGGCTCTTGTCGGCGGCAAGGTCGCCGAGCAGCTCGGGGAGGAAGCTCTGGCCGGAGCGCAGCGGCTCCTCGCCGATGGGCCCGAGCAGCAGCTCCAGCGCCCAGGGGTCCAGCATCGTCACGGAGCTCGAGGAGGAGAAGCTGTGCACGCCCGCCGTGTAGAGGATGTACGCGCTCTTGAGCGACTGCACCTCGGTGTCCAGCGAGGTGGTGTCCGGCGACTTCCACTGCTCGAAGATGCTGACGAAGTCCTCCGAGCCGCGCAGCTGGTAGTAGTCCGCGGGGATCTCGTAGGTGTCCAGCAGGCCGCGGGAGGCCTGGTCCCGCGCATCCTGCTGCGCGGTGGTGATGGGCGAGCTCACCGGCGCGGTGAGCACGTCCTCGAACACGAGCTGGGCGCAGCGGACCTGGGAGAGGTTGATGCAGGCGCTGCCGCCGCAGGAGCCGTTGAGGATGGTCTGGTAGGGGCTCTGGCCGTCCGGGGTCGCCTGGAAGGCGCGGTAGAAGCTGCCGGCGGCAGCGAGGTAGGCCTTGCCGCGGCCCAGGGGCGTGCTGCAGTTGGCGCCGACCACGTTGGGGCAGCTCGCGTAGCAGTTGCTGCGCTCGGTCGCGGTGAAGGGCGAGGTGAGCGGCTGCGTGGGGAGGTCCGGGACGGCCGTGGCCTGCCCGCTCCGGGCCTCACCGACGCGGCGCAGGCGGAAGTGGCCGCCCACGTCCACAGTCGCGCTCGCGCGCGGGCCGCTGAGCGAGTCCACGAAGTCACCCTCGAAGAGCCCCTCGGGGCTGACCGTGCCGCGCAGGGTGATGGTGCGGCGCAAGGGGCGCGGGTAGCTGGGGTTCGCCACCGAGCCCGGTGCCCCCGCGACGATGACGGTGAGCTCGACGCTGCCATCCGCACCGATGGTGCCCGCCACGCCCACCTGTGAAGGGAAGAGCAGCGAGGTCTCCGGATCCACGAAGCCCGTGAGGCTTGTGCCGTCGGGACTCTGGAGCACGTGCATCGTGAGGGTGGAGCGCGCGATGGCGAAGGGCTGCGTGACCTCGAGGTCGCCGGCGTACTGGCCGCTCAGGTCGCGGTCCTTGGAAACCGCGATGTTCGCGATGCCCGCGGTGGAGTTGACGCGCAGGTGCGCCTCGGCGTCCGTCCCGGCCAGGGACGCATCCACGCGCACGCGGATGCTCACGGGGCTGCCGCTGACACTCCCCGCGGCGGGCTCCGCGCTCACCCACGCAGAGTCGCTGAGGATGCGGAAGGTGAGCGGAGCGCCGTCGCTCCCGTTGTTCGTCAGGGTGAAGGTCTGCTCGCGGACCGCGCCCGGGAACTGGAGCGACTCGGTGGAGGCCACGAGCGCCGCAGGGCGCGGCGGGGGCGGCGCAGGGACCGCGGTCACCTGTTCGCTCGTCGTGCAGCGGCCCCGGTTCGTGCACACGCGGGCATCGCCGCAGTCGCGGTCACTCACGCACTCGTGGGCGCACACGCCCAGCGAGCATGCATCTCCGCGTCCGCAGTCGGCGTCCACCGCGCACGCCACGTAGGCCGTGCTGGTCGGGACTGGCTGCGCGCAGAAGCCCCCCGCGCACTCCTCGCCCGGGGCGCAGGCAGTCCGGTCCTGACAGGCGCGCGGGCACGCCCGCCCCTCGGCGCAGGTATCGGACGTCTGCTCGGGACCCGTCTTGGGTCCGGCGCCGCCCCCACACGCAGCGAGGGCCAGGAGCGCGACGAGGAAATACGGTTTTGCGCGGTACATGAACTATTCCCTTCCAGCGAATGTGTGTGTTAGGTACCACACGCGCCGAGGAGAATCGAGTCTTTCATGAAAAAGCACCTGGTACTGCTTTCCTGTTTTTCCATATTTGCCCTGGCGGCCTGTGGGGGGACCTCCGACGGAGGGGACCCTGATGCAGGGTCGGAGACGGACGGCACCCCGACTGCCTCCGCGGCGCCCACCCTGGAGACCGCCACGGTGGCGGACGCCGTGGTCGGGGCGGCCTATCGGCAGCCCACCTTCGTGTCCGGCGGCGAGCGGCCGCTGCGCTACGCCCTGGCGGACGTGGCCCCCGCGCTGGCGTGGCTGCGGGTCGATGCGTCCACGGGCGAGCTGGGAGGTACGCCTCCGGCGGTGGTGCAGCCGGCGCAGTCCTTCACCTTGCAGGTGACGGATGCGAAGCAGCGCAGCGCACGCCGCACCTACACGCTGGCCGTGGACACCTGCGCGGACGGCACCACCACGGCCTGCGCGTACACCGACAACACCGCGTGCATGCTGGGCCAGCAGCGCTGCACGAACGGTCAGTTCGGTGCGTGCTCGGGGGGACAGGGGTCGACCCGCGTCGAGCAGTGCGGTGCGAACGGCAGCAGCTGCGGCTCCTGCAGCACGGACGCCAACCAGTGCAAGGACGGCCGCTGCAAGTGCGGCTTCAATGGGGCCTGTGCGGACAGCAAGGCGCCCACCTGCTGCGGTGTGAAGGACGCGGCCTCCTGCACCGACACCCAGACCGACGTCGCCAACTGTGGCGGCTGCGGCACGGACTGCCGGCCGCTCGCGCCCGGTCAGAGCCAGGCCGTGTGCACCGGCGGCAGCTGCAACTTCAAGTGCAACGCCGGCTACGACTTCTGCCCCCAGGTGAGCACCACGCGCTGCATCGGCGTCACGGCGGATCCCGACAACTGCGGCTCGTGCGGCAAACGCTGCCCGCGCAGCGGTGAGCTTCCGAACACCGTGGCTCCCCTGGCGGCGGTGGAGCTCTGCGCAGGCGGCAGCTGCAACCTCCATTGCGCCGCCGGCTTCGCCAACTGCAACGGCGACACGGCGGACGGCTGCGAGGCCAAGGTGGACGTCAACCACTGCGGACCGGACGCCGAGCGCGGCTTCAACGACACCACGGGCTGCGCCGTCGCGTGCACCACCTCGGTCCCCAACGCGCATCCCACCTGCGAGCAGCCCGCGGGCAGCTGCGGCACGGCGTGCAACGCCGGCGCGGTGACGTGCGGCGCGTCCTGCCTCATCTGCGACCAGGGTCCGAACCAGACCGGCGTGGGCTGTGACCTGAGCAACGGCCAGCCTCGCTGCAGCCTCACCTGTACGCCGGGCTACGGGAACTGCGATGTCACGTCGACCAGCGGAGGCGAGGCCAACGGCTGCGAGACGAACCTCAACTCGAGCCAGGCGAACTGTGGCAGCTGCGGGCACGCCTGTACCACCGGCGACGCGTGCCGGGAGGGTCGGTGCTGCCACACGGAGTGCCACACCGAGTGCGACTACGACCGCAAGCCTCCGTGCCAGGAGACCTGCTCCGAGATCTGCACGTGAAGCCGTAGCCTCCCGGTCGCGCCCCACGTTGGCGCGACCGGGGGCAGTGGGCTCCATCACGTCCGGGCGTCCCCGGCAGCCGCCTAACGTCATGGCGCCTTCCGCCTGCGGGTGGCGCACGGTCCACCCCGGCGAGCAGCCGTCCGTCGCTTGGTGACCCTCCCCGGTTCGGGGTGGACCCATTCCGCGCAGGCCTCCCCTTCCGCTAGCGTGCGGGGCTCGCGCCGCGGCAGTGCGCCGCTCGCGTGGGGGGTGTAGCGCAGATGAAGGGTGGTCTCAGCGCAGCGACGCCAGTGGTTCTCTCGGGGGTGACCTTCGCCACGCTCTACGCGATGCGGGGCGCGCTCGCCGAGGACAGCATGTACTTCATCGTCAGCGTGCTCGCGCTGGGCGCCGCGGCCCTGGGCGGGCTGGTGGCGGCGCTGGCCTACGATCCGGGCGACTACATGCGCCGGGCCTGGGCGCTCATCGGCCTGTGCTACGTCCTGCTCGTGGTGGACACGCTGGCCTTCGGCATCACCTCGCGCTCGGCCGAGCGCGACATCTCGGCCCTGGGCGCGGTGACCAGCGCCACCCTCACCTTCGTGGCCAACGTGTGCAGCGTGGTGGGCACCGTGCTCATCGCGCGGGCGTGGCGCGCGGCCGGGCTGGACCTCGGCGTGTCGGCGGCGGTGCGCTGGGTCGCGATGTTGCTCTCGCTCGCGCTGGCGCTCTGGCTCGTGGGCGAGGGGGCGTGGCACGACGTGCAGACGCTGCTGGGCGGGGACTGGCGCGCGCTCGTGTACCTCGCCTCCAGCCTCGGGGACATCGTCTCGCTCGCGCTGGTGGCTCCCATCCTGCTCACCGCGTACGCGCTGCGCGGCGGCAGCCTCGGCTGGCCCTGGGCGCTGCTCGCGCTCAGCAGCGTGGGCTGGCTCCTGTACAGCGCCGCGGGCGGCAGCCTGGGCGCACTCGTGCTGGGCCCTGCGGCGGAGGCGGCGGCGCGGCCCCTCGAGGAGTCGCTGCGCACCTTCGCCTGCCTCGCGCAGCTGTGCGCAGGGCTCCTACAGGCCTCGGTGCTCGCCGCGTCCGAGCAGCCCCTGCCCGCGCGCCCCGCCTTCGCTCGCATGCCCTAGACTGCGCGCGCCCCCATGCGCTCTCTCCTCGCCTGCCTCCTGCTGCTCGCCGCGCCGGCCGCGCGCGCCGCCGAGCCGGCCCCTGCGACCCCTGCCTCCACCGTGCCGCTCGCCGTGCTGCAGCTGGAGGCGGGCCCGGGCGCCGAGGACGCGGCGCGCACCGTGACGGCACTGCTCGCGAGCGAGCTCGCGGAGGCGCCGGGCCTGCGCGTGCTCACCCCCGCGGACGTGAAGGCGGTGGCCGGCATGGCCCGCGAGCGCGAGCTGCTGGGCGAGAGCCCCTGCGCCACCGGCACCTGCGCGGACGCGCTCGCCCACGCCTCGGGCGCGCGCTACGTGCTCGCCGGGCGCCTGGACCTGCAGGGCGGGCGCTACCTGCTCACCACCAGCCTGCTGGACAGCGTGGAGGCGAGGCCGCTCGCCCGTCCGCGTGCCGAGGCCTCGGACGCAGGCGGGCTCGCGGGGGCGGCCTCCGACGTCGCGGCGGCGCTGGTGCATGCGCTGCAGACGGCGCCCGGCGCGCCCCTGCCCTACGGGGGCGAGCTCGCCGTGGGACTGCGTCTCAACAACAGCTTCATCTCGCAGCTGCGCGCGCTCAACCCCGGCGGCGAGCTGGAGCTCGGCTACCGCTTCGCCCCCGCGTGGCAGGGCTTCGTGCAGGTGGGGGTGAGCCTCCTGCGCTCGGGCGGGGACGACGCCGGGCGGCTCAAGGTGCTGCCCAGCGTGCTCGGCGTGCGCCACTACCACCGGGTGGAGCGGGCGCTGCAGCCCTACTGGGGCCTGGGGCTGGGGTTGCAGCTGGCCTTCGGCCAGTACGGGGTGTTCAGCGAGACGGGCACCCTGCCCACCGTCGTCGGGTTCGGCGGGCTGGAGTACCGGATGGGTCGGTCCTTCGGCCTGCAGCTGGAGGCGGGCACCAACCTCGCGCAGGCGCTGCTCGGGCTCTCCGAGGACGGCCTGGGGGACGGCCTCAACGTGGACCTCAACGCGGGGCTCGCGTACCACTTCTGACCACCCGCGCAGGGCTGATCGCAGCGAGCAGCCAGGCGGGCGGCCACCGGCTGCAGACCGGTTGGAGGGTCACAAGGGCCCCAGTAGGGTGCGGGCCGCTCATGCCTTCGCATCCTGCCGTCGACTTGCTCACCACCCGCCTCGCCCAGTATCTCGGGCCTCAGGCGGCCGCCAATACCGTGGACACCTTCTGCCGCCGCAGCGCGGGCGCGCGCCCCGAGGCGCTCACGCCGGCGCAGCTGGTGGGGGTCCTGCCCAGCCTGCAGCCGCTGCTCTCGGTGCTGCTGGGCACCACCAAGGCGGAGATCCTCCTCTCGCAGCTCGCGAAGGACCTCTCCCGATGAGGGGCGCGTGGGTGACGGCGGCGGTGCCCTTCGTGGCGGCGGCCGGGGCGTTCATGACCCTGCACCGGATGCACGGCAGCCTCGCGGAGGACAGCCTCTACTTCATCGTCGGCATCCTGGGCGTGGGCGCCGCGGCGCTGGGAAGCCTGGTGGCCGCGCTCGCCTTCGACGCGGGCGACTACATGCGCCGCGCCTGGCTGCTGCAGGGCATGTGCTACGGCACGCTCGTGCTCAACACCCTGCTCTTCCGCTCCGCGGGCCACGCGAGCGAGCACGTGCTCTCGCCTGCCGCCGCGGCGACGAGCGGCCTCTTCATCATCGTGGCGAACGTGGCCAGCGTGCTGGGCAACCTGCGCATCGCGCGCGCCTGGCGCGTGGCGGGGCTGGACCTGCGGGTGCCGGCGGAGGTGCGCTGGGGCGCCGCGGTGGCCTCGCTCGCGCTGGCGCTCGCGATCGTGGGCAGCACCCTCTCGCAGGACGCGCAGGCGCTGTTCGGCGGGGACTGGGGCTCGCTCTCCTCCACCATCTCGGACCTCGGTGACGTCATCACGCTCGCGCTGGTGGCGCCCATCCTGCTCACCGCCTTCGCGCTGCGCGGCGGCAGCCTCGCCTGGCCCTGGGCGCTGCTGAGCCTCAGCAGCCTCGGTTGGCTCTTCTACGACGCGGCCGGCCCGGTGAGCAGCGCGCTCGCGCTCGAGTCCGCGGCGCAGCGCCCGCTGGAGGCCGCCCTGCGCGTGTTCGCCTGCCTCGCGCAGCTGAGCGCGGGGCTGCTGCAGGCCTCCGTGCTCGCGGAGTCCGAGCAGTCCCTGCCGATGCCCGCGCTGCGGCGCTGAGGGGGGCCCTGCCGCGCGGCGCGCCGCTGTGGCAGGGTGGAGGCCACCTGCCATGTCCCGGCCCCGGATGCCCGTCCTCGCCCTCGCTGCCCTGCTGCTGCTGGTGCTGCTCGCCGCGCTCGCGCGCGGTGCCCGCGCCTACGTGCTCAGCGAGCGCCTCTTCCACCTGCCCCGGCCCCCCGTGGTGCGCCCGCAGGACCTGGCCGGCCTCGAGGACCTGCGGCTGCGCTCCGCGGAGGACGGCGTCGAGCTGCGCGGCTGGTACCTGCGCTCGCGCACGGGCGCCGCGGTGGTGCTGGTGCACGGGCTGGGGCAGGACCGCACCACGCTGCTCCCCGAGGCCCGGCTGCTCGCCGCGCGCGGCGACGGGGTGCTGCTCTTCGACCTGCGCGCGCACGGCGAGAGCGGCGGGGACTTCCAGACCTACGGCGACCGCGAGCGCGGCGACGTGCGGGCCGCGCTGGACTGGGTGCTCGCGCAGCCGGACGTGGACGCGCGGCGCGTGGGGGCGCTGGGCTTCAGCATCGGGGCCTCGGCGCTCGCGGAGGTCGCGGCTGCGGACCCGCGCGTGGCGGCGGTGGCGCTCCTGTGCCCCTACTCCACGCTGGAGGAGGCCATCCGCTCCGACTTCCGCAGCGGCGGCCCCCTCACCGAGGAGCCCGCGCTGCTGCCCTACCGGCGCCGCGGGGTGAGGCTCGGCGCGGTGCGTCCGGTGGAGGCGATTGCGCGGCTCGGGCCGAGGCCCGTGTGGCTCGTCGCCGGCACGCGCGAGACGGACCTCCCCATGATGCGGCGGGTGTTCGCTGCGGCGCCCCCGTCCGCCCAGACCTGGTGGGTGGAGGGCGCGGGGCACGGCGAGTACGCGCAGGCCGCGCCGGCCGAGTACGCGCGCCGGCTCATCGCCTTCTTCGACGCGGCGCTGGGCGGCAGCGCCGCGGGCAGCGCCGCGCCTGCGAGGCCTTAGCCCTCGGCGCGCCGCGCAGGCGCCGCGGCGGAGGCCGGGGCCGCAAAGCCCGCCATCCAGGTGCGCAGCCGCGCGAGGAGCTGCACGCGCATCGCATGCGAGGAGAAGAGGTGATCCGCCTCCCGCCACAGCTCCACCTCGAGCTGGCCGCGCAGGGCGTGCAGCCCCAGCATGTCGAAGAACTGGTCGCGGTAGATGTACTCCGTGCGCGCGCCGCCCGTGTAGAGGAAGAGCAGGCGCACGCCGCGCGCGACCAGCGCCTGCACGTCGCGCGCGAGCGCCGCGGGCTGCGGATACTCGCGCGAGAACACCGCCTGCTGCTCCTGCACCTCGCGCGGCGCCGGGCCGCCGTGGCCCAGGCGCCGCAGCCGCTCGTGCAGGAAGTGGCGCCAGGCGCCGCGGTCGAGGAAGCGCAGCGTGTACCAGCGCAGCTGGTAGCCGCGCGTGCGGTAGCCGTAGCCGTCCAGCCACGTGACGCCCACCACGCGCGGGTCCTGCACGCTCACCGCGTGCACGCTGTCCACGCCGGAGCACAGCCCCACCAGCGCGAAGCGCTCGAGCCGCCGCTTCTTCTGCAGGAGGTCCATCGCCTCGCGCATGTCCAGCACGGCGCGCTCGGCGTCGGTGCGGCTGTCCTTGCGCGCTTCGCTGTCGCCGCGGCCGGAGAGGTCGAAGCGCAGGACCGTATAGCCGTCGGCGGCGAGCGCGCGCGCGAGCTCCACGTTGAGGCGGTAGGGCCCCACGCGGTGGTTCAGCCCGATGTTGGTGAGGATGACGCCCGGGGCGCCGGCACGCTCGGTGCCGGGCGCGGGCTCGGTCACCACGCCCACCAGCGAGTCCTCGGGCCCGAAGGCGTAGACGCGCTCCCTCATGCCGCCCTCCGGGTGAGCGAGGTGACGATCTCCTGGAGAATCCTGCCCGACAGCATCGCGCTCTCCACCTGGGCCGCGCCCGTGCCCGACTCCTCGCGCACCTCGCGCAGCTCCACCGCGCCGCCTCCGCTCGCCAGGTGGCGCTCGAGCGCGCGCACCTCGTCGTCCACCTCCGACACCGCGAGCACCGCGCGCTCCACGGCCGGAGGCGGCGAGGCGAGCAGGTCCACCGCCTCGAGCGAGGCGCGCAGGCCCGGGCTGAGCTCCAGGCCCAGCAGCTCCTCCATCCCGGGGGTGCGCCGCGGCGGCGTGCGGCTCGCGCCGGCCTGCAGCGCGTCCAGCGCGCGCAGCTCCTCGAGGTGGCGCTTGCCGCGGGCCACCGGCTCCCAGAGCACGAGCTCCTTCACGCGCGGGCCCCTGCCCCTTCGCGCGGCCTCCACCGCGAGCGCCGCGCCCAGGCGGAAGCCCACCAGCGACACGCGCGAGACGCCGGCGAGGTCCGCGAGCTCCTCGCTCGCAGTGGCCACGTCCTCGAGCCAGCGCTCGAAGGTGGCGTCTCGCACCTCGCCGGCGCTGTCGCCGGTGCCCGAGTAGTCGAAGCGCAGGCAGGCCACGCCCTCGCGCGCGAGCTGCGCGGCGAGGCGGCGGAAGGCCCAGTGCGCGCGCGTGTACTCCTGGGGCGCGGGGTAGAGCAGCAGCGCGGCGAAGTCCCAGGCCTGGCGGCCGCGCGGCGGGTGGTGGATGCCGAGCAGCTGACGGTCGCTGCGGCCGAAGAACGAGGGAGTCATGGACGTTCCTAGCTCGCGTAGGGCGCGAGGCGGTCCTCGCGCGGGCGGCCGAGCACGCGCTTGGCCAGGTCCTTCGCGCCGACGTAGGCGCCGTAGGCAGCGGCCTTGAGCTGCTCACGCGCGCGACCGTCCGCCTGCACGGGGCGCGGGTCGAGGCCCAGCGAGCGCAGGCGGTGGTTCGCCTCGTGCAGCCGCTTCCGGCGCCGCGTGCTCGCGCTGTAGTAGGTGAAGCTCGCGGTGATGGAGACGCCGGGGCCGTTCTTCACCCAGTGCGGCGCGGTGGTGGGCATGTAGCCGCCCAGCCCCGGCTCCAGCTCGAACACGCGCGCGCGCGGCGCGAAGGCGTCCTGGTAGGTCACGAGCTCGCGCGAGCCCTGGCCGTGGAACAGCTCCAGCGAGCGCTCCGTGACCACGCTGCGGTCGAGCGGATCCCACACGTGCAGCAGCTTCGTGCCGCGGATCTGCAGGATGAAGTTGTGCTCGTGGTCCATGTGGTAGGGCGTCACCGCGCCCGGCGAGGCCACGAAGATCCACCCCGCGCGGAAGCTCATCCCCGGGTCCTTCGCCTCCACCACCGGGCGCACCGCGTCCAGCACCTCGTCCACCAGTGCACGGTAGACGGGATCCTTCTGCACGTTGTGCAACGCCATCCACGCGCGCGACGACTCGATGGACGCGAGGATGTCCTCGGGCCGGCCCTCCACCTTGTGGGTGTCCGGCGCGTTCACGAAGCTCGTCGCGGCGCTGGCCTGGTCGTTGTGGAAGCGCACCGAGTTCGTCGCCGAGAGCCGCTTCGCCAGCTCGATGAGCGGCGGCAGCTGCAAGAGCGGGTGGTCCGCCAGGTTGTGGCGCACCGACATGATCTTCATCGGGTCGAAAGACGCCGCGTCGAAGTGGAGCTGCGCGCCCTCCCAGGGCGAACTTACTGCTACAGCGGAATTCTGCGCCCGAGCGGCCATTGCTTCCCCCCAGAATTTTCCGGTAATGACAGGTCGTACCTTGTCGGATTCACCGCTGCGCCGTCAACCGGGGGGGGAAGACGTGAAGACACCAGAGCTGCCCGAGGCCTTCGATCCATTTGCCGGGCCCGCGATCCTCGCGACCGCGCCCTCCACCGAGCCTCAGCGCGAGCTGTGGACGGCGACGCGCCTCGGTGAGGACGCCTCGCTCGCCTTCAACGAGTCGGTGACGCTGGAGCTCGCGGGCGCGCTGGACCTGGAGGCGCTGCGCCAGGCGCTCAGCGATCTGCTCGCGCGCCACGAGGCGCTGCGCGCGACGTTCAGTGGCGATGGCCTGAGCCTGATGGTGGGCGCGCCCGGCCCCGTGGAGCTGCCGCTGCACGACTGGAGCGCGCGCACGCACGAGGCGCAGGCCGAGGCGTGGGCCGAGCTGCTCGCCGGCGAGGTGGAGCGCCCCTTCGACCTCGCGCAGGGCCCGCTCTTCCGCGCGCAGCTGGTGCGCCTGCAGCCCGAGCTGCACCGCCTCACCCTCACCGCGCACCACATCGTGTGTGACGGCTGGTCCACCGCCGTGGTGGTGAAGGACCTGGGGCAGCTCTACAGCGCCCACCGCCGCAGCAGCGTGCCGCAGCTCGCGCCGGCCGAGTCCTTCACCGCCTACGCGCGCGAGCAGGAGGCGCTCGTGCGCGGGCCCCAGCGCGCCGCCGACGAGGCCTACTGGGTGAAGCAGTTCTCCGGCGAGCTGCCGGTGCTCGAGCTGCCCTTCGACCGCGCGCGCCCGCCCACCAAGACCTACGCGAGCCGCCGCGTGGACGTGGGCTTCGATGCGGAGCTCGTCACCGCGCTCAAGCGCACCGGCGCGAAGCACCGCACCAGCCTCTTCTCCACGCTGCTCGCCGGCTTCGCCACGCTCCTGCACCGCCTCAGCGGCCAGGAGGACGTGGTGGTGGGCATCCCCAGCGCCGGCCAGGCCCAGGGCGGCCACGACGCGCTGGTGGGCCACTGCGTGAACACCCTGCCCATCCGCGCGCGTCCCTCGGGCGCCCTGCCCTTCAGCGAGCTGCTCGGCCAGGTGCGCACCGCGATGCTGGATGCGCAGGAGCACCAGGCGCTCACCTTCGGCAGCCTCCTGCAGAGCCTGCCCCTGCAGCGAGACCCGAGCCGCCTGCCGCTGGTCTCCGTGTGCTTCAACCTGGACAAGGGGCTCAGCCCTGACGCGCTCGGCTTCGAGGGCCTCCAGGCCCAGCTGCTCACCAACCCGCGCCACTACGAGACCTTCGACCTCTTCGTGAACGCGGTGGAGCTGGACGGCCGGCTCACGCTGGAGTGCCAGTACAACACGGACCTGCTGGAGGAGCGCACCCTGCGCCGCTGGCTCGAGGCGTACGGGCTGCTCTTGCGCCACGTGGCGCAGGAGCCCGCGACGCCCGTGGGCCGGCTGCCGGTGCTGCCCGAGGAGGACCGCGCGCAGCTCGCGCGCTGGAACGCCGAGGCCCAGGCCCCCACCTTCCTCGAGGACGCAGCGTGCGTGCACGCGCTCATCGAGGCGCAGGCGGGGCGCACGCCGCAGTCCGTCGCGGTGGAGTTCGAGGGCGCGCGCCTCACCTACGCCGAGCTGGACGCGCGCTCGAACCAGCTCGCGCGCACGCTGCGCGCCTCGGGCGTGGGCCGCGGCAGCCTCGTGGGCCTGTGCGCCGAGCGCTCCCTGGACATGGTGCTGGGCGTGGTGGCCATCCTCAAGGCGGGCGGCGCCTACGTGCCCCTGGACCCGGGCTACCCCGTGGACCGGCTCGCGTACATGGTGGCCGACTCGCAGATGCAGGTGCTGCTCACGCAGGCGCGCCTGCACGAGGAGCTGAAGCTGCCGGCCGCGCGCGTGCTCCTGCTCGATGCGCCCGAGACCTTCGCGGGCCAGGACGCGTCCTCCCTGCCGCACGACGCCGAGGCGAGCGCGGGGCCGGAAGACGTGGCCTACGTCATCTACACCTCGGGCTCCACGGGCAAGCCCAAGGGCGTGCTGGTGCCGCACCGCGCGGTGGTGAACCTGCTGCGCAGCGTGCAGCGCACCCCGGGCCTCTCGGCAGAGGACGTGGTGCTCGCCGTCACCACCCTCTCCTTCGACATCGCCGTCTCCGAGGTCCTGCTGCCGCTCACCGTGGGCGCGCGCATCGTGGTGGCGAGCCGCGAGCTCGCGAGCGATGGCGCCCGCCTGCTCGAGGCGCTGCGCACCCACCGCGTCACCTTCCTGGACGCGACCCCCGCCACCTACCGCCTGCTGCTCGGGGCGGGCTGGCAGGGCACGCCGGGCCTGCGCGTCATCTGCACGGGCGAGGCGATGCCGCGCGACCTCGCGCAGGAGCTGGTGCAGCGCACGGACGCGGTGTGGAACGGCTACGGCCCGACCGAGACCACCGTCTGGAGCACCTTCTACGAGGTGAAGGCCCCGGTGGGCCGCATCCTCATCGGGCGCCCCGTGGCCAACACGGACCTGTACGTGCTGGACGCGGCAGGTGAGCCCGTGCCGGTGGGCGTGCAGGGCGAGCTGTACATCGGCGGCGCCGGCGTCACCCACGGCTACCTGAACCGCCCCGAGCTCACGAAGGAGCGCTTCGTGCCGGACCGCTTCAGCGGCCGGCCCGGGGCGCGCCTGTACCGCACGGGCGACGTGGTGCGGGTGCTCCCGGACGGCAACCTCGAGTGCCTCGGGCGCAACGACCACCAGGTGAAGCTGCGCGGCTTCCGCATCGAGCTGGGTGAGATCGAGGACGCACTCACCCAGCACCCGCGCGTGCGCCAGGCCGCCGTCATCGTGCGCGAGGACCGCCCGGGAGACCGCCGCCTCGTGGGCTACACCGTGGCCCAGGAGGGCGCCGAGGGCGTTCCGGACGCCGAGCTGCGCGCGCACCTCAAGCGCACCCTGCCCGACTACATGGTCCCGGGCACCTGGGTGCGCCTGCCGAAGATGCCGCTCACCCCGAGCGGGAAGATCGACCGGCGCGCGCTGCCCGCCCCGCAGGCGCCCGAGGGTGGCACGGGAGCGGACTTCGTCGCCCCGCGCACCCCCACCGAGACCCTGCTCGCAGGGCTCTGGAAGGAGGCGCTCAACGTGGGGCGCCTGAGCGTGCACGACGACTTCTTCGCGCTCGGCGGCCACTCGCTGCTCGCCTCGCAGGTGCTCGCGCGCCTGCGCCGCGACCACGGCATCCAGCTGTCCTTCCGCAAGATGTTCGAGGCGCCCACCATCGCCCGCTTCGCCGAGCTGGTGGACCAGCAGAGCACCTCTCGCGAGAGCGCCCCGCCCGCCGTCACCGGTGTGCCCAAGCGCCAGGGCACCGGCCCCGCGCCCGTCTCCGGCATCCAGGAGCGCCTGTGGCTGCTCGAGGAGATGGACCCGAGCCAGCGCCTCATCCACAACCTGCCCGCCGCCTGGCGCCTCAAGGGCGCGCTGGACGCAGGGCTGCTCGAGCGCTGCCTCAACGAGCTCGTCCAGCGCCACGACACCCTGCGCACGACGTTCAGCATCGTGGGCGGCCAGCGCGTGCAGCTCGTGCACCCGGCCTACACGCTGAAGCTCGCGCAGGAGGACCTCTCGGCGTTGCCGGGCGAGGAGCGCGAGCGCGTGCTGGATGCGCGCATGGCGGAGGCTACCCGCGAGCTCTTCGACCTCTCGGCGCTGCCCCTGTTCCGCGCGACCCTGTACCGGCTCGCCGAAGACGAGCACGTGCTCTACACCCTGCGCCACAACACCATCTGGGACGGGTGGAGCTTCGACATCTTCCTCAACGAGCTCGCCGCCCTCTACACCGCGTACGCCGCCGGGAAGCCCTCCCCGCTGCAGCCCCTGCCCGTCACCTACGCGGACTTCACCGAGTGGCACCGCGGCTGGCTCGAGGGACAGGAGATCGCCCGCCAGCGCGAGTGGTGGCGCACGCAGCTGGGCGGCTCGCCCCCGGCGCTGGACCTGCCCACCGACCGCCCCCGCTCGCGCGCCCCGACGCACGCGGGCGCGAACGAGGGCGTGAAGCTCACCAAGGTCGAGCTGGACGCGCTGACGCAGCTCGCGCAGAGGGCCGGCGGCACGCTCTACATGGTGGTGTTCAGCGCCTTCAACGCGCTCTTGCACCGCTACACGGGGCAGACGGACCTGCTCGTGGGCACGCCCGTGCGCGCCCGCTCGCAGCCCGAGCTCGAGGGGCTCATCGGCCCCTTCGTCAACGCCGTCGTCCTGCGCACCCGCGTGCGCCCGGAGATGAGCTTCCTGGAGCTGGTGAAGAGCGTGCGCGACACCACGCTGGACGCCTTCGGGAACCAGGACCTGCCGCTGGAGCGCCTCGGGGGCCGCCCGCCCATCGTGCGCGCCTTCTTCTCGCTGCAGGACGCGAAGAACCGCCCCAAGGGCCTGGGCGAGGTGAGCATCTCGCAGGTGCACGTGCTGCCGCCCGCGGCCGCCGACGACATGATGCTGTGGATGATGGAGGGCCGCGACGGGCTGCTCGCCATGCTCAACTACAGCACCGAGCTCTTCGACCAGGCCACCGCCCAGCGCTTCCTGCAGCAACTGCGCACGCTGCTCTCGGAGGTGGTGCGAGACCCCACCCAGTCGCTCGCGCGCCTGCGCCTGCTGCCCGAGGCCGAGAGCGCCGCACTGCAGCGCGCGGGGCACACGCCCCACGCCCTGCAGGGCCCGGCGCTGCTCCATCGGCGCTTCCAGGCCCAGGCGGCCGCGACGCCGGACGCCTCGGCGCTGCGCGTGGGTGGCCAGGTCACGTCCTACGCCCAGCTGGCGCAGCAGGCCTCGCGGCTCGCGCGCGCCCTGCTCGCACGGGCGGGTGCGGCACCGCTCTCGAAGGTGGCCCTGCTGCTCGAGCCGGCGGCGCTGCCCGCGGCGCTGCTCGCCACGCTCGAGGCCGGTGCGAGCGCCGTGTTGCTCGACCCGCGCCACCCGCGCCCCTGGCTGCAGCGGCAGCTGGAGGCCGCGGCCCCCGGTTTGCTCCTCACCACGCGCGCCCTGAAGGACGCGCTCGCCCCCGCGCAGCCCGCCGCGCTGCTCGTGGACGAGGACGCGGCGCTCATCGAGAGCCACTGCGCCGGCGCCCTGCCCGAGGTGTCCGCGCAGGCCGCGGCCCTGGAGAGCTGGAGCGCCGAAGGAACGGGGGCGCTGGTCCCCTCGCGCGTGAGCCACCTCACGCTGAGCCACCTGCTCGAGGCCGTGTCGCCGCTCACCGGCCTCGAGGCGGGGGCAAGCGCGGTGCACGCGCTCTCGCCCGCGCACGAGTCCGCGGCGCTCGAGCTGCTGCTGCCGCTCACGCGGGGTGCGGCCCTCGAGGTTCCGGCTTCGGGTGAGCCGGAGGCGCTGCTCGGCGCGCTGGGCACTCCCGGCGCGCACTGGCTCGCCGCCCCGCCCGCCACCCTGCAGACGCTGGTTGCCGCGGGCTGGAAGGGCGCTCCGGGCCTTCGCGGGGGCTGCCTCGGCCCCGCGAGCGCGGAGCTCGCCCCGGCGCTGCGCACCCGGGCCCCTGCGGGAGCCTGGAGCCTCCATGGGTGGCCCGCAGCCGGTGGCCTCGCCTTCGCGCGCGACCTCTCGCGCGAGGACGTGCCGCACGCCCTCGGCCGTCCCCTGCCCGGCTGGCACGCCGAGGTCCTCGAGACCACCGGGAGCCTCAGCCCCACCGGCGTCCCCGGCGCATTGCGGCTCACCGCCCCCGGCGCCGAGGCCTGGGCAAGCGGCGAGCGCGCGCGCCTGCGCGCCGACGGGGTCTTCGAGCTGCTGGAGCGCCCGGAGGCAGCGGCCCTGGTGGGCGGCCTGCGCGCGCACCCCGCCCAGCTCGAGGGCGCGATGCGCGGCCACCCCGCCGTCGCGGACGCGGCCGCGGCCGCACACCCGGATCGACTCGGCGAGCTGCGCTGGGTGGGCTACGTGGTGCCCCGCCCCGGCGAGTCCGTCACGGCCACCGAGCTGCGCCGCCACCTGCGCCGGCTCGTGCCGGAGGCCCTCGTGCCCCAGGCGGTGGTGGAGCTCGAGGCCCTGCCCGCGCGCGACGACGGCAGCGTGGACCGCACGCGCCTCGCCTCGCCCTACAAGCAGCAGGCGCACGAGTACGTCGCGCCGCGCACCGACGCGGAGCGGCTGCTCGCGGGGCTGTGGACGGAGCTGCTCGGTACGCAGGAGGTGGGCGTGCACGACAACTTCTTCGCCCTCGGCGGATACTCGCTGCTCTGCTTCCAGCTGATTGGAAAGGTCGCGGAGCGCACCGGGAAGCGGCTCAACCCGCGCCTCTTCCTCCTCGACACGCTGGAGCAGGTGGCCGCGCAGCTGGGCCCCGTGCAGCAGCAGGCGGCGGCTGCGGCGGCTCCGGTGGCTGCTGCGGCGCCCGCTCCCGCGGCCCCGGCGGCCTCGTCGGGCGGCCTCTTCGGCAAGCTGAAGGGGATGCTGAAGAAGTAGCCCGTCCCTCCTGAAGCAAAGAAGGGCCGCCCCACTCGGGGCGGCCCTTTTCGTTTTTCACGGGTCGAGGCGCGCTTCCCTCACTCTTTCCCTCTCCCAGCGGGAGAGGGGACCTTCACGAGGCTTCGCGCGGCAAGCTCACTTCACCTACCCCTCGTGCTTCACGTACTTGCCCGGCTCGCTGGGGCTGGGCACGTACCAGGCGGGGTTGCCGCTCGGGTCGCGGCCCAGGCGCGCGCCCGGCACGGGCGGACGGCTGGGGTCCAGCACCGGCGCCACCGTGGCCCCTGCGGGCACCTTGGACGGCGGGAAGAAGCCCGCCTCCTGCATCTCGGCCACGGCCTCCTTGAAGCAGCGGACGATGAAGTCCACCTCCGCCTGCGTGTACGCCACCGTGAGGAAGCAGGGGAAGCCGTCCAGGATGTGCAGGCCGCGGTCGCGCAGCATCACGAAGAGCAGGTCACCCCAGGCCTGCTCCTCCTTCCAGAACACCTTCCACAGGCTCGAGAAGTGCTTGATGTGCAGCGGCGCGCCCACCTCGTCGAAGAAGGCGTTGAGCGTGCCGGCGAGCCCGTCCGTCATCCCGTTGAGCCGCTGCTGCAGCGCGGGCCCGTGCTGCTTCATGTACTCGAGCGCCGCCTTCGCGGAGGCGAGCGCCAGCGGGTGGCGCACGAAGGTGCCCGCGAAGTAGGTCACGCCCACCGTGGGCACCGAGTCGTCGCCGAACTGCCAGTGGCCGCCGTCCAGCGCGTCCATCCACTCGCGCTTGCCCGCGATGACGCCGATGGAGAGCCCGCCGCCCACCACCTTGCCGTAGGAGGCCAGGTCCGCCTTGATGCCGAAGTGCGCCTGGGCGCCGCCCGGCCCGGTGCGGAAGCCGGTGATGACCTCGTCGAAGATGAGCGCCGCGCCGCACTCCTGGGTGAGCTTGCGCAGCTCCTGCAGGAACTCCTTCGGCTGGAAGTCGGGGCGGCGGCTCTGCACCGGCTCCACGAGGATGGCGGCCAGCTCGTGCGCGCGCTCCTTGAGGATCTCCAGCGAGCGCTCGGTGCCGTAGTCGAGCACCAGCACGTTCTCGGACGTCGAGGGCATGATGCCGGGAGCCGCCGGCATCGCGCGGCTCTTCGTGGCGCGGACGATGACCTCGTCGAAGATGCCGTGGTAGCTGCCGGTGAAGATGGCGATGGTGCGCCGGCCGGTGACCGTGCGCGCGATGCGCATGCAGCCCATCACCGCCTCGGAGCCCGTGTTGCACAGGCCCACGCGGTCGTGGCCGGTGAACTCGCAGATGAGCTTGCTCACCTCGCCGGCGAGCGGGTGCTGCGGCCCCACCTCGAAGCCCGCGTCGATCTGCTTCTTGAGCGCCTCCTGCACGAAGTCCGGCGAGTAGCCGAAGAAGTTCGAGCCGAAGCCGTTGAGCGCGTCCACGTACTCGTTGCCGTCCACGTCCCACAGCCGCGCGCCCTTCGAGCGCTCGATGACGATGGGGTAGACCAGCTCCTTCATCGGCGGGCGGAAGCCCGTCACCACGCGCGGGTCGGCCATGTGGCCGCGGTGCTGGGTGGTGTAGGCCTTGGAGCCACGCGTCTTCTGCGTGTAGCGGCGCGTGACGGCGTCCAGGCGCGCGCGCTGCTTGGGCGTGAGCGACTCGGTGCCGCGCTGGGTGTGGATGCGGGCGATGGCGCCGAAGGCCTTCTTCACGTCGTACTTCTGCGGGGCCGCGGGCTCCTCGGCCTCCGCCTTGGCCGGGGCCGCCTGCGGGGCCGCAGCCTGGGGCGCGGGGGCCTGCGGGGCCTGGGCCGCCGGAGCCGTGACGGCCGGCGCCGCGGCGACCTGCTGCGGAGCCACGCCGGACAGGAGCATCAGCTGCTGCTGCATGAGGCGCAGCTGGGCGTTGATCACCTGCTGCAGCTCGTCCCCACCGGCCACCGGTCCCACGCTGAACATGGGCAGGGCGGCGAGCGGCGCGGGCGCGGCGACGGGTGCGGGCGCGGTGACCTGGGCGGCGGCCTGCAGGGCGGCGGCGGCCGGGGCGGGCGCGGCCTTGTCCTCGGGCAGCACCGCGTCCAGGTGGGCCGCGAGCTGCTGCAGGCTCGCGTACTCCTCGGTGAGCTGGCGGAAGGCCAGGTTCACGCCGAAGCGGCGCTTGAGCTCGATGGCCACCTGCGTGAGCACGAGGCTGTCGAGCCCCAGCTCGAGGAAGGTGGTGGACGGGTCCGCGCCCTCCAGCTCGAGTCCGGACATCTCCTCGAGCGTCTGGCGCACATCGTTGGCGATTCGTTGCTGACGGCTCACGTGTTCCCCCCCTGAGAGGTCTTGCGGTTCTGGAGCAGTTGCAGCTGCTGCTGCATGAGTTGGAGCTGATCGTTCACCAGTTGCAGCGCCGGGGCCGGCGCCCGCGCGAGCGCGGCGGCGAGGGCGGGCGCTGCCGGAGCGGACGCTTCGAGCGAAGGAGCGGGCGCGGCTGCCACCGCGGCGCGCGGCTCCACCCAGAAGCGCTGGCGCTCGAAGGGATAGGTGGGCAGGGCGACGCGGTAGCGGCGCTCGCGCGCGTAGAAGGCCTTCCAGTCGAGGCGCGCGCCGGCGAGCCACAGCTGGCCGAGGGCCCCCAGGAGCGAGGCGTACTCGGCCTCCTCGGTCGCGGTCTCCCCGAGCGAGGCCACGGCCACCTGGCGCACGCGGTCCTTGACCTGTTGGCGCGCGAGCGTGGAGAGCGTGTTGCGCGGGCCCACCTCGAGCAGCACCCACTCCGGCTGCTCGAGCAGCGTGCGCACCGCGCCCGAGAAGCGCACCGGCACGCGCAGGTGGCGCGCCCAGTAGGTGGGGTCCGTGGCCTGCTCCGCCGTGAGCCACGCGCCCGTGGCGGTGGACACGATGGGCAGCCGGGGCGCGCAGAGCGCCACCGACTGCACCACCTGGAGGAAGGGCTGCACCGCGGGCTCCATCATCGCGGAGTGGAAGGCGTGCGAGGTCTGCAGCGCCCGGCACACGGCACCCTCCGCCTCCAGCTCCCGCTGCAGCCGCTCCACGTCCGGCGTGGGGCCGGCCACCACGCACAGCGAGGGCCCGTTGTCCGAGGCGACGCACAGCGTGGGCCAGGCGGAGAGCCGCTGCTCCAGCTGCGCGGCCGGCAGGCGCACCGAGAGCATGCTGCCGCGCGGCTGGGCCTCCATGAGGCGTCCGCGCAGCGCCACCAGCTTCAGCGCGTCCTCGAGCGAGAACACGCCGGCGAGGCACGCGGCGACGAACTCGCCCACGCTGTGGCCCACCATGGCGCCGGGCTGAACGCCCAGGCTCAACCACAGCTGCGCGAGCGCGTAGCTGGTGACGAAGAGCGCGGGCTGGGTGATGGAGGTCTCGCGCAGCGCGCGCGCCGCCGCTTCCGCGTCCCCGGCCGGCGGGTACATGAGGGTGCGCAGGTCCTTGCCCAGGTGGGGCAGCAGCAGCTCCGCGCAGCGGTCCACCGCGTCGCGGAACACGGGCTCTCGCGCGTACAGCGCCTTGCCCATGTCCACGTACTGCGAGCCCTGGCCCGGAAAGAGGAAGGCCACGCGCGGCTCTCCCGCCTGGAGCTCGCGGCTGGACACGCGCACCGGGTCCTTGCTCTCCAGCGCGCGCGCCGCGTCCTCGCCGCTCGCACACACCACGGCGCGCCGGTGCGCGAAGCCCGTGCGCCCCGTCTGCAGCGTGAAGGCCACGTCCGCGAGCGGCACCTCCGGGTGCGCGCGCAGGAAGGTGGCCAGGTTTGCGCTCGCCGCGTCCAGCGCCGTGCGGGTGCGCGCGGAGAGCAGCAGCACCTGGCGGGGGCGGCTCTCGCTGCCCGGCTCGCGCGCGGGCGGCTCCTGCAGCACCACGTGCGCGTTGGTGCCGCCCACGCCGAAGGAGCTCACCCCGGCGAAGCGCGCCCGCGCCCCCGTGCGCGGCCAGGGCCGCAGCGACGAGGCCACGAAGAAGGGGCTCTTCTCCAGCTCGCACTTCGGGTTGGGCCTCTCGAAGTGCAGCGTGGGCGGGATGCACTCGTGCTCGAGCGAGAGCGCCGCCTTGATGAGCCCGGTGACGCCCGCGGCGATGACCAGGTGGCCGAAGTTGCTCTTCACCGAGCCCAGCGCGCAGTAGCCCAGCTCCTTCGCGCCGCCCTCGCGGAAGGCCTGGGTGAGGCCCTGCACCTCGATGGGGTCTCCGAGCGGGGTCGCAGTGCCGTGCGCCTCCACGTAGCCGATGTCGCGCGGACTCACCCCGGCGCGCGCCTGGGCGAGCGCCACGACTGCGGCCTGGCCGCTCGCGCTGGGCGCGGTGAAGGAGGCCTTGTTGCCGCCGTCGTTGTTCACCGCCGCGCCGCGGATGACCGCGTGCACGTGGTCGCCGTCGGCGAGCGCGTCCTGCAGCCGCTTGAGCACCACCACGCCGACGCCGTCGCTGAAGGTGGTGCCGGTGGAGCCCTCGCTGAAGGGCTTGCAGCGCCCGTCCGCCGAGAGCATCCCGCCCTCCTGGTACAGGTAGCCGCTCTTCACCGGCACGGTGAGCGAGGCGCCGCCGGCGAGCGCCACGTCGCACTCGCCCAGCTGCAGGCTCTTCACCGCCTCGCACACGGCCACGAGCGAGGTGGAGCAGGCGGTGTGGATGCTGAGCGCGGGGCCGCGCAGGTTGAGCCGGTGCGCCACGCGGGTGGCCACGTAGTCCTTCTCGTTGGACACCATCACCTGGAAGGCGCCCACGCGCTCGACCAGGTCCGGCCGCGTGGAGACGTGCGTCTGGTGGTACGAGTTGTTGTAGACGCCGCCGAACACGCCCACGAGCCCCGCGGTGTCCGGCGAGTAGCCGGCGCGCTCGAGCCCCTGCCAGCAGGCCTCGAGGAAGAGGCGCTGCTGCGGGTCCATCAGCTCGGCCTCCTTGGGGCCGATGCCGAAGAAGGCCGCGTCGAAGAGCTCCACGCCCTCCAGCACGCCGCGGGCGCGCACGTAGGCGGGGTCCTCGCGCAGGGACACGGGGACGAGCGGGTCCAGCTCCCCGGGCGTGAAGAGGCTCGTGGCGTCCACGCCCGCGCACAGGTTCTTCCAGAGCGCATCCACGTCCGGCGCGCCGGGGAAGCGCCCCGCCATGCCCACCAGCGCCACGTCCGCGAGCCGCCCGCCGCCGGCAATCCCAGCGCGCCGGGACGCGTCCGCTGCGATGCTCGCGCCCGCGGCCTGGCCCTCGAGCCACGCGGCGAGCTGCGCGGGCGTCGGGCACTGGAACAGCTGCACCGCGGGTACGGGTGCCCCGGCGTCCTGGGCAAGCCGCGCCGCCGCGCGCACCGCGAGGAGGCTGGTGCCGCCCAGCTCGAAGAAGTTGTCCAGCGCGCCCACGCGGTCCAACTGCAACAGCTCCGCGAAGCCGCGGGCCACGAGCTGCTCGAGGCGGCTGCGCGGCTGCACGTAGGCCTGGGCGAGCTCGGGGCGCTTCTGCTCGGGCGCGGGCAGCGCGCGCAGGTCCAGCTTGCCGTTGTCCGTGAGCGGCAGGGCCTGCAGCCACACGAAGGCGCTGGGCACCATGTACTCGGGCAGCCGGGCGAGCAGCGCCTCGCGCAGGGTGGGGAGCGCGGGTCGGGCCGCTGCGTCCTTGGCGACGAGGTAGGCCACGAGCCGCTTGTGGCCCGGCACGTCCTCGCGCGCCACCACCGCGCCGGAGCGCAGGCCGGGCTGGGCGAGCAGCGCGGCCTCGATCTCCCCGAGCTCGATGCGGAAGCCGCGCACCTTCACCTGCCGGTCCGCGCGGCCCACGAAGTCCACGTTGCCGTCCGGCAGGTAGCGCACCACGTCGCCCGTGCGGTACATGCGCTCGCCAGGCTCGGGGCTGAAGGGGTCTGGCACGAAGCGCTCGGCGTCCAGCTCGGGGCGGCCGAGGTAGCCCAGCGCGAGCCCCGCCCCCGCGATGTACAGCTCCCCCTCCTCGCCCAGGGCCACCGGCATGCGCTCGGCGTCCAGGATGTAGAGGCGCGTGTCGCGGATGGGCCGGCCGATGGGCACCGCGCGCTGCGTGGGCGGGAGCTCGCGCGGGATGCGGTAGGTGGCGGCGAAGGTGGTGCACTCGGTGGGGCCGTAGCCGTTGATGAGCTGCGTTCCCGGCAGGGCCGCCTGCGCGCGCCGCACGTGCGTGACGCTGAGCGCCTCGCCGCCGGTGAGCAGCTGGGAGAGCCCCCTCAGGCACGAGGCATCCTCGTCCACCAGCGCGTTGAAGAGCGCGGCGGTGAGCCAGGCGGTGGTGACGCCGTGGCGCGCGATGCACTCGCGCAGCCCCGCGGCCGTGGGCACGCGCTCGGGGTGGCACACCACGCGCCCGCCGTTGAGCAGCGCGCCCCACAGCTCGAAGGTGGAGGCGTCGAAGGCGAGCGGCGCCGCGTGCAGGAGCACCTGCGCCTCGCCCAGGTCCACGTAGTCCACCGCGCACACGAGCCGGTTGATGGCGCGGTGGGGAACCTGCACGCCCTTGGGCTGCCCGGTGGAGCCCGAGGTGTACATCACGTACGCGCGCTGCGAGGCCCGGTGGCCCCTGCAGTCCGGCGCGGCGCTGCTCTCGCGCGCGAGCGCCGCGGGCAGCGCCTCGAGCAGGAGACACGTGGACACCGCAGGCATCAGCGGCGCGAGGCTCTCCTGGGTGAGCAGCACCTTCGCGCCCGCGTCCTGGACCATGAAGCCGAGGCGCTCGCGCGGATAGCTCGGCTCCAGCGGCAGGTAGGCCGCGCCCGCCTTGAGGATGCCCAGCACGGCGACCACCGTCTCCACCGAGCGCTCGAGGCACAGCGCCACGCAGTCGCCCACCGCCACCCCGCGCGCCGCGAGCAGGTGCGCGAGCTGGTTCGAGCGCGCCTCCAGCTCCCCGTAGGTGAGCGCCCCCCGCGCGTCGACCACGGCCACTGCGCCCGGGCGCCGCGCCGCCTGTTGGGCGAAGAGCGCGTGCACGGTGGCCTCGTTCTGGTGGTCCACCGGCGCCGGGTTCAGCGCGTAGACGAGGCGTCGCTGCGCCTCCGTCAGGACGGCGGTGCCAGTGCGCTCGGATGCGCTCATGTCGGTCTCCCCCCTCACGAACTGCTCCTTCGACGTTTCCAGAGGCCCCCGCCCCGTCCTGCCGGGCTGGATACTTACGAAGAGGCGCAAACATCCTACCCTGTCGCCTGCCGCCGAGTCGATGCCCCCGGAAAGCGCGGACTTCGGGTGGCGGACAGGGGGGGCCTGCCGGGGCAGCGGGGGCGTTTGGTATACGGCGGGGCCCCCCTCCTCCAGGACCCTTGCGCTGGATCAGCCCTCGAGCGGCAGGCGCCAGAGGCTGAGCGCGGGCGGCGGGCCCTCGCAGGCGAGCGCCGCGGCGTAGCCGGGCAGGGCCAGCGCCACGTCGCACAGGCTCCAGCGCGCGACGGCTGCGGGGCGCGCCGCGTGCGCGAGCAGGCGCGGGGGCTGCTCCGGGTCCACCGTGAGGGTGAACTGGGCGCTGGGCTCGGCGAAGCCGGTGCCCTCGGCCTTGATCAGGGCTTCTTTCCGCGCCCACAGCTGGAAGAAGGCCACGCGCACGCGCTCGGGCGGCAGCGCGAAGAGCGCCCGCTGCTCCTCGGCCGAGAAGACCAGGCGCGAGACGCCCGGCACGTCCACCCCGTCCTTCGCCCGCTCCAGGTCCACGCCCAGCTCCCGCCCCTGCGCGAGCGCGAGCAGCGCGTGCTCGCCGGAGTGCGAGAGGTTGAAGCGCACGGGGCCCGCGTGCGCAGGGGCGAGCGCGGGCTTGCCCCACTCGCCCTCCACCAACTGCAGCGCCTCGGGCGGCTCCCCCAGCGCGGCGCCCAGCAGCCTTCGCAGCGTGCCGCGGGTGAGCACGTAGCGGTCGCGGTCTCGCGCGAAGGCGAAGGCCCCGGCGCGCACGCGCTCGGCCTCCGAGAGCAGCGGCGCCTCGCGCGGGGCGAGCTCCGACGCATGCACCAGGGGCAGGTGGACCAGGTGCACCCGCTCGGGCGAGAGCGCGGGCAGCAGCGCGGGCTCGGCGAGCGGGGTCCAGGTCATGGCGTACAGGCTAGCCCGCGGCGCTGGCCGCGGCCGCCTGGCGCAGCTGGGGCGCGGCGGAGAGGAACTTGAGCTCGGGGTGCTTCTCCTCGGCGTGCTGCAGGGCCCAGTCGTCGCGGAACAGCACCAGGGGCAGCCCGTCGCGGTCCTGCACCGTCTGGCGGTTGCCCTCCCAGTCGAAGGCACGGGGGTCGAAGTTCGGCCCCACCACCCAGCGCGCGTGGCTGAAGGGCAGCCGGTCCAGGGCGATCTTCGCGCCGTACTCGTGCTCGATGCGGTACTGCAGCACCTCGAACTGCAGGGCGCCCACCACGCCGACGATGGGATCTCTCATGCCCATCTGCAGCTGCTGGAAGATCTGCACCGTGCCCTCCTCGGAGAGCTGCTCCAGGCCCTTCTCCATCTGCTTGCGGCGCAGCGGGTCCTTCGAGCGCACCACCGCGAAGAACTCGGGGCTGAAGCGCGGCACGCTCTCGAAGTGCAGGTCCTCGCCGTCCGCGAGCGTGTCGCCGATGCGGTACTGGCCGGGATCGAAGAGGCCGATGACGTCCCCGGGCCACGCGTCCTCGATGGCCGTGCGCTCGGCCGCCATGAACTGGCTGGGCTTGGCGAGCCGCACGTCCTTGCCCAGGCGCGAGTGGAAGGCGTTCATCCCCTTCACGTAGCGGCCGCTCACCACGCGCAGGAACGCGATGCGGTCGCGGTGCGAGGGGTCCATGTTCGCCTGGATCTTGAAGACGAAGCCCGCGAACTTCGGGTTCGTGGGCAGGCGCGGCCCCTCGGTGGTCTGGCGCGAGGTGGGCGCGGGCGCGAGCTCGAGGAAGGCGTCCAGGAAGGGGCGCACGCCGAAGTTCGTCATCGCGCTGCCGAAGAACATGGGGGTGATCTGCCCCGCGTCGCTCTTCTCGCGGTCGAACACGTCCCCGCCGATGTCCAGCAGCTCGATGTCCTCACGCAGCTGGGCGAGCTGCGCCTCGGGGACGATCTCGGAGATCTCCGGCGAGTCGATGGAGATGCTCTTCTCCTCCACCTCGCTCTCGCCGTGGCTGCCGTGGGCGGCGAACACGTGCACCACGCGCGCCTGGCGATCGTACACGCCGCGGAAGTCCGGCCCCATGCCGATGGGCCAGTTCATCGGGTAGGCGCGGATGCCGAGCACCTGCTCGAGCTCGTCCATCAGCTCCAGCGGCGCGCGCCCGTAGCGGTCCAGCTTGTTGACGAAGGTGAAGATGGGGATGCCGCGCATGCGGCACACCTTGAAGAGCTTCTTCGTCTGGGGCTCCACACCCTTGGCCGCGTCGATGAGCATCACGGCCGCGTCCGCGGCGGCGAGCGTGCGGTAGGTGTCCTCGCTGAAGTCCTGGTGGCCCGGGGTGTCCAGCAGGTTCACCGCGTGGCCGCGGTAGGCGAACTGCAGCACCGAGGAGGTCACGGAGATGCCGCGCTCCTTCTCCAGCTCCATCCAGTCGCTCGTCGCGTGGCGGCGCGCGCGCTTGGCCTTCACGCTGCCGGCCAGGTGGATGGCGCCGCCGTAGAGCAGCAGCTTCTCGGTGAGGGTGGTCTTCCCCGCGTCGGGGTGACTGATGATGGCGAAGGTGCGCCTGCGGGCGACCTCCTGGTCGAGCTCGGATGCCATGGCGGTGCAGGCCCTATCATGAGCGCACGGGACGTGCAGCCCTCCCCTGCCGGGCAGGCAGGCAGAGGACCCCGGCCTCCCCCCTCGCCGGGGCTCCGGGAGGCAGGCGGGCGCGGGGCTCGGATGCTCGGACTAGAACGCCCGGCGGCCCGCACGCCCTTCCCGCTGCCCTAGCCTCCCAGCGTGAAGCTCGCGAGCAGCTCCACGTCCGAGCGCAGCTGCACCTCGGCGAAGTCCCACTGCAGGATGCGCTCGCGCAGGCAGGTGGCGAGCGGGGCGGGGAGCGCCGGGGTGGAGGTGAAGGCGACCGAGCGCGTCTTGCCCGCCTGGGCGATGCGCAGGCGGGTGGCCACCCGGCCCGGAGCGCCGGGGGGCAGCTCGCAGCTGCGCAGCTGGGGGGCGCGCTGCTGCACCGCGGCCATCAGGAGCGCCCGCTGGGAGTCGCTCGGCGGGGGCGCTGCCTGCGGCGGGGCCGGCTTCTTGCGCGGCGGGGCCCGGTGCGCCGGCGCAGGCGCCGGAGCAGCGGCCACCGGAGGCGGCTCGGGGGCCGGCGGCGGCGGCGGAGGCGCGGGCCAGAGCAGGAAGAGCGCGAGCGCGAGCAGGGCGAGCAGCAGCAGCCAGCGCCCCCACTTGCGGCGGCGCGGGGCCCCCGCACGCCCGGGGCGAGCGCCGCGCACGGGAGGGACGCCGCGACGCCGGGCCAGCGGGCGCTGTCCGGGGCGCGGGCGCGCCGGGCGGGGCGCCGCGGCGGGCGAGGGCCTGCGGGCCGGGGTGGCGGAGCGGGCCCTCACTTCGTCCCGTCCGAGGGCTGCAGCGCGCTCGCCCAGCTGCGCGCGAAGGCCGACGCCGTGGGCGCGAAGTCCTGGCCCAGGGCGTTACAGAGATCGTAGGAGGTCGCCAGCTCCGAGCGGTGCTGCACCATGGCGCTCGCGAAGGGCCCGTAGAAAGGGTTGGACGAGGGGGCGATGACGTCCAGCGCGCTGCGTGGGAAGGCCGCGAGCGCCGCGCAGCGGCTGCGCTGCGCGCTCGCGCTCTCCGACTCGGAGGTGGAGACGAGCGCGAAGCGCGTCTGCTTCAGCGGCAGGCTCCAGCTGAACGTGGAGCGGTTGAGCCACACCATCTGCGAGCTCGTCTGCACCCCGAAGTAGCTGTCCGGCAGCTGCCCGAAGTGGGTGCAGGCGCCGCCGTAGTAGGACACGGGGCGCGCGCGGTGGTCGAGCACGCCCACCAGCAGCGCGCCGCGCGAGGGTGCGAAGGGCGGGGAGCCACTGCTGCCCGACTCCGGGTAGACGGTGGACAGGCGCGCGCCGAGCCCCGCGAGCGACGCGGTGCTGCAGGCGGTGGGCGCAGCCGTGCTCGCGCTGGCCGCAGCGCTGCTCAGCGCCGAGGAGAGCCCGATGGTGAGCCCGTCCGAGCGGGCCCACAGCAGCCGCTCGTCGTACAGAGAGGCCACGGCCGTGGTGCGCACGTCGAAGCCGGCCGCCTGCAGGCCCGCGTTCATCTTCGCCACCAGCGAGGCGTAGGACTCCGCCAGGTTCGCCGTCCCCGGCTCCACGCGCACCAGCCAGAGCACGCCGGTGCCCGGGTCGCCCGAGAGGCCGCTGCCGGGCATGGGGGTCACGGGCGGCGGGCCCGCGTCCGGCGGAGGCGGGTCGATGGGGCCCGCATCGCCCCCACCGCCGCCACCGCCACCGCCACCGCCACCACCGCCTCCGATACCGCCGCCGCCGCCGCCGTCCCCGATACCTCCACCTCCCCCGCCACCGCCGCCGCCGGTGCCACCCCCACCGCCCCCGTTGCCCGGGTCCACGATGATGATGACCGGCGGGGGCTGCCCCGCATCAGGCTCCGGCGGCTCCGGGATGACCGGAGCATCCATGAGGCAGCCCGTGAGGCTGACGCCCAGCAGCATCGTGGTGAGTGTGCGCATCGACTCTTCCCTCCCCTTCAGTCCGGCCCGGGTGCTTCTCGGTGCTCCTCGGTGTTCCAAGCCCTGCAGCGCTAGACCGCCTTGCGCGCCAGCTCCTCGCGGAGGCTGACGAGCAGCTCGCGGCGCGCCGCGAGGAACTCGTCGCGCGCGCTGCTGCCGCGCAGCTTGAGCTCCTCGCGAAGCTCGCGCTGCAGCTTCGTGGGGCAGGCAGCGAGCAACTGCTCGCGGACCGACACCTCGGCCCCGCCCAGGTAGCTGACGAGCCGCGCGGGCGGCAGGCGCAGCAGCGCCGCGCTGAGCTGCTCCACCGGCGAGCGGGTGAGGGTGGACTCGGTGATGAGCGAGCGGGTGGCGCGCGTGTCGCCCTCGCGCCGCAGCTGCTCCACCAGCCGGTCCTGCTCCTCGAGCGGCAGCGTCTCCAGCAGCTCGCCGAGCATGGCGTCCACCTGGCTCGCGCCGCCGGCGCTCTCGGCGAGGCGCGAGCGCAGCTCCTCGGCCACGGCGAGCGCGTGCGCGGTGCTCACCTCGGGCTGGCGCGCGAGCGCGAGCGCGAGTGCGGTGCGCTGCGCGTCCGAGAGCTCCTGCAGCGCGGCGGTGCGCGCCGCGGCCGGGGCGAAGCGCAGCGCCACCTCGAGCGCCGCGGAGGGCAGCGCCCGCACGGCGGAGGCGAAGCGCTGCGGGGGCACGCCCTGCAGGAAGCTGAAGGCCGCGTCCGCGGAGTCCGCCGCCTGGACGAGGCGCGCGGCGAGCGTGCGGCCCTCGAGCTCCGAGAGCGCCTGGGCGCGCGCCGCGGCGTCCAGCGCCGGGACGCGGCCCAGCTCCGCCGCCACGCCGGCCACCGCGGGGCCGAGGTCCGCATCGCCGCGCAGGTCCTCGAGCAGGAAGTCGCCCAGCTCGCGGGTCCACAGGGCCACCGGGCGCAGCTCGCCGCGGGTGAGCGCCTCGCGCACCACGGCGTTTCGCACCGCGCGCTCCTCGCGCAGCGTGCGCTCGAGCCGGCGCGCGCGCGCCGCCGGGTAGTCCAGCGCGGGTGCGGCCTGCGCGTTCGCGGGCGCGGCCTCGGGCAGCGGCTCGGGCTCGAGCCACGCGCCCCCGCCGCTGCCGTCCGCCGGGCGGCGCAGCGCGAGCACGAGCAGGCCGCCCAGCACCATCAGGCTGAGGGCGAGCAGCAGCACCACCGCGAGCAGGGGCGCCGCGGGCAGCAGGCTCTCCTGCAGGCGCTCACCCATCGTGGGCACCGGGGCGTCCGGCGCGCTGGGCGCGGCCGCGGCGGGCTGCGGCGGCGTGGGCGCGGGCGGCTGCGCCTCCAGGTGCGGGGCGTTGCGCGGCGGGAAGGCGAGCGCCTCCACGTTCACGTTGGACTGGCCCGCGACCTCCTTCAGCCGCTGGGCGACGAGCCCCTTGAGGCGGGTGCGGAAGGGGGCCGGCAGCTGGCTGTCCACCAGCACGCTGGCGTTCACGCTGCGCACGGTGGGCAGCTTCGCGCCGCCCGAGAGGCTCTCGAAGCCGGGGACGGCGCCGCCCACGGCCTCGTCCTCCACGCGCGCCTCCACGGAGACGAGCACGCACTGCTCGGGGCAGAGGGTGCGCAGCAGGTCGTTGACCTCCGCGCGCGAGCGCTCCTCGGCGTCCGCACGGGTGCGGCCCAGGGGGGTGGCGGCGGGGTCCGCGGCGAGCGCGGCGCTCGCGCACAGCGCGGCGAGCAGGACGGAGAAGGTACGGAAGGGCTTGGCAGGGAGCATGGCTATTCGACCCGGATGACCACACGACGGTTGGCGGCGCGCTGCTCCTCGACGGAGAGCGAGCCATTGGCCTTGAGCGCGCGCACGTCGGCGTAGCCGCGCACGGACATCAGCTCACGGGAGACACCCGCGCCCTCGAGCGCGGCGCGGACGTTGATGGCGCGCTGGGAGGACAGCTCCCAGTTCGAGGCGAAGCGCGCGGTGCTGATGGGGCGGTCGTCGGTGTGCCCCTCGATGATGACCGCGCGCGTGGGCAGCGTGGCCACCAGGCGCGCCACCTCCTCGAGCGTGCCCCGCCCTTCCGCGCGGATGTCCGCCGCGCCCGAGTCGAAGAGCAGCGCATCCTTGAACTCGATGGCGAGCCCCTCGTTGTCCTCGGTGGTGCGCACGCGATCCTGCAGGTTCTTCTCCGTCACCAGCTTGTCCACCCGCTCCTTCAGCTCCACGAGCGGCGCCTGCTGGTGGCCGTTCATGGAGGCCGCGAGCTTCTCGAACTGCGCGAGCTTCACCGGCGAGACGGCCAGCAGCAGCACGAAGAAGCCGATGAGCAGGGTGAGCAGGTCCGCGTAGCTGATGAGCCACAGCTCGTCGTGCTGCGGCTCGTTGAGCAGCGCGTCGAAGTCGTCCGCGGCCATGGGCTAGCGGCTCCCGCCCACCGAGACGTCCGGAGACACCGGCGCCGCGGCGGCCTGCGGCGCGCCCGCCAGCTCGAAGAGGCGGCGCACGTCCGACAGCGGCTTGTCCTGCACCGTGAGCACCAGCGCGCGCGTGAGCAGCTTCGCCTCCTCCACCCGGCTCGCGGTCTGCGAGTGGATGACGCGCGCGAGCGGCTGGTACACGGCGTTGGCCAGGAGCAGGCCGTAGAGCGTGCACAAGAGCGCGAGCGCCATGGAGGGGCCCAGCTGGTCGAAGCGCGCCAGGTCCTTGAGCAGGTTGATGAGGCCCAGCACCGTGCCGACGAGGCCGGTGGCGGGCGCCACGCGCCCGAGCGTCCCCAGCACGTCCTCGCTGCGCTTGCGCTCGCTCACCAGGCAGTAGAGCGCGGTGGAGGCGGTGCTCTCCAGCTCCTCGGCGGAGTACTGGCGCACCACGAGCGGGCCCAGCTGGCGCAGCAGCGCGTGCGAGGAGGCGTCCGCCACCTCCAGCGCGCGCGCAGGGCGGCGCGCGCGCAGCTCGGCGGCGAACTGGGTGAGCTCCTCGTAGAGCCGCAGGCGGCTGCGCGCCGCGTCGAAGCGCAGCGCCTCGGCCACCGCCTTCACCGCGTTGAACAGGTCCGTGAAGCGGTAGGCCACCATGGCCATGAAGAAGGGCGCGAGCCCCAGCAGCAGCAGCGAGGGCGGGTGCACCACGCCGGAGAAGCCGGCCGCGTGCCCCAGCTGCAGGATGTAGGCGATGAGCAGGCCCAGGCCCGCGAGTCCGATGATGACGTGCATGGTTGCTACTCCTCGCCCAGGGCGGCGCTGCGCAGCGCTTCGGCCACGCCTGCGTTGTCGGGGTTGATGGTGAGCGCCTTCTCCCAGGCCTCGCGCGCGAGCCGCGTCTTGCCCAGCTTCAGGTACAGCGAGCCCTTCATGGACAGCAGGCGCGCGTCGTTCGGGTAGTCGTTCTCCAGGTTCACCAGCTCGATGAGCCCGAGCTCGTAGCGGCGCGCCGCGTACATCTCGCTCACCTTGGCGATGCCGCCCAGGTAGCTGCGCTTGCGGGCCGCCGCGCGCGCGTCCAGCGCCGCCGGCGCGGAGCCCGCGGCCTTGGCGTCGCCCTTCGCGACCGGGGCCTTGTCGCCCTTGTCGCTCTTCTCGGCCTTGTCACCCTTCTGCGCGAGGGCGTCCGAGAGCATCTCCTCGTCCGCGGCGGTGAGCTGCTCGGCGGGGCCGCCCATGCCGGCGAGCGGCACGCGCACCTCGTAGCCGCCGCTGGCCTCGGGCAGCTCCATCTCCCACACGCGGCCCGCCTCGGCCATGCGGATGACGTACTTGCCGGGCGCCGGGGCGGCGGCGGTGCCCGCGCCAGAGGCCGCGCCTGCGCCAGCGGCCGCGCTCGCGGCGCCGGGGCGGGCGGGGGACGTGGGCGCCGCGGGCTGCGCGGCCTGGCGGCGCATCTCCGCGGGGATGACCAGCGTCTTGGAGGGGCTGCTGGCGCAGCCCGCGAGCGACAGCAGCGCGAGCGCGCCCAGGGCGCGGCGCTTCGTGAAGGTCACCATACGAGTGCAACTCCCGCCTGCGGAACGATGCCGCCGACCTTGTAGGAGCCCGTGTCGCGCTCCACCTTGAAGGGGATGAGGTAGTGGACGCTGGCCTGCAGGGTGAAGCGGTGCGTGAGGGTGCACTCGGCCTGCGGCCCGAAGAAGGGCGAGTTGTTCTCCTTGCCCGTGATCAGCGCGCCCGCCGAGCCACCGAGGAAGCACTGCACCTTGTAGATGTTGTCCTCGGTGAGCCGCGAGAGCATCGTGGCCGCCAGCGTGAGGCCGGCCATGCGGGCCGGGTTGATGAGCCCGCCCACGGTGACGCCCGCGCGCCAGTTGCGCTCCTCGCCGAAGGCCTCGGTGAAGCGCGCCGCCACATAGGCCGCGCCGAAGGAGCCGTCCGGGTGCTCGGAGACGGGCACGTACGCGGCGCCGGTCTGCAGGGAGTACTTCCACTGCGGGCGCGCGTTCACCCGGTCCTCGAGGTCCTTGAGCTTCGCCTCGCGCGTCTGCACGCGGTCCGCGGTGCGGTAGAGCATCGCGGTGTAGGGGTGCACGCGGTAGCCCTCGGCGAAGGCGACCGTGGCGTCGCTCGCGCGCACCATCTCCACGTCGAGCGCGAGCGAGTTGGGGGCGGTGTTGAGCGTGAGGTTGGCCTGCAAGAGCATCTGCGCGCTGTACTTGTCCGCGAGCTGCGACAGCTCCTCCTTGCGGGTGACGCCGCGCTGCACCACCCACTGCCCGTCCTTCACCTCGCCGCGCGTGGCGTAGCACTCGAAGCAGCGCACCACGGCCACGTTGGCCGCGCGGTACACCGCGGCGACCAGCCGGGCCTCGAGGATGGCGGCGAACTCCGGGTTCATGTTGTCCGAGACGCGGATGCGCTCGAGCAGGATGGGCGAGACGCGCGCGGCGCCCATGCGGGCGATGTCCGCGGCGAACTCGTCCAGCATCTCGTCCAGCGCGTCGTTCGCGTCCACGGTGCTGCCGGGAGCGACGAGGCGCCCGTCCTTCGCGAGCGGCTTCGGGGGCGGCGCCTTCTTGCGGTAGATGCTCGCGTTCGCGGGCATCTCCTCGGTGGCGTCGCTGGACGCGGTGGGGCTCTGGGCCTGCGCCGTCAGCGCGCACAGCAGCGCGGGCAGCAGCAGGAGGTGGGGGACTTCACGGCGCATGCGTGACCTCGGTTCCCGCGCCGGCAGCGGGGGTTGCGACAGGGGGAGACCCGGCGGCCCCGGCGGGGGTCGGCGGGCTGAAGCCGTCTCCCGGCGTGCCATCGGGCCGGGGAAGGGAGAGCAGCGAGTAGGGCTCGGGCCAGGGCACGGTGACGGCCGGAGGCGCCACCGCCTCGCGCGGCGCGCCCACCGCCACCTCGCCCACGCTCACGTAGGCGGGCGCGCGGCGGCCCTTCGCGCCCGGCTCCGCCGGACGGTCCGCGAGCGCCGCGTAGAGCGGGATGAAGCTGCGCGCGTTGCGCGAGTGCACCCCCTCCTCCAGCGTCTTGAGGCGCGCGCCCAGCACGGGCTGCCAGCCGGGGCCGGTGAGCCGCGCGCTCGCGAGCACCAGGGCCTGCGCCACCTGCATCGCCACCGCGTCCACCTCGGCCTGCTGGCGGGGGCTCACGCCGGGCGCTGCGCGCAGCGCGAGCAGCGCCGTCACGCTGCGCTCGAGCCGGGGGCGGTCCTCCTGCTGCAGCGAGAGCTCCGCCTGCAGCGCGAAGCCGCGCGCCTGCGCGAGCGCGTCCTTCTGGCGCAGCAGCTCGGCCGCCACCTCCTCGGCGCCGCGCGCGTTGCCCACCGCGAGCGCGCGCCCGCCCAGCGTCACCAGCCGCTGCAGGCGCGCGGAGGTGGGCCCCAGCGCCGCGAGCAGCGCGAGGTCGTCCGCATCCAGGCTGGAGCGCGCGAGCGCCTCGAGCGCGAGCCCGCGCAGGCCCTCGAGCGCGGGGCTGGCCGGGGCGCTGGCGCTGGAGCCGGCGGCACTGGAGGGCGCGGGCTTCGGGGCCTCGGTGATGAGCGCGCGCTGCAGCAGGCTGCGCAGCGCCTCGCGGTTGCCCAGGGCCTCGTAGGCGAGCGCGCGGCGCAGGAGCAGATCCTCGCGCAGCTGCGCCGCGTCCTCCGGCGAGCCCGCGAAGGCGGGCTCGTCCCCGCCTTGCGCGGCGAGGCGCAGGAGCGGCAGCCACTTGCCGCCGGCCGCGAGCGTCGCGGCGGCGCGCTCGTGCACCAGCAGCCGGACGGGCGCGAGCGCGGGCGCGTCCACCAGCGCGAGGTAGCGCTCGGCCGGGTCCAGCCCCAGCTCCAGGCGCATCAGCTGGGCCCACGCGGCGAGCTCCGCGTGCAGGCTCGCGGGGGCGACCGTCTGGGCGGCCTGCAGGGCCAGCTCGCGCTCCCCGCGCGAGAGCAGCCGCACGCTGCGGTGATAGCCCAGCCGGGCACCGGCCTCCGCGGGCAGCGCGCGCTGCAGCTTCGCGAGCTCGGCGGCGCCCAGCTGCGCGAGCTCGTCCCCCGCGGCGACCGGGGAGCCGCAGCTCCAGGGGCGCACGCCCACGTCCGTGGCCTCGTCCGACCAGCGCTCGTCCTCGAGCGGCCAGCGCAGCAGCGGGCCCTGGGCGGCGAGCGCCGAGGTGCGGCGGAAGAAGGTGGGGTCGAGCAGGTCGCGCCACAGGGTCTGGGAGCGGGCGGCGCCCGCCCCCAGGCGCGCGCGGCGCTGGGCCTCGAGCCTCAGCAGGCTGCGCGCGGTGGGCGCGCGCAGCTCCTGCGCCGCGAGCGGCGGCAGGGGCTCGCACTGCGCCAGGCGCACCACGTCGCCGTAGAGCGCCTGGGCCTCGCTCTCGGCCTCGCTCTCCGGGTGCTCGGAGAGCAGCAGCACGAGCGCGTGGAGATCCCGCTCGCCGAAGGCGCGGTCGTACTGCGCGGGCCCTGCGGCCAGCGCGGCGAGGAGCACTGCGTGGATCACAGCTGGAACCCGAGCGAGAAGGCCGGCAGCACCCCGAGCGCCACCGAGCTGCGGCTGCGCTTCTCCAGCGAGCCGACGAAGGGCACGTCCACCTGCAGGAACATCGTGCGGGTGCGCACCAGCAGGCCGGGCCCGAGCGCGAGCGTGGGGTTGGTGGCGCGGTCGGTGAAGGTGAGGCCCAGGTGCCCTGCGAGCTGCAGGTCGAAGTGCACCAGGTTCGTGAGCTCGCTGCCGCCCAGCAGCGCCTTGCCGTAGCCCACGCTCTGACGCCAGCCGGCGGCCGCGAGGAAGACGGGCTTGTGGGCGTCCGGCACCAGTCCCGTGCGCTCGAAGACCTCGCTGCCCGCACCCGTGAGCGAGGAGAAGAAGAGCGCGAGCCTCAGCTCGGGGCCGCCCGACTCGTGCGGGTAGTAGGACGCGGTCGCCGTGAGCCCCGGGCTGCGGTAGTAGTCGCCGCGCGCGAGGTAGGTGGGGCCGACGGTGAAGAGCGCGTGGTGCTCCTTGAGCAGGCGGCGGCGCTCCACCTTCACCGGCACCCCGTCCGCCCCGGGGGGCACCGCGGGCGGCGGAGGGAGGCTCGCCGTGGACGCGAGCACGGGGGCAGGTGCAGCGGCAGCCGGGGCCACGGCGCCGGAGCCCGCGGGACCCGCAGCGGCCGTCTCCGCCGGGGCCGCCGTCGGTGCCGCAGCGGCAGCGGCTGCGGCTGCGGTGGGCGCGGAGGTCTGCGCGGCCGCGTCGGGAGACGCCACCGTGGGCTCGCTCGAGGACGCCGCGGTCGCGGCAGGAGCGGCCGCGGGCGCTGCCGCCGGGGCCTCGGCGCCGGGTGCCGCCTCGGCCGCCGGGCTCGCGGGAGCCGCGGCGTCGGAGGGCGCGGGGGCGCGGGGCGCCGTGGGCGCGGCCGCCTCCGGCGGAGGGCCCGCGGGCGGAGCGGAGGGCGCGGTCGGCACCGAGCCGAGCGCGAGCAGTGCGAGGAAGAGCGCGCTCATGTGGAGGTCTTCAGCATGCAGCCGGAGGTGGTGTTCCAGATGGCGGCGTCGCCATCCGGCGGCTCGTAGGTGCGCTCGCAGTTCGCGTGGCACACCTCGATCTCGTAGCGCGCGGCGGCCTCCTGGAGGGAGCCGTGCGGGGCGGGGAGGCTGGAGGTGGCGGCGGCCGCGAGCGACACGCGCGGCGGCGAGGCGGGGCTCACCTTCACCGCCTTGGGACCGAAGGTGAAGTTCAGGCCCGTCACCTGCCCCGCGCTGCTGCACACCTTGAACTCGCGCGCGGTGCTGAGCTCGCTCGCGCTGAAGACCGGGAAGCCCTCGAGCGGCGGCTGCTGCATCAGGTCGAAGGGGAGCTGCGCACGCGCCACGCGCTCGAGCGGCGAGGTGAGCGCCGCGTCCGCCGAGTAGGTCCACGTCTCCGAGACGTCGAAGGGGAGGCTCGTGCCCGCCCCCGCCTGCAGCGTGAGCGCCCAGACCAGCGGCTGGGTGGCGCTGCTGCGCAGCGTGCGCAAGTCGCCCGCGAGCCCGGTGGGCAGCGGGAGCGCCAGGTTGTTGAAGTACACGAGCACCGGCCGCACGCGCCCCGCGCCGTAGCGCGCCTGGGCCGCGGCAATGGCACGGTTGTAGGCCAGCAGGTCGAGGCGCTGGGTGCCGGGCTGCGCGCTGCAGTCGGGCGAGAGCTCCTGGGCGGCCAGCTCCTGCCCCTCGCGACCCGCGGGCAGCATCAGCGTGCGCAGCGCGCTCGTGAGCTGCTGGTGCACGCGCGCGCACTCGGCGGAGTCCGCCAGGTAGAGGTCGAAGATGAGGCCGTACACCACCGGTGCGGGGGTCACCTTCAGGCTGTGCGTGCGCTGCAGGCGCTCGAGCTCCGCCGGGTGCGGGTCCACGAAGCGCCCCTCGCAGCCCGGCCCGAGCAGCAGTCCGAGCGCGCAGAGGATCAGAGGCCGGAGAGGTGGGAACGCGAGCACAAGGCCGTATACCCCGAACTCCCGGTGCCAGCGCAAGGGGGGTACAAATCTCTACTCGCAGTGCGTGTGAGTCTCACGGCTAGGCGGCGATGTGCGCTGCCACTAGGCTGTTCACCCATGAACTTCGACTTCTCCGGGGTGCTGCACGGCGTGCTGCTGGGCGCCGGCCTCTACCTCTTCCTGCGCTGCGTGGTGGGCGGCTTCTTCACGGTGGACCAGAACGAGCGCGCGGTGAAGACCGCCTTCGGGCGCGCCGAGCGGCTGGGGCCCGGGCTCACCAACCGCACCGGCCCCCTGAGCGAGGGGCTCGCCCGCACGGACGAGGAGCGCTACGACTACCCGCGCCTGCGCGTGATCCCCCCCGGCGGCCCCTACTTCAAGTGGCCCTGGGAGAAGGTGCACAAGGTGAGCGTGGCCACCCGCACGCTCAACATGGCGCAGGACCCGGAGAGCCCGCGCGCGAACCAGGGCGGCAAGGTGCTGGAGGCGGTCACCAAGGACCAGCTCAACACCGGCCTCACCGGGCAGATCCGCTACCGCGTGAGCGAGAAGAACCTGTACGCGTTCCTCTTCGGCGTGAAGCAGCCCATCGTCCACACCATGGCCTACTTCGTGTCCATCCTGCGCGAGCGCATCGCCAACTTCGAGGCGCCCCCGCACTCGCCGGACGAGCAGCGCGCGAGCCAGCCCGCCGAGGCCGCGGTGGTGAGCGGCGTCTCCATCAACGACCTGCGCAAGAACATGCGCGACCTCAACGAGCACATGGACCGCGAGTGCAAGGGCAGCGAGGCGCGCTACGGCATCGTGCTGGACGCGAGCCTCATCACCAGCATCGACCCGCCCAACGAGGTGGAGAGCGCGCTCGCCGCCATCAACACGGCGCACAACCACGTGAGCAGCGAGGTGAGCCTCGCGCAGGCCAGCGCGGACCAGAAGATCGTCCAGTCGCGGCGCGCGGTGGAGATCGAGACCCTGCGCGCGCAGACGGAGGTCGAGCCGCTGGTGGCGCTCTCCAGCGAGCTCGCGCTGCTCAAGCGCAGCGGGCCCGCGGCGCTCGCCGGCTACGTGCGCAACATTCGTCTGGGGCTCTACTCGAAGGCGCAGCAGGTGGTGCTGGGGGTGAAGAATGGCTGAGACGCTCTTCGGGATGGTGCTGGGCTTCGTCGCCACCGCCATCGGGTTGCCGGTGTTCTTCACGCTGCTCAAAATGCTCGGCTTCTACACGGTGGTGGAGGAGCGCACCTGCCGCGTGTACGTGCTCTTCGGCAGCGTGGTGGCGGAGCTGCGCGAGCCGGGCCTCAACTTCCTCTGGCCCAAGCTGGGCTGGCGCGCGCTCATCGTGCACTGGGTGGGCCGCGTGCACGTGGTGGACCTGCGCCTGGACCAGCAGTACCTGCGCAGCCTCGCGGTCAACAGCGAGGAGGGCGCGCCCATGGGCATCGGGGTCTGGTACGAGATGTACGTCAGCGACCCGGTGCGCTTCCTCTTCGAGAACGCGGACCCACGCGGCAGCCTCGCGGCCAACGTGAGCAACGCCACGGTGCGCAGCCTCAGCAACATGAAGCTCTCGGACATGCTGGAGAGCCGGCACACCATGAGCCGCACCGTGCGCGCCGAGGTCAGCCCGCAGAGCCACGCCTGGGGCTACAAGCTGGGCAGCGTGTACATCCGCAAGGTGCACTTCCGCGACACGGAGATGATCCGGCAGATCGAGGAGAAGGTGGTGAACCGGCTGCGCCAGGTGACCAGCGCCATCCGCCAGGACGGCGCGAACCAGGTGAGCATCATCACCAGCACCGCGGACCGGCAGGCGGCGGTGGAGTTCGCCAAGGCGGCCGCCCTGCGCCCGCAGATCGTGGGCGCGGCGCTGCGGCGCATCGGGGAGGACCCCGAGGTGCTGAACGTGATGTTCGAGGTGCTCGAGCTGCAGCGGCTGATGGCGAGCAACGCCGCCGTGACGCTGGTGCCCCAGGAGCCCACGGGCGGCGGGCTCATCGGCCAGCTGCTCGCGGCGCGCGGGGTGCCCGAGCCGGTGAAGGGGCGCTAAGCCCCCGGACAAAGTTTGTGTCCACCCCCAGGACGGACTCGCTGCGGGTGGACGGGGCAGAGCAGGAGCGGCTGCGAGGCATCGGCCACTCCTCGGGGGCATAGGACAAACAGCCCGTGTTTCTCGCGCAGCGGCCCGTCGCGCGCGTGTCCGTGGAGCCCTGCCCTCCGCCGAAGTCCCCGCCTCGCGGCCACCGCACGGGCGTCCTCGGCCAAGCCGCAGGCGCACCTCGGGACTCGAGCGCCCCCGTTGCGCCCGGCCAGCCCACCTGCACTCCACCGCGTCTGCGCGCGGCCCTACTCCCACCCCGGCGGTCCCTGCGCGGCCGCCAGCGGCGGCACCCCCGTCGCCTCGCCCACGTGAGCGAGGATGGCCCGGACGACGGGTGGGTCCGCCAGGTACGACAGCACCCGGCGCTTGCCCCCGCAGCGGGTGCAGAGGAAGACGTCCAGGGCGAAGGTGCGCTGCAGCAGCCCCGCCCAGTCCAAGCGCGGAGCGCGCTCCCGCCGGGCGGCCTCCACCCGCGGGGCATGGACTGTCGGCGCAGTGAGCGCGGATGCTTCGGATAAGGGTACCGGGGTGACGCCCCTGCGCAGCTTCGACCCCGGTGCGAAGACGCCGTGGAAGCGCACCAGGTTGCTGCGGGGCGGCGGCACCAGGGCCGCGAGCTTGCGTAGGAGCTCGAGCCCGGTGAAGTGCAGGTGCGTGCGCCCGCCCGGCATTGCCCGCTTCATCCGGTAGGCAATTCGCCCATCTGCAAGGCGCTCGAAGCGCTCCAGGGCCAGCGGCCCCCCGGGCGCCGTAGCGGCAGAGACGCTCCAGGCCCTCTCTGTCATGCGAGTGCAGGTGCGTGTTGGCGTGGAGACTGAAGCCTTCCTGGAAGGAGCAGCGCGGCTGCTGACGGGGCGGAGCGCGCACGTCCAAGCCCAGCAGCGCCAGCTGCCCGCGCAAGCTGTGGGCCCGGTAGCCCTCGAGCGCATCGTCCTCGGCTTCTCGTTCCAGCACCCCACGCGCGGCGAGGAGCGCCAGCACCCGGCGGCGCACCTGCGCGAGCAGTCGCTCGAGCTCCTCCTGCGAGGGCGCTGGCAACGGGACGAAGGCCGCCTCAGGCGAGAAGACCCCGTCCGGCAGCAGCGCGTGAAAGTGGGGCGTCAGCTGCAGCGCGCTGCCGAAGCGCTGCACGAAGGTGACGGCGCCCGTCTCCCTTGCGCGCACGCCCCGGCGCCGTGCGCGCCGGCGCTGCAGCGCGAAGACGGCGCGCAGGAAGAGTGCGAGCACCTCCGAGAGAAGCCGCGCGTCGCGCGCGAGCGCCAAGCGGACTGCGAAGGGAAAGGACAGCGTCCACTGCCGCCACGGCACGTGGGGTAGCACGCGCTCCACCAGGTGCGCCGCCGTCCCGTGCGCCCGCTTCGCGTTGCACGAGGGGCATACGCCGCGCCCCTTGCAACTGAAGGCCACGAGGAGCTCATCGTGACACGTGTCACAGCGCACGCGTGCGAAGCCGTTCGCCAGCTGACCGCAATCGAGATAGCGCGAGAAGTCGCGCGTCACGTAGCGCGGCAGGCCCCGGCCGACCGCGTCCGCCTCGGCCACGAGCGTGGCCAGGTTCTCCCGCACCGCGGCGTACAGCGGCGTGCCCTCCGGCTGCCTGCGCCGGTAGATGCGTGCGCCCCCCTCGCACGGTCTTGCTGCCCCCGCCTCGCCCATTCCGCTCCAGCCCCGAGCAGGACACTACGGGAGGCGGCCGACAGTGCACCTGGGCGCCCCCCCGCGGCGCCGCCCTCCCCGCAGCGAGTCCATGGGAGGGGGGACAATCCCTCTGTCCGGGGGCTCAGGCGCGCAGGGCCGGCCCGCACATCGAGTCCGCGAGCGCCTGCAAGAGCGCGCCGCCCTCCCCCGCCCACGCGCTGCCGTGCATGCACGCGAGCGTGCGCGGGTCCACCCGGGCGAGCCGCGCGAGCTGTCCCCGCGCCGTGTCCGAGTGGCTGAAGTAGTCCAGCGCGCCGCGAAAGGCCTCGCTGGGCCCCAGGATGTCGCCCTCGGTGAGCGGCGGGCACGCGGCGCCCCCGGGCTGGGTGAAGAGGTCTCCGCACAGGAGCGTGCGGGTGCTCGCCTCGAAGAGGTAGCCGCACTCCCAGCCGTGCGGCAGGTGCGGGGTGTCCAGCCAGGTCACGCTGTGGCGCCCCAGCGACAGGGTCTCGCCGTCCGCGAGCGCGCGCGGCGGCCGGTCCGCCATGTCCTCCAGGGAGGTGAGCGCCGCGACGCGCGAGCACACTGGCTGCGCCTGGGGCGCCACCGTGAGCAGCGCGTTGAGCGCTCCGCACTCGTCCGCCTCCACGTGGCTGACGCCCAGCCAGCGCAGGCGCTCGAGCGGGAGCACGCTCGCGATGGCGTCGCGCACCAGCGGGAAGAAGCGCCGGGGGCCGGTGTGGAAGAGCAGCGGCTCGTCGTCCACCACCAGGTACTGGTTGAAGCTGAAGCCCCCGGGCACCACCGAGGGCGGCAGGGGCGTGCTGATGCGGAAGATGCCGTCCGCCACCTCGTCCACCCGCGTGCCCATCTCCACGTTCACGACGCCCATGGCGCCCTCCTTGCGTCAGAGAGCCCGAGCCTGGGCACCGCGGCGCGCCCGGGCCCATGCCCCTGCGGGACGACGCGGCGGGGCTCGCCCGGCCGCAGGCACGCGGGGCGTGCGGCCGCCTCAGTGCGCCGCGGCCGCCGCCAGGACGAGGAGGTAGTTGAGCCCCACGCCCACCGAGAGGTGCAGGGGGCTGCCGCGCGAGGAGCCCACGGCGAAGTTCAGGTGGCCCAGCGGCCCCAGCGCGAGCTTCACGCCTCCCTCCACCCCGGCGTCGAAGAAGCCGCTCTCGCCGTAGCCGCGGCTCCCCCACCCCGCCTGCACGTTCGCGTAGGGCACGAGCCAGTCGGTGGCGAAGTGCTGGTAGCCCACGAAGCCGGTGAGCTCGGTGGGGTTGGGCGTCAGCGCCCACTGCACCCCGAAGTTGAGCCGCCGCGAGCGGGCCCACATCGGCTGGATGTTCAGGGCGAGCACCGCGCCGGGGCCGTGCGCCTCGCTCGCGCGGTACCACCAGAGGACCTCGGCGTCCGGGTGGTCGATGGAGAGCACGTCGCGGCGCAGCTGGTGCGCCGTGGCGAGGTCCGCAGGCGTGGCGCGCGCCTCGTGCAGGCGGGCCAGGGGCGCATACGCGCCGCTCCACCCCTCCTGCTTCGCGCGCTCGAGCGGCGGCTCGGCCGCATCCAGCTGCCCGTCCTCCAGCAGCAGCTCGCCCTGCTCCACGCAGTCCGTCACCAGGCCCGCGCCGCAGCCGCGGCCCAGCGCCTCGACCGCCTGCGGGCGCTCGCCGCGGGCGAGGTGCTGCGTCGCCTCGAAGCGGCAGAGCCCCGCGTTGCCCTCCGCGCAGGTGCTCGGCGGCGGGCGCGTGGGCACCGTGGCGCAGCCGGCGCAGAGCAAGGAGGCGAGGAGCGCGGGGAGGAGCAGACGCATGCGCCTGCGCAGCCTAGCGCGGGGAGCCCTCGCGTGCTCGCGGGTGCAAGCGGACCCACTGTCCCCTCTCCCCCTGGGAGAGGGACGGGGTGAGGGATGTGCGACTCCGAGCCTCGAGCCTCGAGCCTCGTACGCTCAGGGCGGATGGCGACCCGGTCCTGCTCCCCGCGAGCGCCCTACGCCTGACGCTCGCAGTCGCGCGGCCCCTCGAAGGTCCACGTGGTCTGCAGGAGGAGGCTGAAGGCGCCGAGCACCGCGGCCTCGCGCTCCTCGGGGCGCAGGGAGGGCGAGAGCCACAGCTGCAGGGGCTTCTGCGTCTGCACCACGCCCACCACCTCGCCCCCGCGCAAGAGCTGGAAGCCGGGGTACGGCACGCTCGCCACGCCCTGCGTGTCGTAGCCCAGGCTCTCCGCGCTCAGGTGCACCGCGCCCACCGTCACCTGCCCCTCCACGCGCTCCGTCCCGACCCACGCGCTGCCGGGAGCCGGCTGGAGGTCCACCTGGCCCGCGCCGCCCCTCACGCGGCAGCTCACGCGGTTCTGCGCCGTGCCCATCGTCAGCTCGCCGTGGAACGCCGCGAGCTGCACCTGCTGCCCGGTCATCTGCTCGCGGCACTCCACCTCGAGTGGCGCCGCGCGCCCGGCCGAGGCGAGCGCGAAGCGGTACTCGCGCTCGGTGTGGCACAGCTGCGCGTCGCCCACCCCGAGGCGATTCGTCGTCGCGCCGTCCTCGTCGAAAGCGGCCTCGTACTCACCGGCCTTCAGGGTGCCGCGGGTGGAGAGCAGGTGGCGGTACTTCTTCTCCACCTTGAGGGGGGCCGCATCGCGTGCGAGCGGCTCGGGCACCTCGAGCCGCACGGGCGCACAGCCCGCCATGGCCATCATCCCCACCAGCACTGCGCACAGCCGCTTCGCATCCATGTCCGGCTCCCCTTCCGTGGGTTTCAGGAGGAAGACCGGACGGGGCGCAGAAAATGGGAACCGCCCTACCGCAGCCCCTCCTGCACCAGCCCGCGGCGCATCAGGTCGGCCATCTGCCCGCCGTCGTGCGCCACCACCTGGTGCACTTGGGGCGCGGTGCGCAGCAGGGTGTGCAGCTCGCGCAGCTCGCGCGCCATCGCGTCCGCGTCCTCCTGGCCGAGCCAGTTGGCGAGCCGCGGGTGCATCACCGGCTGCTCGATGTTCTCGCGCTGCCAGGCGACATCGCCCACCAGCAGGAACTCCTGGCCGCCCGCGAGCTGCACGTAGACGAGCTGGCTGCCGGGCGTGTGGCCCGGCGCCGCGATGAGCACCACGCCGGGCCGCAGCCGGTGCAGCCCCTGGTAGCGCAAGGGGGTGAAGTGCGCGCACACCTCGGGGGTGAACCCCGCCCGCTCCGCGTGGTGCCCCACCAGCTGCGCCTCCGTCAGCGCGACGTGCGGGGCGAGCTCGGCAAGGTAGGGCGAGTGGGCGATGCCCGAGGCGTGGTCGAAGTGCTCGTGCGTCACCGCCACCACGTCCGCCTTGCGCATCGCCTCCTGCATGCGCGCCCACGCGGCTGCGTCGAACTCCTTCACGGGGAGGTTCTCCGCGAAGGTCTTCTCGTCCGCCACCGCGTCCAGCACCGCCGTGCGCCCGTCCTCCCAGACGAGCTGATAGGTGAAGAACTCGAAGGTGACCGGCCCGAAGCCGCCGCCCGCCACCGCCAGCACCCGCGCGGGCAGCTCGCCGCTCGCCACCCGCTGGGCGCGCAGCTCCTTCGGCAGGGGCCCCTCGCCGCTGCGGGCGAGCGCGCGCACCGCCTCGAGGTCGAAGAAGGGCGGCGCGTCCTCGGGGATGGACTTCGCGGTCAGCCCCACTGCCAGGAAGAGGCCCAGCAGCACGAGCAGTCCCAGCACTCCCCACCCCAGGCGTTTCCAGATGCGCGATCGGCTCATGCGGGCGGAGATAGCACCGGGCCTCGGGACGGCACAGGAATGAAGCCTCTTCCCTCACCCCGACCCTCGCCCAGAGGGAGAGGGAGGACGCGGTCAGCTGCTCGCGCTCGTGTAGCGCCCGATGCTGCGCAGCCACACGCGGCGGCTGAGCCACGAGAAGGCCAGCGAGCCCACCACCGCCACCACCAGCGAGCGCGGCGGGAGCCGACCCAGCAGCGCCTGCGCCGGATAGGTGGTCATCAGCGCGAGCGGGATGACGAAGGTGAACACCACCGACAGCACCCCGCGGAACACGGTGGAGGGCCAGCGCGCCGCATCGAAGATGGAGGTGAAGAAGTAGGTCAGGTTGTCCACCTTCACCACGTAGAAGGCCGCGCTGATGGTGAGGATCCACAGGGAGTAGAGCAGCAGCACGCTCGCGCACAGCAGCACCAGCGACTCCAGGATGCCGAGCGCGGACGGCAGCCGCCCCAGCCGCGCGAACGCATACGCGAAGAGCCCCAGCGCCGCGACGCCGTTGATGGCGCGCCAGGGCAGGAAGCGCGAGGTGGAGACGAGGAACTGCGCGTCCGCGGGCTTGAGCAGCACGAAGTCCAGCGTGCCCTTGCGGATGTGCTCCACCACCCCCGCGAGCCCCGGGTTGATCGCGCCCTCGAGGATGCCCTGCAGCAGCGTGAACCAGCCGATGACCAGCAGCGCCTCGCCGAAGCTCCAGCCCGGGATGCTCTGCTCGCCGCGGTAGACCACGAAGAGCGGCGCGAGCGCCGTGCCCATCCAGAAGAGGCTGATGACGCCGTCGATGAGGAAGTCGCCGCGGTACTGCATGGCGAGCAGGCTGCTCGCGCGAAGCTGCACACCGAAGAGGCGGAGGTAGCGCTGCATCCGTCTAACCCCCGTACGCCGCGAAGCGCTTGAGCCCGCGGCGCCACAGCACTGTGCACAGCCCCGCCATCAGCGCCACCCACAGCCACTGCCGCGCGAGCAGCGCCGCCGACTCGCCGAACCCGTGCGCCCCGGTGAGCAGCTCCACCGGGAGCCCGATCTGGTAGCGGAAGGGCAGCCAGTCCGCGAGCACCCGCAGCGGCGTGGGGAACACCTCCAGCGGGTAGAGGTAGCCCGAGAGCACGAAGAAGAGCGCGAGCCACACGTCCATCACCTTGGTGCTGCTCTCCATGTAGAGCGCGAGCGTGCCGATGGCCACGTTGGCGAAGAAGGTGATGAGCCAGCCGCCCAGCAGCGCCACGAGGAAGAGCCCCCAGCCCCACGCGTGCGCGGGCACCGCCCTGCCCCCCACCGCGAAGACGCTGAAGAGCAGCACCGGCACCGCCACGATGAGCCGCAGCGGCACCGCCGCCAGGTTCTCCGCCGCGTAGGCCCACAGCGGGCTCACCGGGCGCAGGAGGCGCATCGCGAGCGTGCCCTGGCGCACCTCGAAGTTCATCTGCCACGCGGCCCAGGCGCCGGTGAGCTGGCGCACCACGAAGGTGGCGAGGAAGTAGCCCACGAAGTCCTTGCCGCCGAAGCGCCCCACCGGGCTCACCCGCGCCACCTCCGTCCACAGCGCCATCATCACGAAGGGCATGGTGGTGCTGAGCACCCAGATGAAGAGCTCGGCGCGGTAGGCCACCGCCTCGCTGAAGCCGATGCGCAGCATCGTCGGGAAGGCACGCACCGTGCTGCGCACGCTCATGCCACCTCCGCCGAGGACTCCGCCGGCGCTGCGAGCCGGGCCGCGCGGTTCTGGGAGAACAGCTCGCTCATCACCTCCTCGAGCGGGGCGTTCTCCACGGTGAGGTCCAGCACCGGCAGCTGCCCCAGGGCGCGCGCCACGGTGGCGTTCACCGCCTCCTGGGACACCTGCAGCACCGCCATGCCGGCCTCGTGCGTCACCACCTTGCCCAGGGGCGCGAGCGCGGCCGCGTCCACCTCGCGCTCGAGCCGCAGCACCACCCGCTTCTCCGGCCGCACGCGCTGGGCGAGCGCCTCCAGGCCGCCATCGTAGGAGAGCTGCCCCTTGTCGATGACGACCACCCGCGGGCACAGCGCCGCCACGTCGTCCATGTAGTGGCTGGTGAGGATGAGCGTCGCGCCGGTGCTCTCGTTGTAGGCCTTGATGAAGCGGCGCATCGTCACCTGCATGCTCACGTCCAGGCCGATGGTGGGCTCGTCCAGGAAGAGCACCTTGGGGCGGTGGATGAGGGCCGCCGCGAGCTCGCACTTCATGCGCTCGCCGAGGCTGAGCTGGCGGGTGGGCTTGCCGATGAGGTCTCCCAGCTCGAGCAGCCCCACCAGCTCGTCCACCGTGCGCCGGTACTGCGCCATGGGCACGTCGTAGATGGCGCGGTTGAGCTCGAAGGTCTCGCTGGGGGGCAGGTCCCAGAGCAGCTGCTGCTTCTGGCCCATCACCAGCATGATCTTCTTGAGGAAGGCGTCTTCGCGGTGGCGCGGCACGTGGCCGTCCACCCGCACCTCGCCCTCCGAGGGGTGCAGGAGCCCCGAGAGCACCTTGAGCGTGGTGGTCTTCCCGGCGCCGTTGGGCCCCAGGAAGCCCACCCGCTCGCCGGGGCGGATGTCGAAGCTGATGCCATCCACCGCCTTGACGGTGGTGTAGTCGCGGTGGACCAACGAGCGCAGGGCCGCCTTGAGGCCAGGCGGGCGCTTGTGGACCTGATAGTGCTTGCGCAGGCCTTTGACGGAGATCATGAGCGTGCGTGGGTTTAACGCGGTCGGCCCCTCCGGGCGACCCCAGTTTCGTGAGCGATTGACGGATGAGTGACGCGTACGCCAGAGACCTCGAGCGCTGGATGCCCCGGCTGATCGCCGTGTGGCGCGCGCAGCGCAAGCAGAAGGGCTCGGCCGAGCTCCCCGAGACCCGCCTCACCCCCCAGGAGGTGCGGGAGGTGGCGGCCGGGGTGAAGCAGCTGTCCATGGGGCTCACCCGCGAGCGCCAGCTCGCCGGCGCCCGCTACATGGACGACCCGAAGCTCCTGGGCGCCTACCTGCTCTTCTACTGGCCCGTCTCCTATGCCCAGGCGCGCCAGGCCCTGGGGGAGCTGCCCAGCCGCCCCCGCAGCGTGCTGGACCTGGGCAGCGGCCCCGGACCCCTCGCCTTTGCGGCGATGGACGCGGGCGCCTCCGAGGTGACGGCGGCGGACCGCAGCAAGCCCGCGCTCACGCTCGCGCGCGCCCTCGCGCTGGAGGCGGGCGAGGCGCTGGCCACGCGCGACTGGGACCCGCTCAAGAAGAGCCCGCTGCCCGAGGGCCAGTTCGACCTCATCACCCTGGGCCACGTGCTCAACGAGCTGTACGGCACGGGGGACGGCGCCACGAACCCGCGCGCCGCGCTGCTCGAGAGCGTGCTGGAGCGGGTGAAGAAGGGCGGCAGCCTGCTCATCCTCGAGCCCGCGCTGCGCGAGACGAGCCGCGGCCTGCTCAAGGTGCGCGACGTGCTCGTGGCCAAGGGCTACGCGGTGCGCGCCCCCTGCATGTTCCGCGGCCCCTGCCAGGCGCTGGTGAAGGAGACGGACTGGTGCCACGCGGAGCGCGCCTGGCCGATGCCGCGGGTGGTGGAGGAGCTCGCGCGCGCGGCGAGCCTGCACAAGGAGAGCCTCAAGATGAGCTACCTCGTCCTCGCGCCGAAGGGCGAGGCGTGGGCGGAGCCTCCCTCCGGGCGGCTCTTTCGCATCGTGTCCGAGTCGCTCGAGGGCAAGGGGCGCCAGCGCTACATGGGCTGCGGCCCGGAAGGCCGCGTGGGGCTCGCGCTGCAGGAGCGGCACAAGAACGAGCAGAACGCCCCTTTCTTCAAGCTGCAGCGCGGCGACGTCATCTCCGTCACCGAGACCGAGCCCAAGGGGGATGGCCTCGGCCTGAGCGACAAGAGCGAGGTGCGCGTCGTCGCCCCGGCGGGCCGCGGCGTGCCGCCGTTCAAGCCCTGAGTCCTCCCATTCATGCGCTCCAGTAGCGCTGCGCACAGTCCCGCCCCCACTTCGCTTTGACTCCGCGCGGCGCGGCCGACAACTCTGACCCCTCCCATTCCGACGGCGCAGCGCCTCCCCGGCCTCCCCCTGCGACCGCGTTGACCACAGGCTCCCCGAGCAGCGCACGGGCCTGCGGGCGGGTGGAGGCCGGCGTGGTCGTGGCGTGTGATCGAGCTTCAGGATGTCCACAAGGTGTACCGGCAGGACGGCCGAGAGGTGGCTGCCCTGCAGGGGGTCTCGCTGCAGGTGCGGGCGGGTGAGGTGTTCGGAGTGCTCGGCCAGAGTGGCGCGGGCAAGAGCACGCTCATCCGCTGTGTGAACCTGCTCGAGCGGCCCAGCGCGGGAAGCGTGCGGGTGGAGGGGCGCGACCTGCTCTCGCTCAGCCCGGCCCAGCTGCGTGAGGCGCGGCAGGGAATCGGGATGATCTTCCAGCACTTCAACCTCTTCGGCTCGCAGACGGTGGCCGGCAACGTGGCCTACCCGCTGGAGGTGGCGGGCTGGGACAAGGCGCGCATCCGCGCGCGCGTGGCCGAGCTGCTCGAGCTGGTGGGGCTCCAGGACAAGGCACAGAGCTACCCGGCGCAGATCTCGGGCGGACAGAAGCAGCGCGTGGGCATCGCGCGGGCGCTCGCGGCGGGGCCGCGGCTGCTGCTCTCGGACGAGGCGACGAGCGCGCTGGACCCCGAGACCACGCGCTCCGTGCTGCAGCTGTTGCGCGACATCAACCGCCGCCTCGGCGTCACGGTGCTGCTCATCACCCACCAGATGGAGGTGGTGAAGGCCATCTGTGACTCGGTGGCGGTGCTGGAGCGGGGCCGCGCCGTGGAGCAGGGCCCGGTGCTCGAGCTCATCAGCCGCCCCGGCACGCGGCTGCACGAGCTGTGCTACCCGCCCTTCGCCGCGCGCGACTGGCAGGTGCGCGAGGGCGGGCGCCTCGTCGGCGTGTCCTTCGTGGGCGAGCGCGCGACCCAGCCGGTGGTGACGACGATGGCGCGCCGCTACGGCGTGGACGCGAACCTGCTGGAGGGCTCGCTCGAGCGCGTGGGCGACGCGCGCATCGGCCGGCTCCTCTTCGAGCTGCACGGCGCCCCCGAGGCGGTGGACGCGGCGCTCGGCTTCCTGCGCGAGCAGGGCCTGACTCCAGAGCCTCTGGAGGCGCTCACCCCATGAACGCCCAGCTGCTGCAGTCCCTGTGGGTGGCCACGGGGGAGACCCTGTACATGACGCTCGCCGCGGCGCTGCTGGTGCTGCTGCTGGGCGTGCCGCTCGGCGTGCTGCTGGTGGTGACGGACCGCGGCGGCCTGTGGGAGCGCCCGGCGCTCGCGCGCGCGCTGGGCACGGCGGTGAACGTGGGGCGCTCGGTGCCCTTCATCATCCTGATGGTGGCGATCGTCCCGCTCACGCGCCTGCTGGTGGGCACCACCATCGGCACCACGGCGGCGATCGTGCCGCTGGTGGTGGCGGCGATTCCCTTCATGGGGCGCATCGTGGAGCAGAGCCTGCGCGAGGTGGAGCACGGCAAGGTGGAGGCCGCGGTGGCGATGGGCTCCACGCACCGCCAGGTCATCCTGCGCGTGCTCATCCCGGAGGCCCTGCCCTCGCTCATCCGCGGCGTCGCGCTGATGGTGATCAGCCTGCTGGGCTACAGCGCCATGGCGGGCGCGGTCGGAGGCGGAGGCCTCGGCGACCTCGCGGTGAAGTACGGCTACATGCGCTTTCGCACCGACGTGATGCTCGGCTGCCTCGTGGTGCTGCTGGTGCTGGTGCAGGGGGTGCAGCTCGTCGGTGACGGGCTCGCCTCCCGCTTCGACCGCAGCGCCCGCCGCAGCGCGCGCAGCGACTCCTGATCCTTCCTTCCCTCCCGGAGCACCTTCGATGACGTCTTCTCGCCTCGTCTCCCGCTTCCTCGTCACCCTGCTGCTGGGCCTCTCCGCCTGCAAGAAGCCCGAGGCCGCGGGGCACACGCTGAAGGTGGGCGTGAACCCCGTGCCGCACGGGGAGATCCTGCGCGAGGCGGCGAAGCTCGTGGAGAAGCAGGGCCTGCACGTGGAGATCGTGGAGTTCACCGACTACGTGCAGCCGAATATCGCGCTCACCGACGGGCAGCTGGACGCGAACTACTTCCAGCACGTGCCGTACATGGAGCGCTTCGCGCAGGACCGCAAGCTCGCGCTGCAGAGCGTGGGCGCGGTGCATCTGGAGCCGCTCGCGCTCTACTCCACGAAGTACGCGAAGCTGGAGGAGCTGCCCGAGGGCGCGCGCGTCACGATTCCGGCGGACCCCACCAACGCGGGGCGCGCGCTGCACCTGCTCGCCGAGCAGGGCCTGCTCACCCTGCGCGACGGCGTGGGCGTGGGCGCCACCGTGCAGGACGTGGTGGGCAACCCGCGCAAGCTCGAGCTGCGCGAGATCGACGCGGAGCAGCAGCCGCGCACGCTCGAGGACGTGGCGGCGGCCGTCATCAACGGCAACTACTTCCTCGAGGCGCAGAAGAACCTGCACCTGGACGCGAAGGTGCTCGCGCGCGAGGCCGCGCAGGGCAACCCGTACGCGAACGTGCTCGCGGTGCGAAAGGGCGACGCGCAGCGCCCCGAGGTGCAGCAGCTGCTCAAGGCCCTGCAGTCCCCCGAGGTGCGCCAGTTCATCGAGCGCACCTACGGCGGCGCCGTGACCCCCGCATTCTGAGGCCCGTCAGCGCGGCATCGGCACTTGCGGGCGCAGCAGGAGCTCGGTCATCGCCCGGAACGCGCGCACCCCGTCGCGCGCAGCGCGCAGCGGGGACACGGTGAGCAGGCTCACCTGGGCGCGCAGCACGCGCAGCCGCGGCAGGCGGCGGCGGGAGCGTGGGTGGTTCACCAGCAGGGCGACGTTCATGTGCGGGCTCCTTTGCGGGACGCACCCACCCTGCACCCACCGCGCCACAGGTCCATGGACGCCCTGTCAAACTCCGGTGAACACCTGCGGGCGCTCGGCGGGCCCGGCGGGCGAGCCTGCGAGCAGCCCCGGTAACACTCGCGCGGGACTGCGCTGGCCTCCCGCGCCGCAGTGCGCTGCGCTGGGACCATGAAGCAGGCCTTTCGCCAATTCGCAGACCGGACGGCCCTCATCGCGGGCTCGCCCTGGACCTTTCTCACGATGGTGGTGCTCACGGGCGTGTGGTTGGTGTGCGGGCCCCTCTTCGGGTTCTCGGACACCTGGCAGCTGACGATGAACACGCTCGCGTCCCAGCTCACCTTCCTCGTGGCCTTCCTGCTGCAGAACACGCAGAACCGGGACACGCGCGCGCTGCACCTGAAGCTGGACGAGCTCCTGCGCGCGGTGGACGGCGCGCGCCCCGCGCTCATCAACCTCGAGCGCCTGAGCGACGCGGAGCTGGATCGGCTGCAGGAGGAGTTCGAGCGGGTGCGCCGGGGCCGTCCGGTCGCCGGACCCTAGCGGGCACCTAGAACATGTCCGTCATGGTGGGCGCGGGCCCCGCGAAGAGCGCGGTGGCCTGCGCGAGCGAGCCCTCGTCCGCCTCGAGCGCGCCCACGGCCTGCAGCGCCGCGGGCGAGAGGTGCCCCGTGTAGAGCGGCGCGAGCGCGCGCACATCCAAGCGCAGCCGACCTTCCCCGCCGGGTCGCACGCGCGCCGTACCGTCCTCCACCTCCAGCAGGAAGCGCCCGCTGTTGTGCGGCAGCAGCGCGTCCTCCACCTCCAGGTGCAGGCTCGCACGCGCGGCCGCGGGGTAGCCGCGCGCCACCAGCGCCGCCGGCACGTCCAGCAGCCGCACCATCCACTGGAACACCAGCTTCACCTGCAGGCTCTGCTCCTCGAGCAGCAGCAGCATCGGGTCCTGCGGCCCTGCGTGCCACACCACGTCGCGCGCGAGCGAGCGGTGGTCGCCGAGGAAGCTCAGGAGCCTGCGCGCGGCGCGCGGCGTGAGGGCCACCAGGTCCGGCAACGCGAGCTCCTGGGTGAGGTCCGCCTGGCGCCGGCGCGTGAGGTAGAGGTAGCCCTCCACCTGGCTCCCGTCCTCCACGAGGTAGCCGTACGCCGTCTCGCCGCGTGGGTGCAGCACGCGGTTCCACACGTAGTCGCCGCGATCCAACAGGCCCGGGCGCAGCTGCGCGTGGCGGCGGTAGGCCGCCTGTACCGCCAGGGCGTCCGCGGGCGCGATGGGGCGCAGCGTGAGGGCGCGCTCGCGCAAGGCGAGCGCGGAGCCCGGCACCCGCACCTCGAAGCGCGAGCCGGCCACCTCGAAGCCCACCCGGCGGTACAGCGGCTGGGTCGCGGGGTAGAGCGTGGCGAGCGGCACACCGCGCGCGTGCAGCTCGCGCAGGCCCGCCTGCATGAGGCGCGTGGCTGCGCCGCGCCCGCGGTGCGCCGGCGCGACGCCCACCCCGGCGATGCCGGTCGTCGGCACGCGCCGCCCGCCGAACCACTGCCCCATGTGCACGTAGAGCAGCGTCGCCGCCACCTCGCCCCGCTCGCGCAGCACCCGCACGTGCGAGAGCCCCGACTTCTCCAGCCACGCGGGGCCCTCTGCCGGCGCGAGCGCGAAGGACTGGGCCACCACGTCCCCGGCCGCAAGCAGCTCCCGGTCACGGTCGAGGGGGCCGAAGTCGACGGAGGGGGACAGGGTCACGCGCAGGCTCCCGGGCAGAGGCGGGCGAGCCTAGGGCATGCCGGGGCGCGAAGGGGTGCCGTGATGCCGCCTGCCCCCCGGGGGTGGGGCCGGGTGGACGAAGGGCCCCCGGCTGCGCGCGCAGCACGTCGCGCTCGAGCTCTCGCGCTCGGAGCTCGGCGGGCTGCAGGTGGAGTTCCTCGGCTGACCCGGCGCGGGCGGGACGCGCTATAGCGTGGGGATGCGCCTGCCCGCTGCAGCCCTCGCCGTCGTCCTCGTGGCCAGCGCCGCCGTGGCGCAGCCCGCCTTCGAGCCCCTGCCCGGCGGGCCCGAGCGCTACCGCATCGACTTCGCGCGGCACTTCTACGCGACTCCCGCGGCGCTGGAGGCCGAGCGGCGCGCGCTGGACGCTGCCTTGCGCGCCCTCGCCACGCGCGAGGGCCACCTCGCGGAGAGCGCGCCCGCGCTCGCGCGCACGCTCGAGCAGCTGCAGGACGTGCTCCTGCGCAGCGAGCGGCTCAGCGCCTATCTCACCCTGCGCGCCGCCACCGACACGCGCGATGCGGCCTCGCGCGAGGAGGACGCCGCCCTGGAGGCGCGGGTGGAGGCGCGCACGGACGCGGTGCGCGAGGAGCTCGCCCGCCTCGCGCCCGCGCGCGCCGAGCGCCTCGCCGCCCAGGTCCCCGCGCTGCGCAGCGCCCTGCCCTTCCTCGCCCGCGTGCGCGCGGAGACCCGCCCCCTGCCCGCGGGGGCGCTGAAAGTATTGGAGGCGACGCGGCCCTCGATGGACACCTGGCAGGCGGAGCTGCGCGAGCTGCTGCTTCAGCCTGTACCGCCCCTGAAGCCGGACGCGGCGGACGAGCGCGCGCGGCAGGAGGCCTTCACGCGCCACTACGCCGCGCTGCAGGAGCGCCGCGAGCCCCTGGCCTTCGCGCTCGTGCGCCTCGCGCGGGCGCGCAACGCGCTCGCCCAGCTGCGCGGCTACGCGGACGCGGCCGAGGAGGCGTACGCGCAGCGCGGCTGGAGCGAGGAGCAGGTGCGCACGCTGCTCGCCCAGCTCGCCTCCCGCGCGGACCTCTACGCGCGCTACCAGCGGCTGCGCGCCGAGCCCCTGGGCCACCCGGCGCACGCCTGGGACGTGGGTGCGCGCACGGCTGCCTCCGCGCGCCCGCGCTTCACCTACCCGGAGACGCGCGCGCTCCTGCAGGAGGTGCTCGCGCCGCTGGGGCCCCGCTACGGCGCGGAGCTCTCGCGGCTGCTGGACCCGGAGGAGCGGCGCCTGGACATCGCCCCGGGGCCGAACCGCCAGCGCGGCGGCTTCTCCAAGGGCTTCCCGGGAATGACGAGCGTCTTCTACACCTCGGGCTTCAACGGCGAGTACCGCGACGTGCGCGTGCTCACCCACGAGTCCACGCACGCGGTCCACCGCCAGCTGATGGCCGCGCGCCCCGCCGCGGCGCTTTACGCGAGCGGCCCCAACTTCCTGCTCGAGGCGACGGCCATCTTCAACGAGCTGCTCCTGCCGGCGACCCTCGCCGAGCGCGCCGCCCGTGCCGGAGACCCTGCGCTGCGCCGCTACTACCTGGAGCAGTTCCTGGAGGGAAAGGGGCTCGCGGTGGTGTTCATCACCGCGGCGGAGGCCGAGCTGGAGCAGCGCGTGTACGAGGGCGTTGCGGCAGGAAGCGTGCGCAGCGCGGACGACCTCGACGCACTCACCCGCGAGTGCTTCACCCGCTACGCCGTGTGGCCGGACGCGCGCGCGGAGCTCGCGGCCCACTGGATGGAGATCCCGCTCCTCTACGAGGACCCCTTCTACGACGTGAACTACACCTGGGCCGGCCTGCTCGCGCTGCGCCTCTTCGCGGCCTACGAGCGCGACCCGAAGCGCTTCGCCCCGGGCTACGTGGCGATGATGGCCCAGGGCTTCGATCGCCCGGTGGAGGCGCTCCTGCGCGACTTCGTGGGGGTGGAGCTGCACTCCCCGGAGCTGGTGGAGGCGGCGCTCGCGGCGGCCGGCAGCCGGCTCGAGGCGCTGCAGCGCGTCGAAGCTCCCACCCGGTGAGCGCCCGATTCAGGACGGCCTGAGGGAGCTCCCTCATTCCCATTTTTCCGTCGCCGGAGGATGTTGCGGGCCTTGTTGTTGCGGAGGGCAGGCCGATGGCGACTTCCCAGACCCAGAAGCCGGAGGGCCTCGCTGCGGGCCGCCCCACCCCCCTGCCCCGCCTCCTCATCGTCGAGGACTCGCTCACCATGCGCGAGACGCTGCGCATCCTGCTCTCGCAGGACTTCGACTGCGAGGTAGCGGAGGACGGCGCACGCGGCCTGGTGCTGGCGCTCGCCTCGCCGCCGGACCTCCTCCTCTCGGACGTGGAGATGCGCGGGGTGGACGGCTACGAGCTGGTGCGCCGCGTGCGCGCCCAGCCGACGCTCGCCCACTGCCGCATCGTGCTGCTCAGCGGCCACGCACCGCGCACCGAGGAGCACGGCGCAGACCTCTACCTGGTCAAGCCCGTGCGCCCCGCGCTGCTCATCGAGCGCCTGCACGGGCTGCTGCGCGCGCGCCTGAGCGCGCCATGACCCAGCACACCCTCTCGGACGCGCACCGCCGCGCGCTGCTCCAGGCGATTGCCGAGGCACACGCCCGCGTGGAGCAGGCCTACCCGGAGGGGGCGAGCCCCGCCCTCTCCCAGGGCTGGGTGGACCGGCGCCGCGTGCTGCTGGTGGACCTGGCGCTGCACCTGGCCGAGGAGGCGGTGCGCGGCGAGGCGCTCGAGGTGCGCACCCTGGTGGAGAAGCTCTACCAGGTGCTGGAGGTGGCGCGCGTGCTCGCCCCCGGGCACCACGTGGACCGCGCGGCGGACGCGGTGCTCGAGGGGCTGAGCGAGGGCGCGCCGGAGGGCGAGCTGGACTAGGCCTTGCGCCGGCGCGGGCGCGCCGCGAGGTAGGGGTCCGGCCAGAAGTGCGCGTCGAACTCCTGCATCGCCGCCTCGCGCTGGGTCCAGTTCGGGTCCGAGAGGTGTGGGCGCGCGAGCGCCACGAGGTCCGCGCGGCCCGCGGCGAGGATGCTGTTCACCTGGTCGCCGGTGGTGATGTTGCCCACGGCGATGGTGGGCACCTGCGCCTCGTTGCGCACCTGGTCCGCGAAGCGCGTCTGCCACATGCGCCCGTAGATGGGCTTCGCCTCCGCCACCGTCTGCCCGGTGGACACGTGCACGATGTCCGCGCCGCCGGCCTTGAGCGCGCGCGAGAGCACCACCGCGTCGTCGCCGTCGAGGCCGCCCGGCGCCCAGTCGGTGGCGCTGATGCGCACGGAGAGCGGCTTGTGAGCGGGCCAGGCCTCGCGCACCGCCGCGAGCACCTCGAGCGGGAAGCGCATCCGGTTCTCGAGCGAGCCGCCGTACGCATCCCTGCGGCGGTTGGCGAGCGGGGTGAGGAAGCTGGAGAGCAGGTAGCCGTGGGCCATGTGGACCTCGACCATGTCGAAGCCCGCGGCGAGCGCGCGCCGGGTGGCCTGGGCGAACTGCTCGCGCACCCGCTCCATGTCCGCGCGGTCCATCTCGCGCGGGGCGGGCAGCTGCGGCGCGTAGGGGATGGCGCTGGGCGCGAGGCACTCCCAGCCGCCGTGCTCGGGCGGCAGGGGCACGTCGTCGCCGCGCCAGGGCACCTCGGTGCTGCCCTTGCGCCCCGCGTGGCCCAGCTGCAGGCACACCTTGGCGGGGGAGCGCGAGTGCACGAAGTCCACCACGCGCTTCCATGCCGCCACGTGCGCGTCCGAGTACATGCCGGCGCAGCCCGGGGTGATGCGGCCCTCCGCGGACACGTCCGTCATCTCCGTCACGATGAGCCCGGCGCCGCCCAGCGCGCGCGCCCCCAGGTGCACGAGGTGGAACTCGTCCACCGTGCCGTCCGTCGCGGAGTACATGCACATGGGGCTCACCACCACGCGGTTCTTCAGCTCCATGTCGCGCAGGCGGAAGGGGGTGAACATGGGCGGCGGGGCGGGCTCCTGCCCTCCTGCGAACCAGCCCTGCACCCGCGCGACGAAGGCCGGGTCGCGCGTGCGCAGGTTCTCCCAGCCGATGCGCAAGCTGCGCGTGAGCAGGCTGAAGGCGAACTGCAGCGGGGCCATGTGCCAGTAGCGGCGCACGTTCTCGAACCAGAGCAGGCTGTCCTGCGCGGCCTTCTGGGTGCGCCCCACCACCGGGCGGCGCGCCTCCTCGTAGGCCACGAGCGCCTCGCTCACGCTGCCCGGGTGCTCCTTCAGCGCGGCCGCGAGCGCGATGGAGTCCTCGAGCGCGAGCTTGGTGCCCGAGCCGATGGAGAAGTGCGCGGTGTGCGCCGCATCCCCCAGCAGCACCACGTTGCCCGCGTGCCAGGTCTCGCACTTCACCGTGACGAACTGGATCCACCCCACCTTGTTCATCATCAGCCCCTGGCCGTCCAGGTGCGGGGCGAAGACGCGCTCCAGCTCCTTCACCGCCTCCTCGGGGGGCTTGGTGTCGAAGTCCGCGCGCCGCCAGGTGCCCTCGTCGCACTCGACGATGAAGGTGCTCAGCCCCTCCTCGAAGCGGTACGCGTGGGCCTGAAAGATGCCGTGGGGGGTCTCCTCGAAGGCGAAGGTGAAGGCGTCGAAGCGCTTCTTCGTGCCGAGCCAGATGTAGCGGCAGCGGCGCAGGTCCAGGTCCGGCTTGAAGGTGTCCTGGAACGCGGCGCGCACGCGGCTGCGCACGCCGTCCGCGCCCACCACGAGATCGTACCCGGCGAGGTCCGGCAGGGCCTCCACCTCGGTGGAGAAGCGCAGCCGCACGCCCAGCTCGGCGGCGCGCGCCTGCAGCAGGCCCAGGAAGCTGCGGCGCGAGATGCCCGAGAAGCCGTGCCCGGTGGAGCGCAGCGTCTCCCCCTTGTACTTCACGTCGATCGCGTCCCAGTGCGCGAAGGTCTCGGTGATGGCGCGGCCCGTCTCGGGGTCTGCCTCGAGCAGGTTGCCCAGGGTCTCGTCGGAGAACACCACGCCCCAGCCGAAGGTCTGCTCCGGCGGGTTGCGCTCGAGCACGGTGATGTCGTGGGACGGGTCCGCGCGCTTCATCAGGATGCTGAAGTACAGACCGGCGGGTCCGCCGCCGATGCACAGGATCTTCATGGGCCCTCCGGGCCGAGCCGCCGCTTCACCGCGCCTGCCTGCTGTCATGCCAGAGAAAGCGCCGGGCTCCCAGCGCCGGCGCTCGTCGCGGCGCCGGGAAGGTGCAGCGCACTGCGTCGCCTCCCTGGTCGGCCTGGGATGGAACGAGCGCGCGCAGCTTCCAGCGGCGCGCGCTCCGGCGCGCTGCTACGGTGCGCCTTTGCGTTTTCCCCTCTCCCGGAGGCTCCCCGCGTGACTCCCGCGCCCCTGCGCACCCTCTACCCGCCCCTCGAGCCCTACCGCACCGGCCGCCTGCGCGTCTCGGCGCTGCACGAGCTGTACTTCGAGGAGTCCGGCAACCCCCAGGGCAAGCCGGTCGTCTTCGTGCACGGTGGTCCCGGCGGCGGCACCGAGCCCAAGCACCGCCGCTTCTTCGACCCGAAGGCCTACCGCATCGTGCTGGTGGACCAGCGCGGCTGCGGGCAGAGCACCCCGCACGCGGAGCTGGAGGAGAACACCACCTGGCACCTGGTGGCGGACCTCGAGCAGCTGCGCGAGCACCTGGGCATCGGGAAGTGGCAGGTGTTCGGCGGCTCCTGGGGCAGCACGCTCGCGCTCGCGTACGCGCAGAAGCACCCGGAGCGGGTGACGGAGCTGGTGCTGCGCGGCATCTTCCTCTTGCGCAAGCAGGAGATCGACTGGTTCTACCAGCGCGGCTGCAGCGCCCTCTTCCCGGACGCGTGGGAGGGCTACCTCGCGCCGATTCCCGAGGCCGAGCGCGGCGACCTGCTGCACGCCTACCACCGGCGCCTCACCGGGCCGGACCCCAAGGTGCGCCAGGAGGCGGCGCGCGCGTGGAGCGTGTGGGAGGGCAGCACCAGCTGCCTGCTGCCCAACGCGGACCTCATCGCGCGCACCGGCGGCGACGAGTTCAGCCTCGCCTTCGCCCGCATCGAGTGCCACTACTTCGTGAACCGCGGCTTCATGCGCTCGGACACGCAGCTGCTCGAGGACGTGCCGAAGATGCGCCACATCCCCGGCGTCATCGTGCAGGGCCGCTACGACGTGGTGTGCCCCATGGAGAGCGCCTGGGCGCTGCACCGCGCGTGGCCCGAGGCAGACCTCAAGATCATCGCGGACGCGGGCCACAGCGCGAACGAGCCGGGCATCACCTCGGCGCTCGTCGAGGCCACCGACCGCTTCCGCGGGAAGTAGCGCCCCTGCTCCACGAAAAGTGAGTGCCCGGCCGGAGACCCTCCCCGGCCGGGCACCCTTCGAGCACGCGCGCGGGTGGGCTGCCAGGTGGCTCCGCGCGGTCACTCCCCACAGGAGGAGCGCGCGGCGCAGCGCCGGTGGACGAAGGGGCGCGGGCGCGCGGCCTGCGCCCGCCCGAGCAGCAAGCGGCTAGGCTCCGGCCGTCGGCTGATGGCTCACCACGCGCTCGGCCTGCTTGCCCACGAGCTCCGAGTAGTGGTCCGGCCGCGCGACGAAGCTGCCCAGGCCCGCGGACGCCGAGCGCAGCTCCACGATGAAGCCGGGCAGCTCCGCCTGCGGCACGTAGGCGGCGAGCACGTCCCAGCCGGGAACCTCCGGGTGCACGTCCAGGCCCAGTATCTGCCCGCGCCGTCCCGTCACCAGGCGCTGCGCGCCGGCCGTGGCGCTGCGCGGCACCTGGATCTCCACGTGGAGGATGGGCTCGAGCAGCACGGGCTCGAGGCGCGGCAAGATCTCCACCATCGCGAGCCTCCCCGTGGTGCGGAAGGCCTGGTCCGAGCTGTCCACCGAGTGGTAGGTGCCGCCGGTGAGCGTGACGGCCACGTCCACCACGGGGAAGCCGAGGGGCCCGCGGCGCAGGCCGTCCTTCACGCCCTCCTCGATCGCCGGCACGTACTGCTTGGGCACCACGCCGCCCACGATGGCGGAGCGGAACTCGAAGCCCTCGCCCCGCGCGCGCGGCGCCACGCTCACCACCACGTCGCCGAACTGGCCGTGCCCGCCCGACTGGCGCTTGTGGCGCGCGTGGTGCGTGCCCTGGCGCCGCAGCGTCTCGCGGTAGGGCACCGGCGGCGGGCGCGTGGCCACCGGCAGCCGCAGGTGCGTGCGCAGCCGCTCGAGCGCCTCGCGCAGGTGCACCTCGCCCTGGCCTCCGAGCAGGAGCATCTGCGAGTCCGCCTCCTGGTCCACGACGAGCGCCGGGTCCTCCTCCACGAGCCTCCCGAGCGCCGCCGTGAGCTTCACGTCGTCGCTGCGCCGCTCCGCCGTGATCGCCACCACGTGCATGGGCGGAGCCGGCAAGGGCCAGCCCTCGGCGCGCCGCACGCCCTCGAGGTCCGCGAGCTCCCCGGTGTGCAGCGCCTCCACGCGCCCCAGCGTCACCACCTCGCCCGCGCGCGCGGCGCCACTCCCGCGCGTGCCGGGCGGCCGGTGCAGGCCGTTGATGCGGCTGCCGGCGAGCGTGTCGCCATCCGAGACCTCGCCGCGCCACACCCGCACCAGCGAGTGCTTGCCCACGTGCGCCAGGTGCTGCGTCTTGAAGGCCTGCACCAGCACGCCACCCTCCGCACCGCCCAGCCCCAGCCGCTCGCGGGTCTTCTCCACACCCGGCACCTCGTGGCGCAAGCCCTTGAGCAGCCGCTGCAGGCCGACCCCGCGCGCCGCGGAGCCGAGGAACACCGGCACCAGCCTGTCCTCGCGCAGCGCGTGCTCGAGCTCGCCGTAGAGGGCACCGGCCTCGGGCACCTTGTCCTCGAGCAGCTGCTCCAGCAGGGCGTCGTCCAGGTCCGCGAGCCGCTCGAGCAGCTGCCTGCGCGCCACCTCCTCGCGCGGCCGCTCCGCCTCCGGGAGCTGCAGCGGCACCGCGCGCCCCTCGGGCTCGGCGCCCCAGGCGCGCTCGCTCACCAGGTCCACCACGCCCACCAGCCGCCCGCCGTCGCGCAGCGCGAGCTCGCGCATCACCAGGGGCCGGGAGCTCGCGCCCTGCAGGGCATCGAAGAGCTCGGGCAGGGAGGCGTCCTCGTCGTCCAGCACGTTGAGGAAGAGCAGGTGCGGGATGCGGCGCGCGTCGAGGAAGGAGAGCAGCGGCGCGAGCGCCGCGGCGCGCTCCACTTGCGCGTCGCACACCACCAGGGCCGCGTCGCACACGCACAGCGCGTGGCGCGCCTCCAGCGCGAGCTCGGGCGCGCCCGGGCAGTCCAAGAGCGTCCAGCTCTCCCCGTGGTCCTGCAGCCCCACCGCGGAGAGCCCGAGGGTCATCTCGCGCGGGGGGCCTGCGCCGTGGCCGTTGCCCGCGCCTCCGGATGGGCGCCCACCGTCGCCCCCCGTGGCGCGCAGCAGCGCTCCCAGCAGCGTCGTCTTGCCTACGCCCTGCGGCCCGACGAGGGCCACGACTCTCGGCGAAGCGGGATGGTTCATGGACGGCCTCCCCGGCTCCCGGGAAGGTGGGGCGCGCCCGCGCGCGCGAGAAGAGGCCGTGCAGCCTCGCTCGGATGGCGCCCCCTCTCCTGCTCGTCCCTCCCTTCAGGACGAGCCCTTCGGTACGAGCCCTTCAGGACGAGCCCGGCGTCACTTCGCGAGCGCCGCCGCCAGCTCCTCGTAGATGTGGATGGCGCTCTGGATGCTCTTCTCCCAGTCGCCCAGGTGCAGGCTCTCGTTCTCCGAGTGCGCGTTGGTGTAGGGGTCCTCCACGCCGATGAGCAGCGCGGGCACGCCGCCCAGCTCGCGCGCGAAGGGCTCCACGAAGGGGATGGAGCCGCCGCTGCCCATGGCCACCGCGTCCCGCCCGTAGCCCTTCTTCAGGGCGCGGAAGGCCGCCTGGAAGGCCGGGTGGCTCGAGTCCGTGTACCACCAGCCCGCCGCCTGGTCCTCCTCGACGTGCACCTCGAGCCCCCAGGGCGCGCTCGCCTTGAGGTGCGCGACGAGCCGGCGCTGCACGTCCGCCGGGTCCAGGTCCGGCACCAGGCGGATGCCCACGCGCGCCCAGGCGCTCTCGCAGATGATGTTGCGCGCGTCCTTGCGGCTGCTCGCCTGGATGGCGTTGACCGCGAGCGAGGGCTGGCGCCAGTTCGTCTCCCACGGGTGGCGCCCGCCGCCCATCAGCTCCACGCCGGGCAAGAGCCCCACCTGGCTGCGGAAGTGCGCCTCGTCCCCGGGCAGCGCCTGGATGCTCTTGCGCTCGTCCGCGGTGAGCGGCTTCACCTTCTCCAGGATGCCGGGAATGGCGATGGTGCCGTCCGGGTGGGTGAGCCCCGCGAGCATCTTCGCGAGCCCCATCACCGGGTCCGGGATGGGCCCGCCCCACATGCCCGAGTGCACGCTCTGCTTCAGCGCGCGCACCTCCACGTCCACCGTGACGAGCCCGCGCAAGGAGGTGGTGATGGAGGGCAGGCCCGTGTCGAAGTTCGTGGTGTCGGTGAGCACGATGGCATCCGCGCTCAGCAGCTTGCGGTGCTGCTGCAGGAAGGCGGTGAGGTGCGTGCTGCCGATCTCCTCCTCGCCCTCGATGAGCACCTTCACGTTGAGCGGGAGCTGGCCTGCGCCCTTGAGCCAGGCGTCCACCGCGCTGGTGTGCACCACGATGCCCGCCTTGTCGTCCGCCGAGCCGCGGCCGTACAGGCGGCCGTCGCGCTCGGTGGGCTCGAAGGGGTCGCTCTTCCACGCGGAGGCGTCCCCGGCGGGCTGCACGTCGTGGTGCGCGTAGAGCAGCAGCGTGGGCTTGCCCGGCGCCGAGAGAACCTCGCCGTACACGTAGGGGTGCGCATCCCCCGTCTCCAGCAGCTGCACGTTCTGGAAGCCGCGCTTGCGCAGCAGCGCCGCGGTGGCCTCGGCGCTCTCGCGCACGCGCGCCGGGTCGAAGCCCGGGAAGGACACGCTGGGGATGCGCACCAGCGCCTTCAGGTCCTCGAGGTAAGAATTCTTCTGGGAGGCGAAATGTGTGAGCGCTTTGTCGGTGGGCCCAGTGGTCATGGCGTTTCCATACATCAGCCCCGACGCCTGCGGGCGCGGGCCATGGCTACAATCGGCGGCAGATGAACAGCTCCGACTCGACACCGCCCTGCGTCCTCATCGTGGATGACGATCTCTTCGTCCGTAGGCTCCTGGAGGACGCGCTGAGCGCGAGCGGCCTCGAGCTGCGCGTGCTCGAGGCGGCGGACGGCGAGGAGGGGGTCGCGGTGGCCACGCGCGAGCGCCCGCAGGTCGTGCTCCTGGACCTCTTCATGCCGCGCATGAGCGGGCTGCAGGCGCTCGGGATGCTGCGCGCCGCGGTGCCCGAGACGCGCGTCGTGGTCATCAGCAGCATGGATGCCGAGCCGGTCATCGAGCAGGCGCTGCAGGCAGGCGCCGCGGGCTTCATCGCCAAGCCCTTCCACCCGCTCGAGATCGCCGCGGCCGTGCGCGAGGCACTCGCGGGATGAGCGGCATCGGGAAGCCGCAGGGCTACTGGATCGGAGACAGCTCGGGCCGCGTGCTCGGCCCCCTGAGCCTGCAGGCACTGCGCGACCTGGTGGCGAGCGGGCGGCTCAAGGGCGCCTCGCGCGCCTCGCGAGACGGCAGCGCCTGGGAGCCCTTGCCCGAGTTCGCCGAGGTGCGCGACCTGGTGCAGGCGCCCAAGCCCAATGCCGCCTTCGAGCTCGCCCAGGCCGAGCGCGTGCGCACGCAGCTGCGCGCCCTGCGAGATGCGAACGCGTACGACACCTTCGGCGTGAAGCCGGGCGCGAGCCTCGACGAGCTGCGCGGCGCCTTCTTCCGCCTCGCCAAGCGCTACCAGCCGGACCGCCTTCCCCCGGATGCGCACGCCGAGCTGCGCAGCGCGAACGCCGAGATGTTCGACCTGCTCTCGCGCCGCATGCGCGAGGCCGAGCAGCGCGCGGGCGGGGCGCCCCAGGCCATGCCGCCGGCGTCGCGCCCTTCGTTGACGCCCGTCCCGGGCTCGCTGCCGACGGTGTCCCGCCCTTCGTTGACGCCGGTCCCGGGCTCGCTGCCGACGGTTTCGCGCCCCCCTGGCTCTACGCCCGTCCCAGGCTCGCTCCCGACCGTGCCGCGGCCTCCGGGCGCGACGCCCGTCCCGGGCTCGCTGCCGACGGTGCCCCGGGCCGCGGCGCCAGCCGGCGCGGCAGCGCGCGGCGCGACCCCGCCGCCGCGGTCCACGCCCACCCCAGCACCCCGCGCGCCCGCAGCACCCGCGCCCTTCACCTACGACGCGAGCGAGTTCGTGGGCCTGCAGCGCCGCGGCGAGGAGCGGCTGCACGCGGACATCCGCTGCACCACCCAGAGCGTGGGCATCTTCACGGACCACCGCGTGGTCAACATCTCCTCTGGCGGGATCTTCATTGCCACGCCCACGCCGCTGCGCCTCGGCACGAAGCTCAACGTGACGCTGCACTTCGAGGAGCCGCCCGGGAAGATGGAGCTCCTGGGCACCGTGGTCTGGGAGCACACCCTGGAGGACGGCCGGCAGCCGCGCGGCTACGGGGTGCGCCTCGACGCGCGTGCCGCGGAGCGCAAGGTCCTGGAGGAGTTCGTGCGAAAGCACCGCAAGGACCAGGACCAGGAAAAGAAGTAGGGCGGGCACTCTCGGCGGGCGCGGCGGCGCGGGGACTTGCTCGCGCCGGCATCGCACCCGGGTACTAAGAAACAGCGGAACGGCAGGTGAGTCGGTGAGGCGTACGCTGCTGCGACTGCGACTGCGGGTCCTGCCGCCGCCTTACATCATCGAGCTGAAGAGGCTCGCCGCCGTGACGAAGAAGCCCGCCAGCACCACCGCGACTGCGTTGAGCTCGAGAGCGCTCGGGTTCATCACGTTACCGAAGAGAGAATTGAAGGTCATGGTCCTGCTCCTTGTGAGGGGGCGCCGTGTGTTCAGCGCCTTCGCCCTTTCCTACGGGGAGGGGATAAATCCATTGCGTCGGATCGGATTCGCCCGCGCTTCCGGGCACTTGGCGCTCTCGGAGACCCCGTGAAATTGCCCCCGGAGCACCGCGCCTTCGAGGCCCTCCCGCTCCCGGTGGTCATCCTCGAGGGCCCGCGCGTGGTGCACGTGAACCCCGCCCTGGAGGCGCTGGGGGGCGTGCCGCGCGAGACGCTGCTCACCTGGTCCGCGGAGCAGCTGATGGCGCACTTCCTCCCCCAGGAGCGCGCCTGGATGGAGCCGATGCGCGAGGCGGACGTGCGCGGCGAGCCCACCCCGCAGGAGCTGTGGCTGCGGGTGCGCACCGCGGACGGGAGCCAGCGCCTCTTCTGGCTGCGCTGGTGCGAGGGGCCCCGCGAGGGCGAGCGCACCATGCTGATGCTCGACGCGGAGGGCGAGGCGAACACCCGGAGGCTCACCGAGGCGCTCGCCGCGGCGGCCGGCGAGCTGATGGGCTGCCGGACGGAGGAGGCCGTGCTCGAGGCCACCGTGGAGACCATCCACCGCCAGGGCTTCTGGGTGGCCACGCTGCTCGTGCAGGGCGAGGCGCTGGTGCACGGCCCCATGCGCCAGGACCCCGACACGGTGGCGGCCGGCGAGCAGCTCTACGGCATGCCCATCCAGCAGGTGCGCTTTCCGCGCGGGAGCCTCCCGCACCTCGAGGAGCTCTTCAGCTCCGGGCGCATCGCCTTCCACCAGGACATCCACCGGGTGCTGGACAGCTTCCACTCGCCGGAGGTCGCGGCTCTTTTGAAGCGGACCTTCCCCAGCATGCGCGCCCTGGATGCGCCGCTCTTCGTGGACGGCCGGGCCTACGGCGTCCTCGCGCTGCACGGAGATGCACTCAACCCGGCGAGCGCTGCCACGCTCGGCCTCTTCGCGCGCCAGGTGGGCAGCGCGCTGGAGAACGTGCGCCACCACGCGCAGGCCGCGCGCCAGCTCACGGAGCTGCGGCGGCTGCAGGGAGAGCTCGTGGACCGCGAGCGCCTCGCGGTGCTCGGTGAGGCGGCGGCGGTCGTGGCGCATGAGGTGCGCAATCCGCTGGGCGCCATCCTCAACGCGGCGGCCGTGGTGCGCAGAGACCCCGCGGGGCCCTACGCCGCGCGCGCCGCGGCGATGCTGGAAGAGGAGGCGCTGCGGCTCGAGACCGTGGTGCGGGACCTGCTGGACGTGGTGCGCCCGCTCGAGCCGCGCCCGCGCCCGCTGCAGCTCGAGGAGCTCGCGCGCCGGGTGCTGGGGCTCTTCGTGGAGCGCGGCGAGGCGGCGGCGGACCAGCTGCTGCTGGACGAGGAGCCGCAGTTGCCAGAGCTGCACGCGGACCAGAGCCTCCTGCAGCTCGCGCTGGAGAACCTGGTGCGCAACGCCGTGCAGGCCTCGCCGCCCGGAAGCCCCGTGCACGTGCGCATCACCCGCACGCAGGACGGCGTGTGCCTGAGCGTGGAGGACCGCGGCACCGGCCTCGCGGAAGCCGACGCCGAGCGCGTCTTCGAGCCGTTCTTCACCACGCGCGCCACGGGCACGGGCCTGGGGCTCTCGGTGGTGCGCCGGGTGGTGCACGCGCACGGAGGCAGCGTGCGCGCGGCGCCGCGCGATGGGGGCGGCGCGCGCTTCGAGCTGCGCCTGCCGCTGCGCTGCGCGACCCCTTGAGGGCCCGCGCATCGGAGTGCGCGGCTTCTCGAGTCCACCCGCACAGGAGGCAGCTCCCATGAAGGTCATCCTCTTCGGCGCCACCGGCATGGTGGGCCAGGCCGTGTTGCGCGAGTGCCTCCTCGCGCCGGATGTGGAGCAGGTGCTCGCGGTGGGCCGCAGCCCCACGGGCCAAGAGCACCCGAAGCTGCGCGAGCTGCAACACCGGGACTTCACGGACTTCGCGCCCGTTGCCTCCGAGCTCGCGGGCTACGACGCGTGCTTCTTCTGCCTGGGCGTGTCGTCGGCCGGGATGAGCGAGGCGGAGTACCGGCGCGTGACGTACGACTTCACGCTCGCGGCCGCGGAGACGCTGGTGAAGGTGAGCCCCGCGATGACCTTCGTGTACGTGTCCGGTGCGGGCACGGACAGCAGCGAGCGCGGGCGCAGCATGTGGGCCCGCGTGAAGGGCCAGACGGAGAACGCGCTCTTGCGGCTGCCCTTCCGCGCCGCGTTCATGTTCCGGCCCGGCTACATCCAGCCGCTGCACGGCATCAAGTCGAAGACGCCGCTGTACCGCGCCCTCTACACCGTGATGGGCGGGCTCTACCCGGTGTGGCGCACCGTGTTCCCCAAGTACGTCTGCACCTCGGAGCAGGTAGGCCGCGCGATGCTGCGGGTCGCACGCGAGGGTGCACGGACGCCCATCGTGGAGAACGCAGAGATTGCGCGGCTCGGGAGCGAGGAAGGCCGGGACAACTGAGCCGGTTCCCTCTGAGCCTCCGCACGTCGCGAGCATTCGGAGATGGCGCCAAGGGGGAGCGCGCCCTGCGCTTGCGCCTCCCTGGTGCAACCTGAGTAGGCAAGACGCGGTGTGCCGTCGAAACTGCGGGCAAAAAAGGTGGGCGGCCAATGGACTCACTGCCTTCGCGATGGCCCGCCTGCCAAGATGGCTTCGGTACCGACGCAAGGCGCGGCAGGAAGCAATGACGACGACGCTCGAAGTGTCAGCCCAATTTGGCGGTCGAGACGCCGCTCAGGCAGTCCTTCCCCATTTCCGTGCATTGAAGTCGGCGCTCGAAGGGAAGTCCTTCGAAGGCTTCCCCTTCCCGCAGCTCGCTTTCATCCTGCGCGTAGATGGCGAGATCAGTTCCTTTGATTTCTCGGGCGCAGGAAGCATCGATTTCGACAAGAAGCGTCGGTATGTCTCCGTCCATATCGGCATCACCCGTGAGGATTGGACGGAGCGAAGGCCGGTCGAAGTTTCGGCCCTCGTAGCCGACGCAATCATGTCGAGCGTCGATCTCTTGCGTGGGTGCGGGAACGCCCGGCTGCGAGGAGTTGATTGGATCTCATTGGAGAATGCCCTGAAGGCATTCTCTGCTGCATACAGAGCGCAGTTCTCGCACGCCTAGCAGCGCGACGACACACGGCGCCGCCACTTCAAGATTGGTGACGTGGACCGCCAAGGCTCTGGACGCGCCAGGGTCTAGTCAGCGCCCGGTCTGCAGCAGTACGCAACGCAGGCCGCCGTTGCGCAGGGGTACTCTCGAGGAATCGGGCAGCGCGAGCGCCTGGAGCAGCGCGGGGTCGTCTGGAACGAGCAGTGCTGCACGCCAGCCTGCGAAGGCGCCACGCACCGTGGCGCCGAGCGCGCGGTAGAGGCCGGGCAGGTCCTCCGCCTCCCCTACCCGCTTGCCGTAGGGCGGATTCGCGACGAGCAGGCCGGGCCCCGGCACGGGCGGCGTGAGCACGCGCACGTCCCGGCGCTCGAGCGCGAGCGTGAGCCCTGCGCGCCGGGCGTTGCGCCGCGCAGTGCCCAGTGCGCCCGCGTTGAGATCGAAGCCGTGCAGGCTCCCACGCGGACGCTCCAGAGCCTCCCCCTTCGCGCGCGCTCGGCGCTGCTCCCACGTTGCGGGCACGTGCTGCGGGAAGGACTCGAAGGCGAAGGGGCGCGAGAGCCCGGGCGCGATACCCTGCGACATGCCGCCCGCCTCGATGAGGAAGGTGCCGCTGCCGCACATCGGGTCTACGAGGGGCTCGCTGCCGTCGTAGCCCGCGAGCCGCAGGACGCCTGCGGCGAGCGTCTCGCGCAGCGGCGCGCGGCTCACCTCCTGGCGGTAGCCGCGTCTATGCAGGGGCTCGCCGCTGGTGTCTACGCTGAGGGTGAGCCGGCCCGCGGCCTCGCGCAGCAGCAGCGTGCAGCCCGCGGCCACCTCCTCCGTCTCCCCGCCGTCCAGCCCGCCGGCGCGCGAGAGTCCCGGCGCCCTCCACGCACGCGCGGCCGCTGAGAGTACCGCCGCCGGCGCGAACGCGCGCGAGAGCGCGAGCGAGAGGTGCAGCGGCGTACGCCCGTCCCACACGCGCGCGAGGGACACAGAAGCGAGCGTCCGCTCGAGCTGCGCGGGAGGTGGCGTGGGCAGTTCCGCGAGCCGCAGGAGCACTCGGCTCGCGAGCCGCAGGCGCAGGTTCGCCTCCTCGTGCAGGCCGGGCTCGCCCTCCAGCTCCACGCCGCCCGTCACCGCCCGCACGGCTGCCGGGCGCAGGACTGCTCGCGCCTCGTCGGCTAGTGCGGCCTCGAGGCCAGGGAGCGAGGAGACGAAGAGCTGCTCCCTCTGATGGACGTCATTCACGGGCAGGGGCATTGTGGCCGGGCGCCCCCCGCAGGGCCAGGGGCAAAGGATTAGAGAGACCGCATGAGCGGAGTGATCACGACCGAGCGCAAGAAGGCGGTGGAGTACGAGGCCACCGTCGCCGAAATCCGCATGGAGACCGCCGACACGGCGACCCTGCTGCTGGACCTGGGCGACGCGCGTCCCGAGTACAAGGCCGGGCAGTACCTCAACATCGACCCGCGGCAGTTCCCTGCGCTCGTCGCGCTCACGGCCTTCCTCGAGGACAAGAAGGGGCGCAGGGAGCCCCTGCGTTCCTACAGCATGGCCTCCGCCCCGCACGAGCGGTACGTCGCCATCACCGTGAAAGACGAGCCCTACGTGCCGGGCGAGAGCCAGTATCCGCCCCTGCTCAGCCCGTACCTCGTGCACGCGGGGCTCGTGGGCAAGCGCCTGCGCTTCACCGGCTTCATGGGCCCGTACATCCTCCCGCCCGACGTGGACGAGCGGACGGCCGAGGTGCTGCACCTCGTCGCGGGCTCGGGTGCCGTGCCCAACTTCGCTCTCATCAAGGACGCGCTGCACCGCGGGCTGAAGGTCCGCCACACGTTGATCATGGCGAACAAGACCTGGGGCGACGTGCTGTTCCGCGAGGAGCTGCATGCGCTCGAGCGCGCGCACCCGGAGAAGCTGCGCATCGTGCACACGCTGACCCGCGAGGCGGAGGGCTACGGCTACTCCGAGCGCGTGCGGCAGGGACGCATCAGCAAGGAGCTCATCGGCGAGCTGCTGCCTGCGGATCCCGCGGTTCGTGAGAATCTGCTCGTCTACGCGTGCGGGCCCGCGATTACGCCGTGGGACCGGAGAAAGGCGCTCGAGACGCGGACCACGGCGACGCCGCGCTTCATCGAGGCCGTCATTGCCCACCTGCACGAGCTGGGCGTGAGCGAGAAGCGGATCAAGCGCGAGACGTACGGGTAGAGGCGGCAATCCCTCACCCTGACCCTCTCCCAGGGGGAGAGGGAAGACGCATTACCCGACCTGGCGGCGGCGCGCGGAGCGCAGCGCGGGCGGACGCACCGGGACTCCCGTGTGCGCGGAGACCGCGAGCAGCACGTGCCAGTCCGTGCCGTTGATGCCCTGCCAGCGGCAGCGCACGGGGAGCCCGTTGCGGTCGCGCAGCGTGCGCTCGCCCTGGCCGCCGTTCTGCGCGAGCTGCGCGGGCGTGAGGCTCGCGAACTCGCCGCCCAGTGCCCCGAGGCCCACGTCGTACACGGTGCCCACGGGGGTCTGCGCGCCGAAGAGCGAGGGGTGCGAGACGAGCCGGCCGTCCCCATCCACCACGAACACCAGCTGCTCGTCCGCGAGCTGCTCCTCGTCCTGGGCGCCGTGCAGCCAGCGCACCGGCACGTCCAGCGCCCACACGCCCGCGAGCTCGCCCCGGCCCGGGAAGAGCGCCGGCAGGCACGCCGTCGTCACCAGCCCCTCGCCGCCGCCGTCCACCGTGGGCGGCGTCCAGCGAACGGTGAGCGCGGGGTTCTGCTGTGGGTGCGCAATCCGGTACGGCCGGTAGCCCGTCCAGTCGAAGCGCGAGGGCACGTTGCGCTCGAGCCCAAGGTACGGGTGCACCAGCGCCGCGTTGCCCGCGTCCATGTAGTAGAGCCAGGCCACGCCGGGCAGCCCCTCGCGCAGCTGCTGCAGCTCGGGGGCAAGCTCCGCGAGCGCGCACAGCCGCGCGCGCAGGGCCTCGTCGTGCGCGCGCTCCGCGCTCCAGCCGAACTCCACCGGGGCGCTCGCCTCGGCGGGCTGCGGCCGGAAGAAGCCCGAGGCGTCCTGCCCGAAGCGCTGCTGCACCAGCCACTGCGCCACCTCGTCCGGGGCGCGCAGGCCGTGGCCCAGCTGCCGCTGCGTGAGGGTGCGAAGCCGCGCGAGCGCGCCGAGCACGCGCGAGACCCGCTCGCCCAGGATGCGCGAGGCCCGCTCGAGTGCTTCGGTCGCGAGGTTGCTGCCGGACATGTCGGAAATCCCCTGCACTGCAGAACCGGGCGCGGCCCCCGGTCGCGTGCTTCCGGGGACCAGTGTACCCCAGGCGCGCGCGCCGCGTTCAGCCGGCGCGCGCGAGGCTCAAATCACGTCGGAGGGCTCGGCGGCCGGAGCCACCTCAGGCGCCGGCTCCGAAACGACCTCTGCAGCCGCCGTCGGGGACGCAGGCACCACCCCGAGCACGCGGGTGAGCTTGGGGTTCACCCCGCTCGAGCCCAGGAGCCGCTCCAGCTTCAGGCGCGCGCGCCGGTTGTCGCGGTGCACGCGCCGGCCGAGGATGAGCTCGTTCTTGAGCGAGTGCTCCCAGCCGGTGAGCTCCGTCACGGTCACCTGGTAGCCGAAGGCCTCCAGCGTGAGCGCGCGGATGACGTTGGTGAGGTGGCTGCCGAACTCGCGCCGGTGCCAGGCGTGCTCGTGCAGCAGCGCGAGCGCGGGGTCCGGGCTGCCCTTGTGCTCCTTGAGCTGCTGGGCGACCTCGGCCTGGCAGCAGGGCACCACGGCCACGTAGTCAGCGCCCTTCTGGATGGCGGCCACGAGCGCATCGTCGGTCGCCGTGTCGCAGGCGTGCAGCGCGGTGAGCAGGTGGAAGCGCTCGGGCCACTGCGCGGTCTCGAGGCTCGCGGTCTCGAACTGCATCCGGGAGAAGCCCAGCCGCCCCGCGCGCTCCTTCGCGCGCTGGGTGAGGTCCGGGCGCCCCTCGATGGAGACGAGGCTCCCCCCTTCCGCGTCCTTGAGGAACAGCTCGTAGAGGATGAAGCCGAGGTACGCGTTGCCGCTGCCCGCGTCCACGACGACGGGGGCCTGGGTGCGCTGCTGCAGGTCCTCGAAGGCCGGGCGCAGCAGGCCCATCAGGTGGTTCACCTGCTTGAGCTTGCGCAGCGCGTCCGCGTTGAGGTGCCCCTCGCGCGTGAGCAGGTGCAGCTCGCGCAGGAGCGCGGGGCTCTGCTCCGGCAGCAGCTCCTTGCGGACCGCTGCCGTGCCCTTGACCTGGCGCCTCAGACCGCCACCACCTCGAGCACCTCGGGGATCAGCTCACGCAGCCGCCCCTCGATGCCCATCTTCAGCGTGGCCGTGCTCGAGGGGCAGCCGCTGCAGCTGCCCTTCATGTGCAGGTACACGAGCCCGTCCTCGAAGCGGTCGAGGGTGATGTCGCCGCCGTCCTGCGCGACCGCGGGGCGGATCTCCGTGTCCAGGATGTCCTGGATGCGCTGCTCCACCGAGCCCGTGGCGCCCATCGCCGTGCGCGCGGCCTGGATCGCGGCCTCGTCCACCACCGGCTCGTTCGCCGTGAGGTGGGTGTCCAGCGTGTCCATCACGCGGTCGTTGAGCTCGTCCCACTCACCGTCCTCGCCCTTGGTCACGGTGACGAAGTTCGTGCCCACCATCACCGCCGTCACGCCCGTGATGTCCATCAGGCGCTTGGCGAGCGGGCTCTTCTCCGCCGCCTGCTCCCTGCTGGTGATGTTCACGGCCCCGGACGTCAGCAGCTTGCGGTCCACCACGTACTTCAGCGTGCTGGGGTTGGGGGTCCACTCGAGCTGGATGTTCACCGACATGAAAAAGTCTCCCTTTGCCCCTCCTCTAAGCCCATGGCGCCCCCTTGGCAACCCGCACGCGCGGTGGGGAGGCGGGCGAGGGGGGCCCGGGGGCGGAGGCGCCGAAAACCCTTCGGATTCGCGGGACCGTCTAAGGTTTCGCCGCGGCGCGGCGCGGCCGGTCAACACCTGATCCGGGAGGCAGGTACACGGAGCGCCCCCCGTGTGGGATGCCTTCGTGTAGAGTGCCCCACCCTCTGCCGCCCGCCCGCCGTCACCCCCTGGGACTCCCCTGATGGCCTACCCTCCGCGCCTCTCGCACCTCGCCACGCGTGCCGTCACGGTCGCGAAGCTCGTGCCCACCTTCGCGGCGGCGCACCACATCGACGAGGAGGAGGCGGCCGAGCGCCTGGACGCCGCGCTGCGCGGGCGTCTCCTCGGAGACCTGCTCGACGCCACCTGGACGGCGCTGCTCGCGGGCACCAAGCGCCTGGACGAGGAGGGGCTGCTGGAGAAGGTGGCCACCACGCTGCGCGACCGGCCCCAGCGTCCCGGGCGCCTCGCCACCCTCACCCCCGGCTGGAGCGCCTTCCTGGTGCTCGCGGACCTCGAGGCCGGCACCGCGAGCGATGCGGTGCGGCGCGTGCTCAGCACCGACGAGGGCCGCAAGCGCGCCCTCGCCGGGCTCGCCGAGGTGGGCCGCTTCCTCGCAGCCGAGCTGACCCGGGGGCGCTGACCACGTGAGCGCGCGGCTGCTCCTGCTCACCAGCTGTGCCTGCTGCGCCGCGCTCGCGGCCGGCTGTGACGCCTCCGTCCCCGCCGCCTCCACGCCGCCCCCCGTTCGCCGCAGCAGCGCGGCGCTGCGCCAGGCCTCGGCGGACAGCGGCAAGCTGCGCACCCCGCGGCGCGACCATGCGGCGGTGCTGCTGGGCGACGGGCGGGTGCTGCTCGTGGGCGGAGAGACGGCGAACGGCACGCCGCTCGCGGACGTGGAGCTCTACGAGCCCCTCAGCGGCGAGTGGGTGGAGGCCTCTCCCCTGCTCACCCCGCGCTCGCGCGCCGCCGCGGTGCTGCTGCCGGACGGCCGCGTGCTGGTGAGCGGCGGCCTGGGCCTGCAGAAGGACGGGAGCGTGGCGCCGCTGGACTCGCAGGAGCTCTTCGACCCGGTGACGGGCAGCTGGAGCGAGACCGGTCCCCTCACCCGCCCGCGCGCGGACCACAGCGCCACGCGGCTGCTGGACGGGCGCGTGCTGCTCGCCGGCGGGCAGACCACCGCCGAGCGCACCGGCGTGTCGGACGCCGAGGTCTACCAGCCCGAGACGGGCCTCTGCTCCGCCCTCAAGAGCCCGATGGCGGGCCCGCGCTTCGCCCACTCCGCGCTGCGCCTGCGCTCGGGCGCGGTGCTGCTCGCGGGCGGCGACGTGGACGACATCGTCTACGGCACCGCGCGCGCCGAGCTCTTCCAGCCCGAGGCCGGCACCTTCTCGCTGCTCGCCTCCCTCCCCGACCTGCGCTTCCACCACACCGCCACGCTGATGCCGGACGGCAGCGTGGCGCTCGTGGGCGGACGCGGCTCGGGCGTGCGCGCAGGGGCCAGCACGAACACCACCTTCGACTGGCGCGGCGAGGGCACCTCCTGGACTCAGGGTCCCTTCCTCGCGCACGCCCGCGAGCAGCACACCGCGGCGCTGCTGCCCTCCGGGCGCCTGCTCGTCGCGGGCGGCTGGAGCGTCACCAGCCCGCGCTCCGGCACGCGCTACGCGCAGGTGCCCACCTGGGAGCTGCGCACGGCGGACGGGGGCCTCTGGGAGGAGCACCCGCTCCTGCGCGCGCGCGCCCGCCACTCCTCCACCCTGCTGCCCACCGGCGGCGTGCTGCTCGCCGGCGGGGAGGCGCCAGGGGCCAACGGCACCAGCGCGCTCGTGGTGCCCACCGAGCTGCTCGAGGTTGCGGACGACGGGTGGCAGGCAGCGCCCGGCCCGGGCGCCACGCGCGGGCACGCCCAGAGCCTGCTGCTGCTCGACGGGCGCGTGCTGGTGCTCGGCGAGACGAAGGACGGCGGCCCCGCGGAGCTCGTCTCGGGCGCCTGGGGCAGCGCGCGCCCCGAGGTGCTGCAGCTGCCGGACGCCCCGCCGCAGCCCGAGGCCAGCGCCACCCTGCTGGAGAGCGGCGAGGTGCTCGTCGCCGGCGGGCTCGCCAAGGGCGCGGGGCTCGAGGACGCCGCCCTCTTCCTCCCCTCGGACGCGAGCTTCGTGCCGCTGCCGCCCATGCCGGAAGGGCACGCGCGCCACAGCGCGACCCTGCTGCCCAACGGCAACGTGCTGGTCGCCGGAGGCGTGGGGCCGGAGGGCCGGGCGAGCACGGCCTGCGCGCTCTACGATCCGATGCAGCGCGCCTGGCGCTCCCTCGTGCCGCTCACCGAGGCGCGCGCGGGCCACAGCGCCACGCTGCTGCCGGACGGGCGCGTGCTGCTCGCGGGCGGCGTGGACGCGGACGGCGCCGCGCTGCACAGCGTGGAGCTCTTCGACCCGGGCAGCGAGCGCTGGGAGCTCGTGCCCCTGCCCGGGCTGCTCGGCCGCGAGCAGCACCAGGCGCTGCTCGCCCCGGACGGAAGCCTCCTGCTGGTGGGAGGCCGCGAGGGCGCGACCGCGCGCCTCGAGGTCGAGCGCCTGAGCGGTGCGCCCCTCTCGGCGGACTCGGCCTTCGTCGAGGTGGTGGACACCCTGCCCGAGCCGCGCATCGCGCCTGCCACCATGCTGCTGCTCAACGGCCACGTGCTCGTCGTGGGCGGCGAGGACCTCCAGGGCAACCCCAATCCCTCCGCGCTGCTGCTGGACGGGCGCAGCGGGCGCGTGCTCGGCCCCGCCGCGCCGCCCGCCTACGCGCGCGCCGCGGGCGCCGCAGCCACGCTGCTGCCGGACGGACGCGTGCGCCTGGTGGGCGGCGGCGCCCCGGCCGAGCGCTACGACGAGGGGCGCGGCGCGCCCGAGGCCCTGCGCCCGGCCATCGAGGTGCTGCCCGCGGCGATTCCCCACAAGCAGCCGCTCGCGGTGCGCGGCAGCGGCCTCACCGGCGCGGGCGAGGCCTCCGGCGGCACCGCGCGCTCGAGCGCCACGGACGTGCCCCTGCTGCTGCTGCGCCGCGCGGACGGCAGCCTGCAGGCGCTCGCGCGAACCACCTCCTTCAGCGACCGCGCGCTCTCGGCCCAGCTCCCGCTGCTGCCCGGCGGGCCCCACTGGGTGTACCCGGTGACCAACGCCGTGGTGGGCGAGGCGCGCGCGCTGCAGCTGGGGCTGCCGCGCGGCGAGGCCTGCGAGGCGGACAACGCCTGCGCGAGCCACGCCTGCTCCACCGGCGTGTGCTGCGACCACGCCTGTCCGGACGGCAGCTGCGCCAGTGGCACCTGCCAGGTGGGCTTCGCGCCCACCGGCTCCCTCTTCGACGGCGGCATCGCGAGCATCCCGGGCACCTACGCGCCCACGTTGCCCCCCGACCCCGTCCCGCCCCACTTCGCCTCCGCCGCGGACAGCCTGCAGGCCCACTGCGCCCAGGCGCTCGCGGTGCCCGCGGCGGTGCAGGGGGACGGGCCGCTCACCTTCGCGCTCGGCGGCGAGGTGCCCGAGGGCATGGAGGTGGATGCGGCCTCCGGCGAGCTGCGCTGGAGCCCCTCGCGCGCCCAGGTGGGGCACTACCGGGTGGTGCGGCGGGTGAGCAGCGCCGCGGGCGAGGACAGCGAGGTGCTGGACGTGGACGTGGCCTGCGACGCGATGCAGCTGGGCGTGCGCTGCGGCTGCAACGGCGGGGGCGAGGCCGGCTCGCTCGCCACGGCCGGAGCCCTGCTGGGGCTCCTGCGCCGGCGGCGCCGCAAGCGTGGCCCGGGCGACCTGTCGGCCTGACGGCTGGCGCACCCCCCACTGCCCCCGTTATAGGCTCGCCCACCGCGCCGCGGCCTCCGCGCCCCGTCGCGGAGGCGCGGACGTCGAGTCCCGCCGTCGAGCCCCGCCCGAGAGCCCGCCCCGATGTCCGCCCCGCTGCCCCTCAGCTTGCGCGTGCACCACGCCATCACCGACGTCGCCGAGGCGGCGTGGGATGCGCTGCTGGACGAGGCGGGGCTGCCCTTCCTCGAGTGGGCCTTCCTCGCGGCGCTGGAGGAGACGGGCTGCGTGTCGGCGGCGGCCGGCTGGCACCCGCGCCACCTCACGCTCTGGCGCGGCGCGCGGCTCGTCGCCGCGGCGCCCGCCTACCTCAAGGACGACAGCCACGGCGAGTTCGTCTTCGACTTCTCCTGGGCCACCGCCGCCGAGCGCGTGGGGGTGCGCTACTACCCGAAGCTGGTGCTCGCGGTGCCCTTCACCCCGGCCACCGGCCGCCGCGTGCTGGTGGCCCCGGGCGAGGACCGCGCGGCGCGCGAGGCGGAGCTGTACGCGGCGGCGCTCGAGTACGCGCGCGCGAGCGGCCTCTCCGGCGTGCACGTGCACTTCCCCACCGCGGACGAGGCCTCGCGCCTCGAGGGCTGCGGCTTCGCGCTGCGGCTCGGCGTGCAGTACCACTGGCTCAACGCGGGCTACGGCGGGATGGAGGACTTCCTCGCCCGCTTCCACGCCAAGCGCCGCCACCAGCTGCGCCGCGAGCTGAAGGGGCCGGAGGCCCAGGGCCTCACCGTGCGCACCCTGCGCGGGGACGCGCTCAGCAGCGTGGACCCCGAGGCGCTGTACCAGCTCTACGCCGCCACCGTGGACCGCTACGGCTGGAGCCCGCGCGCGCTCAACGCCCCCTTCTTCCGCCGCATGCTCGAGCGCTTCGGGCACCGGGTGGAGTGGGTGGAGGCGCGGCGGCGGACGGACGGGAAGCTCGTGGCCGGGGCCTTCAACCTCGCCGCCCCGCGCGTGCTCTACGGCCGCTACTGGGGCACCTCCCAGGCGCCCGAGACCCACCCCTTCCTGCACTTCAACGTCTGCCTCTACGAGCCCGTGCGCGCGTGCATCGAGCGGGGGCTCGAGCGCTTCGAGCCCGGGGCCGGGGGCGAGCACAAGCTCACGCGCGGCTTCGAGCCGCAGCTCACGTACAGTGCCCACCGCCTCTTCCACGCCGGGCTGGACCGGGCCGTGCGCGCCTTCCTGCTCCACGAGCAGGCGGCCGTGCGGCAGGGGCTGCCCTTCTGGCGGGCGGAGACAGGTTTCAAGCAGGCCGCGCTCCCCGAGCCGCGTTAACCCTCCCGCGTTACATCCCGAGGACGCCCACACGATGCCGCAGAAGTACGAGCCCGATTCGAACGTCGCCACGGAGCTGGAGCCGAAGCAGAAGCTCAAGCGGCCCACGCGCTACAAGGTGCTGCTGCACAACGACCACTACACGACGCGCGAGTTCGTGGTCGCCGTGCTCAAGGAGGTCTTCCACCGCTCGGAGACGGACGCGGTGCAGATCATGCTCCACGTTCATTACAACGGCATCGGCGTGGCGGGCGTTTATACCTATGAGGTCGCAGAGACCAAGATCAAGGTTGTGGAGGCAGCGGCCAAGGACAATGGCTTCCCGCTGCGCCTCAGCATGGAACCGGAGGAAGGTTAGAACGTGGCGGGACCGCTGATTGCCAAGGAGTTGCAGGTGAGCTTCCGGAACGCGCTCGAAGAGGCGCACCGGATGAACCACGAGTACCTCACGCTCGAGCACCTGCTGCTCGCGCTGACGAAGGACCCGCGCTCGCGCGAGGTCCTCAAGGGGTGCGGAGCCAACGTGAAGCGCCTCCAGGAACGCCTGGAGACCTTCCTCGAGGAGACCGTCGAGCGGCTGCCCGAGGGGGTGGAGGCCGAGCCCCAGCAGACCATCGGGGTGGAGCGGGTGCTGCACCGCGCGGCGGTGCACGCGCTGAGCGCGGAGCAGAAGGTCATCGACGGCGGGGACGTGCTCGTCGCCATGTTCCGCGAGGAGGAGAGCCACGCGCTCTACCTCCTGCAGCAGGAGGGCATCACGCGCCTGGACCTGCTCAACTTCATCAGCCACGGGGTGGGCAAGGACGGCAGCCCCGGCGCCGAGGGCGCGGGCAGCCCCCAGGGCGCCGGCGAGGACGAGGAGGGCGAGCCGCGCCCCAAGAGCCCGCTCGAGGCCTACACCACCCAGCTCAACCTGGAGGCCGAGGCGGGCCGCATCGACCCGCTCATCGGGCGCGACCGGGAGCTCGAGCGCACCATCCAGGTGCTCTGCCGCCGCCGCAAGAACAACCCGCTCTACGTGGGTGAGGCGGGCGTGGGCAAGACGGCCATCGCCGAGGGGCTCGCGCTGCGCATCCACGAGAAGAAGGTGCCCGAGGCGCTCGCCAACGCCGTCGTGTACTCGCTGGACATGGGCGCGCTGCTCGCGGGCACCAAGTTCCGCGGCCAGTTCGAGGAGCGGCTCAAGGGCGTGCTCAAGGAGCTGCAGGAGCAGCCGGACGCCATCCTCTTCATCGACGAGATCCACACCATCGTCGGGGCGGGTGCGACGAGCGGCGGCTCCATGGACGCGAGCAACCTGCTCAAGCCCGCGCTCGCGAGCGGCCGGCTGCGCTGCATCGGGAGCACGACCTACCAGGAGTACAAGTCCGCGTTCGAGCGCGACCGCGCGCTCAGCCGCCGCTTCCAGAAGATCGACGTGCTGGAGCCCTCGGTGGAGGACACCGTGCTCATCTTGGAAGGGCTCAAGGGCCGCTACGAGGAGCACCACGGCGTGAAGTACGCGGAAGGGGCGCTCAGGGCCGCGGCGGAGCTGTCGGCGAAGCACATCAACGACCGCTTCCTGCCGGACAAGGCCATCGACGTCATCGACGAGACGGGCGCGGCCGACCGCCTCAAGCCGAAGGAGCAGCGCACCCACACCGTCACGGTGACGGACGTGGAGAACGTGGTGGCGAAGATGGCGCGCATCCCCGCCAAGAGCGTCACCGCGACGGAAGGCATCGCCCTCAAGAACCTGGAGGGCGAGCTCAAGCAGGTCATCTTCGGCCAGGACAAGGCCATCGAGGACCTGGCGAGCACCATCAAGCTCGCGCGCTCGGGGCTGCGCAGCCCGGAGAAGCCCATCGGCTCCTTCCTCTTCAGCGGCCCCACGGGCGTGGGCAAGACGGAGCTCGCCAAGCAGCTCGCGCAGGTGCTGGGCGTGGAGTTCCTGCGCTTCGACATGAGCGAGTACTCGGAGAAGCACACCGTGAGCCGGCTCATCGGTGCGCCCCCGGGCTACGTGGGCTTCGACCAGGGCGGCCTGCTCACGGACGCCATCCGCAAGGCGCCCTACGCGGTGCTGGTGCTGGATGAAATCGAGAAGGCCCACCCGGACCTCTTCAACATCCTGCTCCAGGTCATGGACCACGCCACGCTCACGGACAACAACGGCCGCAAGGCGGACTTCCGCAACATCGTGCTCATCCTGACCACGAACGCGGGCGCGAGCGACATGGCCACGAGCGCGCTGGGCTTCGGCGCGGGCGTGCCCGGCATGGACGCGAGCCGCGCGAAGAAGGCCATCGAGCGCACCTTCACGCCGGAGTTCCGCAACCGCCTGGACGGGTGGATCCTCTTCAACGGCCTGCCCCCCGAGGTCATCCTCAAGGTGGTGGACAAGGAGGTGAAGCTGCTCAAGAACCTCCTCGCCGAGAAGCGCGTGCAGCTGGAGCTCACCCCGGCCGCCCGCGGCTGGCTCGCCGAGCACGGCTACGACCCGGCCTTCGGTGCGCGCCCCATGGCGCGCCTCGTGGACAACAGCCTCAAGAAGCCGCTCGCCGAGGCGCTGCTCTTCGGGGACCTGAAGGACGGCGGCGTCGCCCGCTTCGACGTGGTGCGCGATGAGACGGACGGCAAGGAGCGCCTGAAGCTGCAGGCCGTGCCGGCGGCGCGCGAGCCCGAGCCCGCGTAGCTAGCGGCTCTTCCGGGGGGCCTCGCCGCAGGCCTCCCGGATGCAGTCGGGCACCTCGCCGAGCGCCAGGATGCGCTCGGCGGCCTGCAGCTCGGCTGCGGCGCGCGGCATCCCGTACACCACGCTGCTCGCCGCGTCCTGGGCGAGCGTGAGGCCGCCGGCCTGCCGCAGCGAGAGCAGGCCGCGCGCCCCGTCCTCGCCCATGCCGGTGAGCACGACGGCGCCCGCGCGCCAGCCGTACACCCGCGCGAGTGACTCGAGCAGCGCATCTCCGGAGGGGCAGGGCCCGGCGCGCGAGCGCGAGAGGCGCGCGACGCCCCCCGGGCCCACGAGCAGGTCGTGGCCATCCGGCGGGAGGTACACGTGGCCCGGCTCGAGTCGCTCACCCTCGCGCGCCAGCTGCAAGCCCAGTGCGGTGAGCCCGTCCAGCCAGCGCACCAGCCCCGGGGTGAAGCCCGCCTGCATGTGCTGCGCGACGAGCAGCGGGGCGGCGAGCTCCCCGGGCAGCCTGCCCAATATCTCCGCGAGCGCCGGGGGTCCCCCCGTGGAGGCCACGAGCGCGAACACGTCCACGCGCGCCGGCCCCGCCGCGGGCAGGGGCGGCCCCACGCGCGGGCGCCGGGTGACGACGGGGATCTCCGACACCAGGCACACGGACTCCGCGAGCTGGCGGCCCCAGCGCCGCAGGTCCTCGAAGCCCGTCGCCGCCGGCTTGCCGATGAGCTCGAGCGCCCCGGCGCGCATCGCCTCGAAGCAGAGGCTCGCGCCGCGCTCGTCTGCGCCCTCCCCCGCCATCGAGCTCACCACCAGGATGCGCGTGGGCGCCTCCGTCATGATGCGCTCGATCGCCGCCGGCCCATCCAGCGCGGGCAGCAGCAGGTCCATGGTGATGACGTCCGGGCGCAGCAGCCGCGCGAGCGCGACGGCGCGCTGCCCGTCGGCGGCGCGCCCCACCACCTCGATGCGCGGGTCCTCGGTGAGCAGCGCCGTGAGCGCGCTCGCCATGGTGGGCGAGTCGTCCACCACGAGCACCCGGACGGGCCGCCTCACCGGCGCCCCGCAGTGCCCGCGTGCGGCGCCTCCGCCTCCCCGTCACCCCTGCGCCTGCTCACGCGCCGTCCACCCTCGCTCCCGCCGCGGATGCGGCCGGGACGCGAGTCTAGCCAAGCCGTGCGCGCGCCCCCAACTGCGGGCCCCGCCGCCCCGCTCCCCCGCCCGGTGGGGCTAGAACTGCCCGCCGAGCGCCAGCGTGGGTCCGCCGCTACCCGCCCCCACGCCGGCCACCAGCCCGCTGTAGCGGTTGGGGTCCTCGCCGGAGAGCCAGAGGTAGGCGGCCGTCACCCCGGCGCCGAGGCCCACCACCGCGAGCCCCGCCGTGCCCCACTGCTGGCGCTGCAGGCGCCCGCTGAGGGAGTCCAGCTTCTGGCGGCAGGCGGTCTCGTCCTGGCCGCACGCGGCGTAGACGGCCTGCGCCTTCGCATCCAGCTCGCCGGGCGAGGGCACGCCGCCCGCCAGCGCGAGCTGACGCGGGTGGAACTCGGTGCGGTACAGCGGCGCGGTGCTCTTCTGGTCCAGCAGGTAGGCGCCCGCGAGCGCGCCGACCGCCGCGCCCGTGGCCAGGTACGCCCCGATGCGCAGGCGCCCGTGGCGCTCGTGCCAGGCCTCTGCGTAGTCGGGCGAGGGCAGCAGCGTCACCTCCTGGCGGGCGAGCTGCGTGGGCTCGATGCGCACCGCGGCGGACTGCGAGATGAAGCCGTCCTTGCGCACCACCAGCCGGTGCACGCCCTGCGCGAGCGGCAGCGGGGCCTTGAGCGGCGTGGAGCCCAGCAGCGCGTCGTCCACCAGCACCTCGGCGCCCTCCTCGCTCGCGTGCACGAGGAGGCTGCCCTGGCGCTCGCGCAAGAGCGGCGCCATCAGCGACTGGGCGAGCCCGGGCAGCACGCCGGCGAGCTGCTCGAGCCCCGGCACCGGCCCGTAGGTCTGCTGGCTCACCACCGCGCCGCCGCTCACGTCCAGCAGGCGCAGCTCCACGCTGAGGCCCGCGCCCGTGCGCGTGAGGGTGCCCACCACGGTGTGCTGGGCGCCCAGCGCGCGGCTCAGCTGCAGGTTGCCCGAGCCCTCGGCGCCGAAGAGCTGCCGGTTGCGCTCGAGCGCGAGCAACTGGCGCACGTCGTCCGCGCTGAGCACCTGGAACACCTCGAGCTGGCGCAGGCCGCGCACCACGCCCAGGGTGGCCGCCTGGGCCTCCGGTGCGCCCGAGCCCTGCGCCGCGAGGTCCAGCACCACCAGGGGCGGGTGCTCTTCGGTCGCGCTCGAGGGCGCCGCGCTGGAGGCCGCCGCGCTCGGGGCGGCGGGCGCGGCGGCGCGCGCGAGCGTGGGCGCGAGGAGCAGCGGGCCCAGGAGAAGGCAAGGCAGGGTGCGGCGCAGCGGGCTGAACACGGTGAAGTCTCCCCCCCCGGTTTGAAGCCCGGGCACTTGGCTGTATATGTCGGAAAGTGTTCGGAGCGCGAGAGGGCGCCCGATGGAGGGGGGCTGTATGCGGAGTCGCATCGTGCGCAGTGCCGCGGGTCTGCTCGGACTCGCCGCGTTTACGGGTCTCGCGGGCTGCCGCGACCTGGATGTACCCCCGCCCGGCCCGGGCGCGCCGCCCGTGGTGCGCTTCGTCAACCCGGACGTGGCGGCCTCGGGTGCGCGCGTGTCGCAGACCCTCCCCGTGACGCTCGAGGCCCAGGACGCCAACGGCATCCGCTCGGTCACCCTCGTGTGCGGCGCCACCCCGCTCTTCAGCTGGACCTCGGCGCCCTACGTGGCCACCGTGGACCTGCGCCCGTGCACGGCCGCCGCTGGCGCGGACGCGGGCACCGTCGCCGTCACGCTGGTGGCGCGCGCGGTGGACGCGACCGGCATGGAGGGCAGCGCGAGCGCCGAGGTGCAGGTGGACGCGAGCGCGCCCGCGGTGGAGCTGGTGCTGCCCGAGCGCGTGGCGCCCGGGCGCGCCTTCACCGTGCTGGTGAAGAGCGACCGGCCCATCGCCGGGCCGCTGGTGAGCGTGGAGGGCGTGGGCGTGCAGGCGGTCCCGGTGGACGCCAACACCTTCAGCGCCACGGTGCCTGCGGCGCCGGGGCTGGGCGTGGACACCTGGGACGCGGACGCAGGCGCCCCGCCGCTCGCGCTGCTCGAGCAGGTGGAGCGCCCGCTGGACGTGGCGGTGGAGGCGCGCGGGCTCAACGGCAACCCGGCGCCGCGCGTGGTGGCGCGCACCTTCGTCTCGCGCATCGCGTGGGAGCGCAGCATCCCGGGCGTGGCGCTGGGGCGCGCGAACGGCGACGGCACGGTCATCCCGCAGCTGCCGGTGGCGACGAAGGAGGGCCTGGTGCTGCCGGTGGTGAGCGCGGGCGGCCGCAGCGGCACGGAGTGGGTGCCGGTGCTGATGCGCGCGGCCGCGGGGGAGGTACGCACCGTGCCCCCCGAGCAGCTGGACGGCGGCTACCTGGGCGCCGGCGTGGACCTGCTCGGGCGCACGCTGCTCGCCAACGGCAACGGCGACGCGCACTACTACGACCTCGTGCAGGGCACCACCGCGCCGAGCAAGCCCCTCTCCGCGAGCGCCGTGCGCGTGCCGGCCGCCGTGGGCGACGAGCTGTGCTTCTCGCAGCTGGGCGCCACCTGCGGCCTGCTCGAGCTGCACTGCCTGCGCCCCGGGGGCAGCGAGCGCATCGCCCAGCTCTCCACGCCGGGGCTCGCGCAGCTGCGCAACCCGAGCGCGATGGTGGTCTCGGGCGGGCGCGTGCTCGTGATGGGCATGGCCCAGGGCAGCAGCATCTGCTGCAGCGGCAGCGCGTGCTCCTCGGAGGCCCAGGACATGTTCGTGGACGCGGACGGGAGCAAGGGCATGGTCACGCTCTTCCCCAGCCCCGGCGGCCAGAGCGTCCCCGCCGTCTCGCGCGCCCTGCCGCTGGGTGGGGGCGCCTTCGCGCTGGGCTCGGAGACGCCGGGCTTCCTCAAGCCGGGGGGCGTCTACCGCTTCGGCAGCGACCGCGCGGTGTCCCAACCCTGGCCCGCGCTGGCGAGCTTCCCGGACTTCAACGCGCTCGTCAGCGGGCAGCTGGGCAGCGAGCAGCTGCTCACGCTCGAGGCGCAGGGGGCGACGCAGACCGCGCTCGCGCGCCACGCGCCTGGCCTCCAGCCCGCGACGAGCCTGCTGCCCGCCTCCTTCGAGCAGGAGACGCCTGCTCCGCTCGAGGCGGACAACAGCGCGGTCCCCACCGCGCAGGGCGTGGCGGTGCTGCTGCGCGTGACCAACGACGTGGGCGCGCTCGCGAGCGTGGACGCCCGCGGCAACCCCCGCTGGATCTACCGCTACGACCGCAGCTTCGGAGGCGACCTGGCGGTGGCCACGCCCGACTCGGGCCTCGTGTACCTCGTGGACCTGCGCCGCCAGCGCGTGGTGGCGCTGTATCCGTGATGCCGCGCGCTGAGCGCCGAACGAACGCTGGCGTGCCGGTGGGAGCGTCAGGACCGGAAAAGTGGCGGAGCGCTGAGGTTCTTCGCGAGGGGGCGATGCCAGTCCGCGGCGCTCAGGGGTGACACGCTGGCCGGCGCGGCCCCTCGCGTGGAGCGAAACGCCCGTTCCACGCACCCATGCTCCGGCCCCGAGCGCAGCTTCACTCTGCGTGTGTCCCCCCTCGGGAGCGGCGGCCCGCGTCGCGCAAAAACGTAAAATAGGATTTTACCTTTCTGCAGCGCGCGCCGGTCCGCGCCCGGGAGGGGCGTCTCTCTTCGAGACACCTGTCCCGCGAGTCTTGGACGGCTTCACCCGCCCTGAGAAGCCCCGTTCCCTCCCGGCCTCTCCCTCTCGAGGCCGTGCCTCTCGCGCCACTCTCGCGCGCCCTGCTCGAAGCGTGCACCGGGGCCGCGAACGCGGCGCATGCGAGCTCGCTCCGTGCATCGATGCGCCCCACGGCCCCTCCGCCGAGTCTCGCCAGGCACGGTGGCCCGAAGCCCGCGAGCCCTGTCCCGGAGGGACGCTACTCCGCCTTCTTCGGCTCCGCCGGGGCCTCGTCGAGGCTGGGGTCCACCGGCGGCGCGCCGATGGCGTGGTAGCCGCCGTCCACGTGGACGATCTCGCCCGTGGTGCTGGGCATCCAGTCGCTCAGCATGGCGCAGGCGGTGCGGCTGACCATGTCGTGGCTGTCCTTGGCGCTCCAGCCCAGCGGGGCCTGGGTGCCCCAGCCCTGCTCGAGGCTCTTGAAGCCCGGGATGCCCTTGGCGGCGATGGTGGCGAGCGGCCCCGCGGCGAGCGCGTTGACGCGGATGCCCTTGGGGCCCAGGTCGCGCGCGAGGTAGCGCACGCAGGCCTCGAGCCCCGCCTTGCACACGCCCATCCAGTCGTAGATGGGCCAGGCGACGTTCTGGTTGTCGAAGTCCAGGGTGACGATGGAGCCGCCCGCGCTCATCAGGGGCATCACCGCCACGGCGAGGTCGCGCAGCGAGAACGTGGAGATGCGGAAGGCGGTCTGCACGCTCTCCCACGGGGTGTTGAGGAAGTTGCCGCCCAGCGCGTCCTCGGGCGCGTAGGCCACTGCGTGCAGCGCGCCGTCCACCCGGCCCCACTTCTGGCGCAGGCTCTCGGTGAGCGCGGTGAAGTGCGCGGGGTTGGTCACGTCCAGCTCGAGCACCTCGGTGCCGGACTTCAGGCGCTTGGCGCTGCGCTCGGTGAGGGAGCGGGCGCGGCCGAAGCCGGTGAGCATGATCTCGGCACCCTGCTCCAGCGCCCGCTCGGCGATGCCGTAGGCGATGGACTGGGGGGTGAGCACGCCGGTGATGAGGAGCTTCTTGCCCTGAAGCAGCATGCGGACTCTGCCTTTCCGTGTGAGGAGCGGGGGTGCGCCTTTATCACCTCTGCCCACCTGCGCGACAAAGCGATTGCGTCCATAACCCGGAGCCCCGGAGGAGCAGGGGCGCAGGGGCCAACAAATCGTCGGGAAAGTCTCCCATCTGCGCCCCCATCCAGTAAAAGACGCAACCGCCATGTCGAACTTCCAGGACACGCACCTCTCCGGTGCCAACATCGACTTCATCGAAGGGCTGTACGCGCGCTTCCTCGAGGACCCCGCGAGCGTGGATCCGAGCTGGCGCGAGCTCTTCGCCGGCAACGCGGGCGCGGGCCGCCCCATCGTCGGCGTGGTGCCCCCCGAGTTCCGCCCGCCCCCGCCCCCGCCGGCCGTCCCCGGCAAGGGCGCCAAGGGCAACGGCGCCGCCGCCGCCGCGCTGCAGCAGGCCGCGGCTCCGGCCGCCGGCACGGCCCCCACGGCCCAGGCCGCGCTGGACATGGACCTGCAGGCGCGCGTCACGCAGACCATCAACGCGTTCCGGCTGCGCGGCCACCTGCGCGCGAACCTGGACCCGCTGGGCCGCCAGCGCCCGCCGCTCGAGCACGTGGCGGACGTGGGGCTGGTGAAGGACAGCGCCTTCAGCGAGCGTGAGCTGGACCAGCAGGTGAACACCACCGGCGTGTTCCCCGAGGAGCGCGTGCGCCTGCGCGACCTGCTCGCGCGCCTGCGCCGCACCTACTGCGGCAGCATCGGCGTGGAGTTCATGCAGATGCTCGACAGCGAGCGGCGCCGCTGGCTGATGAAGCGCATGGAGCACGCGGAGAACCGCACGCAGTTCTCCCCCGAGGACCAGCGCCACATCCTCACCAAGCTCAGCTACGCAGAGGGGTTCGAGAGCTTCCTGCACACCAAGTACATCGGCGCGAAGCGCTTCAGCCTCGACGGCGGCGAGGCGCTGGTGCCGATGATCGACGCGATGATGGAGCAGGCCGCGCCCATGGGCGTGCGCGAGGTGGTCATCGGCATGGCCCACCGCGGCCGCCTCAACGTGCTGACCAACATCCTGGGCAAGCGCCCGGACCAGATCTTCAGCGAGTTCGAGGGGCCCAAGGACCCGAAGGCCTACTTCGGCCGCGGCGACGTGAAGTACCACATGGGCTTCTCCAGCGACCACACCACGCGCGCGGGCACCGGGGTGCACCTGAGCCTCGCCTTCAACCCCAGCCACCTCGAGGCGGTGGACCCGGTGGTCGAGGGGCGCGTGCGCGCGAAGCAGGACCGCGGCGGGGACACCGAGCGCGCCAAGGTGCTGCCGCTGCTCATCCACGGCGACGCCGCGATGATGGGCCAGGGCATCGTGGCCGAGACGCTGAACCTCGCGGGGCTGCGCGGCTACACCACCGGCGGCACCGTGCACGTGGTCATCAACAACCAGGTGGGCTTCACCACCGACCCGGACGACAGCCGCTCGAGCATCTACGCCACCGCGATCGCGCAGATGCTGGACATCCCCATCTTCCACGTGAACGGGGACGACGCCGAGGCCTGCGTGCACGTGGCGAAGCTCGTCGCCGAGTACCGCCAGGTGTTCAAGAGCGACGTGGTGGTGGACCTCATCTGCTACCGCCGCTACGGCCACAACGAGGGCGACGAGCCGCGCTTCACCCAGCCCAAGATGTACGCGCTCATCGACAAGCACCCCACGGTGCGCACGCTCTACGCGCAGGAGCTCGCCAAGGCGCAGCGCCTCAGCGCCGAGGACGCAGAGGCCATCAAGCAGAAGGCCTACCAGGACTTCGACGCGGCGCTCACCCGCGTGAAGCAGGAGAACCAGTACAAGGAGCCCAGCGCGCTCGAGGGCCTGTGGAAGGCCTACAAGGGCGGCTCGGAGAAGACCACCCCGTCTCCCGAGACCGGCGTGGACAAGGCGCGCCTGAAGGACTTCCTGCAGAAGCTCGGCACCGCGCCCGAGGGCTTCCACGTCCACAAGGACGTGGAGCGCACCGTGCTCAAGAGCCGCCAGGGCATGCTGCAGACCGAGACGCTCAACTGGAGCGCCGGCGAGAGCCTCGCGTACGCGACGCTGCTCGCCGAGGGCTACAGCGTGCGCATCACCGGCCAGGACGTGGAGCGCGGCACCTTCAGCCACCGCCACGCCGTCATCAACGACACCCAGACCGGCCAGAAGCACGTGATGCTGAAGCAGTTCGCCCAGGGCAACGGCAGCTTCCACATCTACAACAGCCCCTTGAGCGAGTACGCCTGCCTCGGCTTCGAGTACGGCTACAGCCTGGACGTGCCGGACGGCCTCACCATCTGGGAGGCGCAGTTCGGAGACTTCGCCAACGGCGCGCAGATCATCATCGACCAGTTCATCGCGGCCGGTGAGGCGAAGTGGAAGCGGCTGAGCGGGCTCACCCTCTTCCTGCCCCACGGCTACGAGGGCCAGGGCCCCGAGCACTCCAGCGCGCGCCTCGAGCGCTTCCTGGACCTGTGCGCGGACGACAACATCCAGGTCTGCTACCCGAGCAGCCCCGCGCAGATCTTCCACCTGCTGCGCCGCCAGGTGCTGCGCCCCTTGCGCAAGCCGCTGGTGGTGATGACGCCCAAGAGCCTGCTGCGCAAGGCGGAGGCGGCGAGCCACCTGGACGAGCTCGCGCAGGGCAGCTTCCAGAAGGTCATCTTCGACAAGCCGGAGATCGACCCTGCGAAGGTCACGCGCCTGCTCTTGTGCAGCGGCAAGGTCTACTACGACCTGCTCAAGGCGCGCGACGAGCGCAAGGACTCCTCCGTGGCCATCGTGCGCGTGGAGCAGCTCTACCCGTACCCCGCGGACGAGCTCTCGGGGCTCGTGGCGAAGATGCCGAAGCTCGCCGAGCTCCTCTGGGTGCAGGAGGAGCCGCGCAACGCGGGCGCCTGGCACTTCATGTTCCCCCGCCTGCACGACCTGGCTTCCGCGCGCGCGGGGGGTGTGCCGCTCAAGGTCGGCTACGTGGGCCGTGCGGAGGCCGCGAGCCCCGCCACCGGCTTCACGAAGACGCACGACCTGGAGCAGCAGCTGATCGTCGAGCAAGCCGTCCTCCGAGGAAATACGAATGGCCGTTGAGATCAAGGTTCCGCCCCTGGGCGAGTCGATCACCGAAGCCGTCATCGGCAAGTGGAACAAGAAGGCCGGCGACGCCGTGAGCGCGGACGAGCCGCTCGTCGTGCTGGAGACCGACAAGGTCACCATCGACGTGCCCGCTCCCGCCGCCGGCACCCTGGGCAGCATCGCGTTCAAGGACGGTGACAAGGTCACCGTGGGCGCCGTGCTCGGCACGATCGAGGCCGGCGCCGGCGCTGGCGCTTCTGCGCCCGCGGCCGCCGCTGCGGCTCCGGCCGCTGCGCCGGCGCCTGCGGCCGCCGCGCCCGCGGGCCAGGACGGCCAGCGCATCACCCCCACCGCGCGCCGCATGGCCGAGGACCACGGCCTGGACCCCGCGCAGCTCAAGGGCTCGGGCGCCGGGGGCCGCATCACCAAGGAGGACGTGCTGGGTCACGTGAAGGGCGGCGCCCCCGCTCCGGCCTCCACGCCCGCCCCGGCCGCAGCGCCCGCCCCGGCCGCGCCCTCCGGCCCGCGCGCCAACGCCGCGCGCGAGGAGCGGGTGAAGATGACCCCGCTGCGCCGCCGCGTCGCCGAGCGCCTGGTGATGGCGCAGAGCACCGCCGCCATCCTCACCACCTTCAACGAGGTGGACATGGGCGGGGTGATGGCGGTGCGCAAGCAGTACAACGAGAAGTTCCAGGCCAAGCACGGCGTGAAGCTCGGCTTCATGAGCTTCTTCGTGCGCGCCGCGATCGAGGCCCTCAAGGCCTTCCCGCAGATCAACGCGGAGATCGACGGCGAGGACGTGGTCTTCAAGAAGTACTACGACATCGGCGTGGCGGTGAGCGGCACCCGCGGCCTCGTGGTCCCGGTCATCCGGGACGCGGACCAGCTGGGCCTCGCGGACCTGGAGAAGAAGATCGCCGAGTTCGGCCAGAAGGCGAAGAACGACAAGCTCGCGCTGGCGGACCTGCAGGGCGGCACCTTCACCATCTCCAACGGGGGCACCTTCGGCTCCATGCTCTCCACCCCCATCCTCAACCCGCCGCAGACGGGCATCCTGGGGATGCACAACATCGTGGAGCGCCCGGTGGCGCGCGACGGCCAGGTGGTCATCCGCCCGGTGATGTACCTCGCCCTGTCCTACGATCACCGCCTGGTGGACGGCCGGGAGGCCGTGCAGTTCCTCGTCCGCATCAAGGACTGCATCGAGGACCCCACGCGCATGCTGCTCGAGGTCTGAGCGAGCCGCCTCCTCCCCCCTCGGCCCCCGGGTCGGGGGTCCGATCAAAGCGTTGGCGATCCGGTGTTCTGGAGATGAAGTTTCCAGAAAACCGAAAATCGCCCCGGTGTGGCTGGACTTTCGGCCTCCCGGGTCACTAGAAGAGGGCTGCTCTTCCGAATGTGCGGAAGGGCGTAATGAGGGGGCCGCCCAACGGGCGGGCCCCGGTAGACAAGGAAGCGAAATGGCAACTGGTACCGTGAAGTGGTTCAACGACGCGAAGGGCTTCGGCTTCATCACCCAGGACGGGGGCGGCGAGGACGTGTTCTGCCACCACACCGCCATCCAGACCCAGGGCTTCCGCACCCTGGCTGAGGGTCAGAAGGTGGAGTTCGACGTCGGCCGTGGCCCCAAGGGCCTGCAGGCCCAGAACGTCCGCCCGCTGTAAGGACGTTCAAGCCACGCCTCACGGGCTGGCTTGTCTGAGAGGCTCGGTACCCTTCGGGGCACCGGGCCTCTCGCTTTTTGCAGGAGGGGTTCGCAAGCTGTACGAGCGTGAGGACACCCGCGTGAAGCCACCTGCCTCGCTCAAGGCCCTGGCCGCCCGCCTGGAGGCCTGTGGAGTGGACCCTTCGGGGCTCGCCCTGCTGCCCGGCGCGCGCGAGCCCCTGCCCCGGCTCGTGGTCCCGGGCGCCGGCGCGCGCGCCCTCTGGGAGCGGCTGCGCGAGGCGAGCTCCGACACCGGGCACTACCCGCTGCTGCTCGGCCCCGAGGACGAGCTGGAGCTGCTGCTCGAGCAGCTGGGGGCGAGCGAGGACGAGGACACCGCCGCGCTGCTGAGCGAGGCGGAGCAGCTCGCGCCCGAGCCCGCGGGCTGGGCCGGGGCGCGGCTCGCCGGGCTCGTGCAGCTGATGCAGGCGGCGGGGCTGGAGCCGCAGCTGGATGCGCAGGAGCTCGCGGACGCGGAGGCGGCGCTGGAGGCCGAGGAGGCCGCCGAGGCGGGCGAGGCGGGCGGCGGAGGCCGGGCAGCGGCGGGGGGCCTGCGCTTCACGCACGAGGCGGGCACGGGGGCGCCCTTCGCGCGCGTGGCGCTCGCGCTGGTGCCGGCGTGCGCCGAGCCCTGGCAGGCGCCGGTGCGCCTGCGCTTCGGGGGCTTCAACGAGTGCCCCTCCCCTGCCCAGCACGGCGCCATGCTGCGGCACTGGCAGGGGCGCTACGGGGCGGAGCCGGTGGCGCTGGGCCACGACACCCTGGAGCTGCGCGTGCTGCGCCCGCCCACCGAGCCCGAGGCCTGCCTGCAGCTCGCGCGCGAGCAGGCGGCCTACTGCGCCGAGCTCGCCGCCCCCGGCCCCGAGGCGCTCGCCCAGCTCGCCGGGAGGCTGCAGGGCGCGGGCAGCTGGCGCTTCTGGTGGGAGTGATCAGCAGGGCTGTGCACACATGTGGGCGTGCCCCCCCGGCGCGGTGATAAAGGGAGGGGCCATGAGCCAGCCGAGCTTCGACCCTTCCATCGCCAACGCCTCCTCCGAGCGCATCTGGGAGCAGGAGATCCTGCCCGCGCTCGAGCGCTACATCCGCATCCCCAACAAGAGCCCCGCCTTCGCCCCGGACTGGAAGGCCCAGGGCCACATGGACGCCGCCGTGCAGCTCATCGCTGGCTGGTGCCGCGAGCAGGTGGCGCACATCCCGGGGCTGAAGGTGGAGGTGGTGCAGCTCCACAACGAGAAGGGCGAGGCGCGCACCCCGGTCATCCTCCTCGAGGTGCCGGGCTCCTCCGCCAGCAGCGACACCGTGCTGCTCTACGGCCACCTGGACAAGCAGCCGGAGATGACCGGCTGGCGCAAGGGGCTGAGCCCCTGGGAGCCCAAGCGCGAGGGCGACAAGCTCTACGGGCGCGGCGGCGCGGACGACGGCTACTCGGCCTTCGCGAGCCTCGCGGCGCTGCGCCTGCTCAAGGAGCAGGGCCTGCCGCACGCGCGCTGCGTGGTGCTGGTGGAGGCCTGCGAGGAGAGCGGCAGCTACGACCTGCCCGCGTACATCGAGGCGCTCGCGCCGCGCATCGGCAGCCCCAGCCTCGTGGTGTGCCTGGACTCGGGCTGCGCGAACTACGAGCAGCTGTGGATGACCACGTCCTTGCGCGGCCTGGTCGCCGGCAACCTGCGCGTGGACATCCTCACCGAGGGCGTGCACTCGGGTGACGCGAGCGGCGTGGTCCCCTCCTCCTTCCGCATCCTGCGCCAGCTGCTCAGCCGCGTGGAGGACGAGGCGACGGGCCGCATCAAGGTGGACGCGCTGCACACGGCCATCCCGCCCGAGCGCCAGGCGCAGGCGAAGGCCGTGGCGGACACGCTGGACAAGGATCTCTTCAGCCGCTTCCCCTGGGTCGAGGGCAGCCACCCCGTCTCCACGGACCACACCGAGCTGGTGCTCAACCGCACCTGGCGCCCCGCGCTCTCGCTCACCGGCGTGGACGGCATGCCCCCGCTCGCGAGCGCCGGCAACGTGCTGCGCCCCGGCACCGCGCTGAAGCTCTCCATGCGCATCCCGCCCCGGGTGGACCCGTCCGCGGCGAGCCGCGCGCTGAAGGAGGCGCTGGAGAAGGACCCGCCCTACGGCGCCAAGGTGCGCTTCGAGGGCGAGAAGGCCAGCGCCGGCTGGGACGCGCCGCCGCTCGAGAAGTGGCTCGAGCAGGCCGTGGACGCCGCGAGCCGCACCTACTTCGGCAAGCCCGCCATGGCCCTGGGCGAGGGCGGCACCATCCCCTTCATGGAGATGCTCGGCCGCAAGTTCCCCAAGGCCCAGTTCCTCATCACCGGCGTGCTGGGGCCCGGCAGCAACGCGCACGGCCCCAACGAGTTCCTGCACATCCCCACCGGCAAGAAGCTCACCGCCTGCGTGGCCAGCGTCATCGCCGCGCACGCGAAGCGCTGAGGTCGCAGCCGCCCTCCTCCTTCACGAAGGAGGAGGGCGAGGCGGTCCCCTCTCCCCCTGGGAGCGGGGACGGGGTGAGGGACGTGCGGCCCTACCGCGCTCCCCGCTCCGCCCGGTACGCCGCGAGCACCGCCTCCGCCGAGCGGTCGATGTCCGCCTCCCGGGTGCTCGCGTTGGACACGCTCAGCCGCACCGCGGCGACGCCCTGCCACACGGTGCCGCCGAGCCAGCAGGTGCCCTCCTGCTGCACGCGGGCGATGACGGCGCGGGTGAGCGCATCTGCCTCGGCCGCCGAGAGCCCCGCGGGCGCGAAGCGCACCAGCGCCTGGTTGAGCACCACCTCGTTGAGCACCTGCACGCCGCCTTCCGCCGCGAGCCGCTCGGCGAAGCGCGCGGCGAGCCGGCAGCAGCGCTCCACCAGCTCGGCCACGCCCTCGCGCCCCAGCGAGCGCAGCGCCGCGTACACGGTGAGCCCGCGCGCGCGCCGGGACATCTCGAGCCCGTACTCCAGCGCGTTGCGCTCGCCGCCGCCCTGCGGGAGGTAGGCCGCGCTCACCGAGATGGCGTCCTTCAGCGCGCTCGCGGGCTGCACGGCCACCATCGCCGAGTCGTAGGGGACGTTGAGCCACTTGTGCGCGTCCAGGGCCCAGGACTGGGCGCGCTCGAGGCCGCGCACCAGGTGCCGGCGCGCCGGCGCCGCGGCCGCCCACAGGCCGAAGGCGCCATCCACGTGCAGCCAGGCCCCGCGCCGCTCGCAGGCGTCCGCGATGGGCTCCAGCGCGTCGCAGGCGCCGGTGTTCACGTTGCCCGCCTGGGCGCAGACGAGCACGGGCCCCTCGAGGCGCGCGAGCACCGGGCCCAGCGCCTCCGCGCGCAGCCGTCCCTGCGCGTCCACCGGCACCGCGTGCACGTCCCGCGTGCCCACGCCCAGGTAGCGCAGGGCGCGCTGCACCGAGGAGTGGGCCTCCTCGCCCATCACCACGTGCAGGGGCGGGCTGCCGCGCACCCCGTCGCGCTCCAGGTCCCAGCCCGCGCGGCGCAGCAGGGCGTTGCGCGCGGCGAGCATCGCGGTGAAGTTGGCCACCTGCGAGCCGGTGACGAAGCCCACGCCCGCCTCCTGCGGGATGCCCAGCAGCCCCTTCACCCAGGTGCCCGCCACCTCCTCGAGCACCGAGACGGCCGGGGACATCACCGCGAGGCAGCCGTTCTGGTCCCACGTGGAGGTGAGCCAGTCGGCGGCGAGCGCCACCGGGAGCCGCCCACCGGTGACGAAGCCGAAGTAGCGCGGGCCCGCCATGGCCACCACGCCCGGGTCCGCGTCGCGGGCGAGCGCGGTGATGACCCGCCGTGGGTCCTCGCCCCGCTCCGGCAAGGGCCCGCCCAGCACCTCGCGCAGCGCCGCCACCCCTGCCCGGGGACCGACGTGGCGCTCGGGCAGGCCCTCCTCGTAGGCCGCGGCGAGCCGCAGCACCTCCTCCAGCAACGCACGCGTGCTCATCCCTCGTGCCTCCTCTCGGGGTCCGCGGGCCATTGAGGCAGGCCCCCCGGCCCGCGGCAATCCTCTTCTCGTCCCGCCCTCCCGGGTGAAGACTGCGGAGCGACATGGATGCACGAGACAACGCACGGGACCTTCTGGATGGCGCGGCGCGCGCGGCGCTGGAGGCGCTCTACGCGCAGGCGGACGCGCGTGCCCGGGCGCTCGCCGCCGAGCGCGCCTCCTGGCCCTGCCGCCGCGGCTGCGACCACTGCTGCCGCCACCTCGCGGGTCCCCTGCCCGTCTCGGACGTGGAGTGGGCCTACCTGTGGGAGGGCTTCCTCGCGCTGGACGCAGGCACCCGGGCGGCGGTGCGCGAGCGCGTGGCGCGGATGGCGGAGGCGGGGGCGGCGCGCCCCTACACCTGCCCGCTGCTGGACCCCGCCACCGGCGCCTGCAGCGTCTACGCGCACCGCCCGCTCGCGTGCCGCACCTACGGCTTCGCGCTCGCCCGCGGAGAGGGGCTCTGGTGCCACCTCATCCTCGCGATGCTCGAGCGCGAGGGCGATGAGGGCCTGGTGTGGGCAAACCACGACGCGCTCGAGGACGCGGTGCACAGGCTCGCCCGCCGCCCCGCGCTCGGCTTCTTCGAGTGGTTCGCGGCGCATCCGCCCGAGCCCGCTCCGGAGCCCGGGGGGCCCTGAATGCAGCAGGGGCCCGGCGCTCTCGCACCGGGCCCCTGGGTCCTTCAGTCAGCGGGTCTCGTTACGGCACGAGCTCCCACACGGAGCGGCCGAAGGTGGCCGCGCGCACGAGGCTGGAGTCCGGGAGGATCTCCACGTCCGTCACCTCGACGAGCGGCATGCCGGCGCCGAAGCGGGCCCAGGTGGCGCCCGCGTCGGTGGAGCGGTACACGCCCAGGTGGGTGGCTGCGTAGAGCGTGGTGTTGCTGCCCGGGTCCACCGTGATCTGGTTCACCGGCACGCCCGCAGGCAGGCCGTTGGAAAGCACCGTCCAGCTCGCGCCGAAGTCGGTGCTCTTCCACGCGTGGGCCTTGGTGCCGTCCGGCGCTACCGAGGCCACGTACACGATGTTGGGGTTCGCCGTGTCGAAGGCCACGTCGCTGATGCTCAGGCCGTTGTTGGGCAGCGCGGCGACCTGGGTCCAGCTGGTGCCACCATTGTTGGTGAGGAACACGCGGCCGCTGTTGGCCGCCACGCCGATGATGTTCACGTTGGACTTGGCCACGCCCACGTTGCGGATGAAGAGGCTGGTGGTGGGCAGGCCCGTCACGCCCAGCGCCGTCCAGGTGGTGGCGAAGTTGGTGGTCTTGTAGACCTTCGTGTTGGAGAAGGTGAAGACCGTGTTGCCCGTGGTGTCACCGGTCCAGCGGGTGAGCTTGGTGGTGAAGGGCGCCGTGCTGCTGTTGTTGCACTCGGTGATGCCCGAGCACGCGGAGGCGAAGTCGAGGCCCGCGTTGGTGCTCTTGTACACGCGCGCGTAGTACAGGGTGCCGAGCATCAGGCTCGCGTTGGTCGGGTGGATCTCCACGTCGAAGCCGTCGCCGCCGATCTCCTGGTTGAACACGCTGGTGTTGCCCACGCGCACGCGGGTGCCGTTGTCCTGCAGGCCCACGATGGAGGCGTCGCGGTTGGCCGCCGACATGCCCACGTCGTAGATGAGGTGGCTGGCGATGCCCACGTTCATGCTGTCGCTGAAGGTGGTGCCGCCGTCCTTGGAGACGAAGAGGCCGCCGTCCGAGCCGACGTACAGGTTGCCCGCCGCGTCGTAGGTCGCGGTGTGCATGTCCGCGTGGACGTAGGGCAGGCTGAACTGCGCGAGCCAGTTGGTCACCTGGGAGTAGGTGCCGCCGCCGTCCGTGGTCTTCGCCAGGTGCAGCGCGCCGCCGAAGAACACCAGGTTCGGGTTCGTCGGGTTCACGATGAGCAGCTGGTCGTACCAACCCTGGGTGTTGAACACGGCGCTCACGGTGCGCGCCTCGGTGTTGCCGTTCTTGTAGCGCTTGCTGGCCGCGCCGAGCGCCGTCCAGGTCGCGCCACCGTTGGTGGACTTGAAAAGGTCCGCGAGGTCACCGGCGTGGTTGTCGGCGAGCGCGTACAGCGTGGCGGTGGTGGGGGTGCCGCGCGTGCTGGGGGCCGCGGCCACCGTCATGCGCTCCACGCCGGCGGTCACGCCCGTGGAGCGGGTCCAGGTGGCGCCGTTGTCGTTCGTCAGCCAGATCTGGCCCTCGGTGTTGCCGCTGGTGGCGCTGGGCTCGGCCTCCAGGGTGGCGACGAAGCGGCTCCCGCCGGCCCACGCGATGCTCCAGCCGTACGGGACCTCGTTGTAGCCGGTGGCGAGGCTCACCTGCGCCCAGGTGGCGCCGGCGTCCACCGAGCGGAAGAGGCCGCGGTTGGTGGTGGCCATCACGATGTTGCTGTTGCCCGGGGCCACCTGGATGTCGGTGATCTGGGTGGAGTCACCGAGGTACACGGTGTTCATCCAGGTGTTGCCGCCGTCCGTGCTCTTCACCAGGCCGATGCCGGTGCCGTCGAACGGGTCGCCGAGGCCCAGGTACAGGGTCTGGCTGTTGTTCGGGTCCATCTCCAGGCTGCCCACGCTGAGGCTGCCCAGGGTCTCGGTCTTGGGCGTCCAGGTGGTGCCGCCGTCGGTGCTCTTCCACACGCCGCCGCCCGCGAAGGCCGCATAGATGGTGGAGGGCGCGGAGGGGTCCACGATGATGTTGCGCACGCGGCCCGAGTCGGACTTGGTCAGGCTGGTGCTGCCGTTCTGCTCGTAGTTCGCCTTCGTGGGCCCGATGTTCACCCACGTGGTGCCGGTCGCCGCGATGGAGGCGGTGGGGTCCGTGCTGGGGCTGATGGTGGAGCCGGTGCCGGGCAGCGTGGAGGCGTACTTCGCGCGCTCCTTCGCGGCGGCGTCGTTCATGAACTTCATGAACTTCGGCGAGAAGGGGCCGCCCTTCTTGGGGTTGGCGTTCCCGTGGCCGTAGTTGTCGTTGTACCACTCGTCACGGGCCGCCCGGCGCGCGCCAGGATCATCCGCGTCCTTGTCCTTGTCCTGCTCCTTCGCCACGGCGGGGACGGCAAGGCACAGCGCCACTGCTGCTGAAAGAATACGCTGCCACGAGCTCTGCTTTTGCATCACGCAACTCCCTTGGCCCTTGGGGCCACCCAGGTGAGGGCGCTGAGGGTAAGGGTGCGGCGTTCTGTCGCACCAGTTGCGGGGGCGGTGCGGGCGGTCGAATTGCGACATTCTGCCGCACCGAACGGCCCCGTTGCGGGTTACATCGTCCAGTGCCGGACACTCCACTTCCCGCCTGCGCGGCCCGGCAGCGGCGCCAGGCTTCTGGTACGAGGGCAGTGTCGATGACCGCGCGGCTGCTCAACGTCCGAAGGCTGCTCCGCTGGGCAGGCCCTGCCGAGGAGGCGCTCGACTTCCGCCCCGGCGTGAACGTGCTCGTGGGCGAGCCGAACACCGGCAAGACGCAGTGGCTGCGGCTGCTGGACTACCTGCTCGGGGACACGGGCGGCGTGGAGGACGCGCTGGGCGAGGAGTGCGCGCAGAAGTACGAGCGCGCCCAGGTGCAGCTCTCGGTGGACGGCGAGCCGCTGGTGCTCGAGCGGCGCTGGAAGGAGCGCGGGGCGCGCCACAAGGTGTTCGTGGACGGGCGGCCCGTACCCTCGGCGGAGTTCAGCGCCCTCTTCCTCGAGCGGCTGCGCATCCCCCAGGTGCGCATCCCGCGCGGCAACCCCTACTCGCCGCACACGTGGCCCGAGCTGAGCTGGCGCATGCTGCTGCGCCACCTGTACCGCGCGGAGGGGGCGTGGGGAGACCTCGCGCCGAAGCAGCCGGAGAGCGAGCAGTTCGCCGTGCTGCACCAGCTGCTGGGCACCGCGCCCACCGTCTTCTCGCCGGCCTTCGCGCAGCTCGTGGAGCGCCAGAAGCAGGAGGCGCGGCTCGAGGCCCAGGAGGCGGGCTTCGCCGAGGTGCTCGACGACGTGGGGCGCGAGCTCTTGAGCGAGGCTGAAGCCGAGGGGGGCCTCTCGCGCGAGGGGCTGGGGGCCTCGGTCGCGCGCGTGCAGGCGGCGCTGCAGGAGCTGGAGGCGCGGCGCGAGGCCGCGCTGCAGCGGCTGCGCGAGGAGGCCGGCGCGCAGGCCGCGAGCGCGCTCTCACCCGAGGCTGCGGAGGCGGGCGCGGAGTTCGTCCGTCTGGGCGAGGCGCTGGATGCGGCGCGCGCCGAGCGCGAGCGCCAGGCGGCTGCGCGCGATGCCGCCACGGCGCGCTGCACGCAGCTCACGCGCGAGCTGGACGCGCTGCAGGCCCCGGCGCCCGCGCCCCCTCCCCTCGCCCACTGCCCCGCGTGCGAGCAGGTCGTGCAGTTGGCCTCCACGCCTCCGGGCTGCTGTTACCTGTGCCACCAGCCGGCGGCGAGCGCGCCCGTGGCGCCGGTGCTGAGCGCCGCGGCGCTGCAGGCGCAGCTGCAGGCGGCGCAGGAGGAGGCGGCGCTCGCGTACCGGCGCCTGCTCGAGCAGGAGGAAGAGGTGGCGCGCCTGGAGGGGCTGCTGCGTCCGGTGCGCTCGGCCGCCGCGTGGCTGCTGCCGCCGGAGCTCGGGGTGCTGGAGCAGGAGGCGGGGCGCCTCCAGGAAAGGCTGCGGCAGCTGCAGCGCCTGGAGCGCGCGCTCTCGCGGCGCGACGCGCTGGGCGAGCAGCTCGCAGGCTTGCGCGCGGAGATGGCCGCGCTCGAGGCGCAGGCGTCACGGCGCGACTCCGAACCGGACTTCGTCGCGCTCGGAGACCAGCTCGCGGATGCGATGGCCGGGTACCTGAACGCCCTGGACGCGCGCGACCGCGAGCGCTGGGGCGGGCGCGCGGTCTCGGTGACGCTGACGCGCCAGACGGCGCAGCTGCTGGTGGACCGCAAGCCGTGGAGCCGCAAGCTGGGGGCGAACCTGCGCGCCTACTTCCTGCTCGCGTATCACTATGCGTGGCTGCGGCTGTGCCGCACCGAGCCCTTCACGCACCCCGGGCTCGTGGTGCTCGACTTCCCCGCGAACCTGGGCGAGTTCACCTCGAGCACCTCGGACCAGGAGCGCTACCTGCTCGCCCCCTTCGTCGGGCTGCTCAGCCGCCCGGACATGCAGGGCATGCAGCTCATCGCCGCGGGCCGGGCCTTCACCCGCCTGCCCGGTGCCCACCGGGTGGACCTCTCGCGCCGCTGGCGCTGAGGCGGAAGGACGCACATGACGAGCGACGTGCAGTGGATCTGGAGGCGCTTCGGCGAGCTGAGCGTGGACGAGCTGTACCGCGTGCTCGCCCTGCGCTCGGAGGTCTTCGTGGTGGAGCAGAAGAGCATCTACCAGGACCCGGACGGCTACGACCGCGACAGCTTCCACCTCCTCGCCCAGCTGCCGCGCCCCGAGGGCCCGCTGCTCGGCGCGTATCTGAGGGTGCTCCCGCCCGGGCTCAAGTACCCCGAGGCGAGCTTCGGGCGCGTGGTGACCGCGCCCTCCGTGCGCAGGATGAAGCTGGGCCACGGGCTCGTGGAGCGCGCGCTCGCGTTCCTCGCCGAGAAGTATCCGGGGGCGCCGCTGCGCATCGGAGCGCAGCACTACCTCGTGCGGTTCTACGGCGGGCACGGCTTCCGCCAGGTGGGCGACGTCTACGACGAGGACGGCATCCCGCACGTGGACATGGTGCGCCCCTAGTCAGGGGTGAGGGTGCCGGGCGCAGCTGCGTGAAGGTCCCCGCTCCCCCTGGGAGAGGGACGGGGTGAGGGATGTCCGTCCGCGTGGCGCGCCCCTTCGCGCCCCGGCGTCAGGGCTCGAGAGAGCGCGCGAGCGTGAGCCGCGTCACGCCGCCGAGCGTGACGCGGTCGCCTCTGCGGCTCTTCTCGAGCTCGGCGCAGAGGGCGTCCTCCCATGCTCTGCGCTGCGGCTCTGGCAGCTCCGCGGCGAGCTTCACCACTGGCCCGTTCAACGTGCGCAGCCAGGTGAGGATGCCCGCTGCGTCCGGCGCTTCGACGACCGGGACCTCGAGCTCCTCCGAGGCCTCCACGTGAAAGCCCGTCCGCTCGAGCGCGGCCGTGAGGCGCGCAGGGTCCGCGTAGCGGAAGGCTCCCGGTGCGTCTTCACTGGGCAGCGGCGGGACGTCCCGGAAGCGCGCGAGCACCTGGCGCGGGAGCACCGCGTACGGCACGCGCTCGGGCTCGGCCCACGAGGCGATGACGAGCGCGCCGCCGGGCTTCAGCGCGCGGTGGATGGACTGCAGTGCTCGCTCGGGCGCAGCCATGTACATGAGGCCCCAGCGCACCGTGGCCACGTCGAAGCGCTCGGGCAGCTGCAGCGACTCCGCGTCCGCGGCCCGGAACTCCACGTTCGTGAGCCCCTCGCGCGCCGCGCGCTCGCGGGCCATCGGGAGCATTCCTTCGATGAGGTCCACGCCGAGCACCCTGCCCTGCGGACCCACCCGGTGCGCAGCTGGGAGGGCGGGCTCGCCGCGGCCGCAGGCCACGTCCAGGACGTGCATTCCTTCGGTGAGTCGAGCGAGCTCCAGCATGCGCTCGCTCACCGGCCGCGTGAGCCGCGCCTCCAGCTCGTCGTACTGGCGCCAGGCGTCCACCGTGCGCGCCCACGTGGACTCGACCTGGCGGTGCGGGTCTTCGCTCATGGGCGCAGCCTCGCTAAGCCTCGATGAGGATGCGGTGGCGGTAGAGCTCGAGCAGCACATCCTCCCCGAGGTCCGCCTGCCTCTGCGTGCGCAGGCGCTCGCGGGTCTGGGGCACGCTGTCCCGGCCCGTGAACTCCACCAGCAGCGGGTAGGCCTCGCCCGGCAGCGCCACCGCGTCGTTCTCGCTGTACGAGCCCAGCGCCACGCTGCCGTCCGGCATCCAGCGCACCGTCGCATCGGGGTTGAACTTGAGCGCGCGCGGCAGCGTGGGCTTCACCGACGCCTGGTGCAGGCGCTCGAGCACCGTCTGCTCGATCACCCCGTCGAGTCCCAGCAGCCGCTCGAGGTCCTCGGCCTTCAGGCCCTTCACCAGCGCGTGCGCCTCGAGGAAGAACTGCGCCTCGCGCCCCGCCCATGCGCCCCAGAGCGCGCGGTACTCCTTCTCCGGCAGCCCCCGCTCGTCCAGGTCGTCCGCGCTCAGGAGCGTGCCCGCAGGCTCCGGCTTGTCGCGCCGCGCGTGGATGTACTCGGGCGCGAGCTTCAGCACCGCGTAGCGCGAGAGCTGGATCTCCGCGAGCGACAGGTACGTCTTCAGCGTCATCCAGAACTTGCGCCCGTCCGCCCCCGCCACGTACTTGCAGAAGAACGTGGAGCACACCGCCTCGCGGTAGCGCCAGATGGTGCAGTTGCCTTGGGCCCGCTCGTAGTACGGGCACAAGAGCGAGGTCGAGCGCCCGAACGCGCGGTTCGCGTTGCCGTACAGCAGCGTGTACCTCGCCGGCGGGTTCACCCACTGCGGCGTCACGCCCACGCGCGAGGCGAGCTTCTCGCCGATGCGCCGGCGACCCTCGGCCATCGCGGGGTCCGTGTCCGCGAGGATCGCCCCCACCAGGTAGTTGGGCAGGCGCGGGTGATAGGTGCAGCACTTGGTGTCCGGGCGGAAGAAGCGGCTCACCCCGTCCACCGGCGCCACTGCGTTGCCACACGAGCTCTCGCACATCGCGCACGAGGAGCAGGTGGCCTTCTCCTCCACGGGCACCTCGCGGTGGAAGAACTCGGGGAACAGGTCGCGGTAGAGCTCGGGGAGGCTGTCGAGAATCTGTGGCATCGCAGGGCCACCCGTACCACGCCCCGCGCGCCCCTTCGCCTCCGAAGCTCGCGGCGCAGGCCTGCCCGGCCCACGGGCGGCCCTACTGCGGCGTGCCCTGCAGGCGCGAGAGCAGCGACTCGAGGTGTGCGACCTCCAGCCCCGCCTCGCGCCCCGCCCGCACGTACTCCCCGAGCATCAGCCGGTTCTGCGCACCCACCTTGGTGAAGTGCACGCGCAGGTAGGTCTCCAGGTCGAAGGGCACGAGCCTGCTCGCGCGCGGCAGGAGCCGGAAGACGCCCGGACGCAGCAGCGCGAGCACGGCCCGCGCGCTCGCCCCCGTGCGCGCCGCGGCAGCCCGCGCCGCCTCGCGCGCGGCCGCGTGGGTGAGTGCAAGGTGGGAGGGCTCGAGCAGCGCGGCGAAGCGCCAGCCCGAGAGCTCCAGCCCCGCCACGAAGGCCGTGAGCACGCCCGCGGGCACCGCCACCGCGCGCCCCGCGTCACGGCTGCGCGAGGCCGGGTAGCCTCCCGCGCGCAGCGCCCGCACCACCGCGTCGCGGCGCGCCGCAGGCCCGCTGAACGCGCCGCGCGCGAGCGGCGGGAACCAGTACGCGGTGCCCGAAGAGGGCGATGCGCCCGGGGCGAGCGGCGCCGCGTAGCTCAAGAAGGGAATGGCGCCCGTGACGAGCCGCTCCGCCGGCACGTGCTGCAGGAGGAAGGCGCGGTCCTCGAGCGCCGGCTGCACCATCACCCACGTGGCCTCCCCCGTGCGCGCGGCGAGCGCCTCCACCCAGCCGCCTGCGCGCAGCGCTGTCGAGGAGACGCACAGCCACACCTGCTCGAAGGCGTCCGGGCGCACCTGCTCGGGTGAGGTGAGCACCTGCGCGGCCTGCAGCGTCTCGGTGCGCAGCGAGCGCCCGCGGTGCGCGTGCAGGGTGAAGCCCTCGCGCGCCTCGGCTGCATGGGACTCCTTCACGAGGAAGGACACCTCGCAGCCGCCGGCCTTCAGGAAGCGGGCGTACACCTGGCCGACGGCGCCGGCACCGACCAACAGGACGCGGGGACTCGTGTGCATGAGCCCCCCTCTACACCCTTCAGGGCAGTCGCAGGCGCGCGCCGAACTGCAGGGTGAGGCGGTTCTGGTCGTAGCCGTCCGGCGCCGTGAAGAAGTGGCGCGCGCCCAGCTCGGCGAAGGGCGAGAGCCACGGGTTCACGGCGTACTCCGCACCGGCCGCGCCGCCGAGGCCCACCGCCAGGTCACCGCCGGGGAAGAGCACGGGCAGCTCCCCGGACACGTAGCCGCTGAAGCGCCCCGTCACCGGGACGATCGCCGCGCCGCGCAGGGTGAGGCCGAAGTCGCTGTAGAGGCGTGCGTCCAGCGTGGCGCGCAGGTGCTCGGTCTGCACGCCGCCGCCCACCTCGATGCCCGGGCCCTCCTTGATCTGGAAGGGGTCCAGCGCGAGCCGCACGTCCGCCACCGGGTGGATGGCCTCGCGCGAGAGCGGCACCGGCGCGGGCTCGCTCTGCGCCGCGGGCGCCGGGGCGAGCGGCTGCGCGGGGGCCACTGCCGCGGGCTCGGGTGCGGACTCGGGGAGCGAGAGGGACACCTCGCTGGTGCGCCCTGCGCGCACGAGCACCTGCTCGGAGTCGCGCTGACGTCCATCCGGCGAGCGCACCTCCACCGCGTGCCGCCCGATGGGCACGCTGGTGCGCACCGGGGCGTTGCCTACCGGCCGGCCGTCCACCGTGACGCGGCCCCCGGCGCGTCCGCTCACCCGCACGCGCAGCTCACCGCGGGTGCGCGCGCGCAGGTCCTCCAGCTGCTGCACCAGCGCGGGGTCCACGCGCTCCGGGTCCAGCGCGGCCTCGGGGTCCGCCTCGAGCGCCCGCGCCAGCGCCTCCTCGCTGCGCGCCGAGTCCCGCAGGGCGGCGTAGCACTGGCCGCGCAGCAGGTGGATGCGCCCCAGCGTGCGCTCGTCGCGCGTCTCGGCAGCGGCCGCGTCCAGCGACTGCAGCGCCTGCTCGAACTCGCCGCGGTTGAAGGCGGCTTGCGCCACCTGCAGCCGCGCAGGGGGCGTGCGCGGCGGGCGGGCCCCCGGCGCCGAGAGCAGGAGCAGCGACAACAGCAGCGCGTGGCTCATCGCCGCAGCTCGATGCGCAGGGAGGTCGGCGCGTCCGGGCTCACCGTCACGCGCCGCTCCTCGCGCCGGAAGCCCGCGCGCTGGATGACGATGCGGTGCTCGCCCGCGGGCAGCTTCAGCAGCGCGGGCGTCGTGCCCTGGGGCGCGCCATTCACGAGCAGCGAGGCCCAGTACGGGCTGCCCTCGTGCGTGGTGATCACGTTCACCGTGCCCTCCAGGGGCGGTGCGGGGGGCGGCGCCGGGGTGGGCGCGGCCGCAGTGGGTACGCTGACGATGGCCACGGGCGCGGGCGCAGCGGCGGGGGCCGTGACGGACGGAGGCGCAGCAGGCTTCGCGCCGCGGCTCGCCAGCGCGAGCCCCGCGGCGCACGCGAGGACGAGGCCCGCCACGGCCGCACCGCGCGCGGTGCGCAGGGCGCGCGAGCGGGGCCTGGACGCGGGCGCGGGCGTGAAGAGCGGGATGGGCAGCTCGCCCGGGAGCGAGGGCGTGGGCGTGCCCTGCGCGGCCTCGGCGAGGGCGTAGAAGAGGTCGCCCGCGCTCTCGTAGCGCTGCGCCGGGTCCTTGCTCAGCGCGCGGTGCACCACGTCCGCCACCGCGCGCGGCAGCCCGGGCGCGCGCTCGCAGAGGTCCGGCGGGGGCGCGCTCGCCTGCAGGTGGATGACGGAGAGGTCCGCCGGCGCGTCGAAGGGCAGCGAGCCCGCGAGGCACTCGAAGAGCACCACCGCGAGCGCGTACAGGTCCGCCCGGTGGTCCACCGTGGAGAGGCCCAGCGCCTGCTCGGGCGCCATGTAGTGCGGCGTGCCGATGACCAGCCCCGCGAGCGTCACCGGGTCTCCGGCGCGGCTCGAGCGCAGGATGCCGAAGTCCAGGATGGTGGCGTGGCCGTCCCAGCCCACGAAGAGGTTCGCGCTCTTGATGTCGCGGTGCACGAAGCCGCGCGCGTGGATGAAGTCCAGGCCCGCGCACAGCTGGCGCATCAGCGCGAGCACCTCGCCGAGCGGCAGCGAGCCGCGCTCGCGCACCAGCGCCTGCAGGGTGCGCCCGGACAGGCTCTTCATCACCATGAAGGGCCGCCCGCCCGTGCGGCCCACCGCGTACACCGGCACCACGTGCGGGTGCTCCAGGCCCGCCGTCACGCGCGCCTCGCGCTCGAAGCGCGCCACCAGGTCCGCGTCGTGCAGCAGCGCCGGGGACATGAGCTTCACCGCCACCTTGCGCTCGAGCTGCACGTCGTGCGCGAGGTACACCGTGCCCATCCCGCCCTCGCCCAGCTTGCGCTCCAGGCGCCACTTGCCCTCGAGCAGGCCGGGCTGCAGCGCCTCCGCGTCGAAGCCGGGCAGCTGCGACGCGGGCGTGGGCAGCGTGGGCGCCACCGCGCCACAGCGCGAGCAGGGCGCATCGCCCGCGGGCAGCAGTGCACCACAGCCCGCGCAGGTCACGGCCGCGACGCCTCGGCGCAGCAGGCGCGTGCGCGATGGGAGCTCGGGCGGCGGGAGGGGGACATACCGCCCGCCATCATACTGTTCCGCTGCAGCCAGGGGCAGCTTGCAGCGAGCGGGCGCAGGCCTGCGCGCCACACCCACCTCCACCTCCCTGCGCTACAGGCCTGCAGCCTCGCGCAGGGCGCGGAACATCCGGGCGAGCGCCTCGGGCTGGTAGTGGGCGTTGAGGCCGCTGGGGTTGGGCAGCACCCACACCCGGGTGTCCCCGAGCGGCTCGGGCTGCAGGCCGAGCGCCGCGCGCGGGGCGGCGAAGGCGCTGCGGTACGCCCCCACCCCGAGCACCGCGAGGAAGCGCGGGGCGTAGCGGCGCACCTTGCGGCGCAGCGCCTCGCCGCCGCGGGCGAGCTCCTCGGGCGTGAGCTCGTCCGCGCGGGCGCTCGCGCGGGCCACCACGTTGGTGATGCCCAGGCCGAGCTGCAGCAGCTCCCCCTGCTCGTGGGGCTGCAGCAGGCGGGGCGTGAAGCCGGAGGCGTGGAGGGCGGGCCAGAAGCGGTTGCCCGGCCGCGCGAAGTGGTGCCCCGTGGCGGCGGTGTAGAGGCCGGGGTTGATGCCGCAGAAGAGCACCCGCAGGCCGGGCGCGATGACGTCCGGCAGGGTGCGGTCCACGGCCGCGAGCAGCTCGGCCTTCGTCGGCTTGGGAGGCTTCGGCATGCTGCGGCATGATGCACCCATGCGCGAGCCCCCGGAAGCACTGCTGGTGGGACAGGACGAGGCGCCCATGGTGCCCGTCCCGGGAGGCGAGGCGCGCGTGCACCGCGAGGTGCTGCCCGCGCTGCAGGCGCTGCAGGCGGAGGCCTCGCGCGCGGGCTTCGCGCTCGAGGTGGGCAGCGGCTTTCGCTCCTTCGCGCGGCAGCTGCACATCTGGAACGCGAAGGCCCGCGGCGAGCGCCCGGTGCTCGATGCGCAGGAGCGGCCCGTACAGCTCGCCGCGCTCCCGCCGCTCGAGCGCGTGCACGCCATCCTGCGCTGGAGCGCGCTGCCGGGCGCGAGCCGCCACCACTGGGGCACCGACCTGGACGTGTTCGACCGCGCAGCCCTCGCCCCCGGCGCCGCGTTCGAGATGCGCGCGGAGGAGACCGCGCCCGGAGGGCCCTTCGCGCCGATGCATGCCTGGCTGGATGCGAACCTGCACCGCTTCGGCTTCTTCCGGCCCTACGCACAGGACCTCGGCGGCGTCAGCCCCGAGCGCTGGCACCTGAGCTATGCACCGCTCGCCCTGCCCCTTCAGCGCGCGCACTCGCCCGGGCGACTCGCGCGTGCCCTGGAGGCGGCGCAGGTGGAGCTGGGGGACGTGGTGCTGCGCGAGCTCGATGCTCTCTACGCGCGCTACGTGGACAACGTGAGCCTGCCGGGCGTGGCTTGAGGTCCACCGCGGGTTTGCGCGGCACGCCCTGCGCGGGCAGCATCCGCAGCCCCATGCTCCGCTCCCCCTTCCTGCCCCTGCTCCTCGTCCTCGCGGGCTGCGCGTCGCACCGGCGCGCGCCCGCGAACGCTCCCGCCCCGCGCTACGTCCTGCTACTCGCGCCCCTGCACGCGAAGTCCCCCGAGGCGCAGGCCGAGGCCCAGCGCCAGCAGGAGCAGGTGGCGGCGACCTTCGCGCTGGTGGCCGAGGGGATGCCGGTCACGCTGGTGCAGCGTGCGGCGGCGGCGCCCGCGAGCGAGGCCGAGGCCGCGGCGCTCGCGCGGGCCCAGGGCGTGGACGCCACGCTCTGGGGAGAGGTGGGCGTCACCGAGGGCAAGTTGACGGTGCACCTGCGCTCCACCCTCGCGCGCGGCGACGATCTCGGCAGCTGGATCCCCGCCACCTACGCGCCACAGGACGAGGCCGCTGCGGCCGCGCGCGAGCGAGACAGCATCATCTTCGCGCAGAGCACGCTGTACGGCGTGAACCTCTGGCTCATGCTGCGCGACCAGCCGCGCGAGGCCGCGCAGCTCCTCTCGCAATACCGCGTCCTGCGCGCGGGCGACTTCGTGGACTGGAACCCGGACCTCATCTCGCGGCGCTGGGGGATGCTCGGGCGCCTGGAGCGCGACGGCGTCGCGGCCGAGAAGGCCTACCGGCGCGCGCTCGAGGACATCGCCGAGGTGCACCGCCGCCACCCGGAGACCTCGCCTCCCGTGAACAAGGAGGCCTTCTACAAGGTGGGCCTCGCGCGCGCCTTCCTCCTTCAGGGCCGGGCGCAGGAGGCTGTCTCGCTGCTCCAGGCCGTGCTCGCGCAGCCGCCGACGGTGTACGACGGCGAGGTGCGGCGCATCCTCGGCCGCGCGCTGCTCGCTGTGGGGGATGCGCCCGCGGCCGCGCAGGTGCTCGAGCCCGTGCGCAGCGCCAAGGACCCGGACACCGTGGCGCTCCGGCTGTACGTCGCCACGGGCCAGCCGCGCTTCGAGCGCAAGGACGCGAGCGACTTCGAGCGGCTCCTGCTGGGCATCGTGTGGGGGGACGCAGCGCGGCTCGCCGCGCTCGTGCAGGAGCGTCCCGCGGGCGAGTGGCCCGTGCCGCTCGCGCGCCAGCTTCAGGAGCGCAGGGTGGACGAGCGCGCGCTGGAGGCAGCGGCGCACGCAGCGGACCCGGTCATCGCGCGCGCCCATCGCTGCGAGCTGCACTACCTGCTCGGGGAGGCGGCGCTCGCGGGCCTCGTCACGGGCAAGCGCGACCCCGAGGCGGCGCGGCGCCACTTCGAGGCGGCACTCGCCACGCGCGCCTTCGCCAATGACGGCTACGAGCTCGCGGACGCAGCGCTCGAGCAACTGCGACGCTGAACGAGCGCGTCGCTCTCTCCGTTGCGGCGAAGCCGGAGTCCCCTCTCCCCCTGGGAGAGCGTCAGGGTGAGGGATTGTCTGCCGCCCGCACGCACGGCATCCATGCAGGCGCCTGCCAGACGCACGGCCACTGTGCATCTTGTGCTGCAGCGATGGAGTGCGTGCACCACACCTTCAACCCCTGGTGGGGCTGTACCCGGGTGAGCCCGGGCTGTGACCACTGCTACGCGGAGGGCATCGACGCGCGCGCAGGGGGCGGCCACTGGGGCAAGGGCGCTCCGCGCCGCACCTTCGGAGAGAAGTACTGGGCGGGCCCGCTCGCGTGGGAGCGCGAGGCCGTGCGCCGCGGCGAGCGCCAGCGCGTGCTCTGCGCCTCGATGGCGGACGTGTTCGACGCCGAGGCTCCCGAGGGCGAGCTGCCGAAGCTGTGGGCATTGATCCAGCGCACCCCGCACCTGGACTGGCTGCTGCTCACCAAGCGCCCGGCCCGCATCGCGCGCAGCCTCCCTTCGGACTGGGGCGAGGGCTACCCGAACGCATGGCTGGGCGTGAGCGTGGAGGACGCGGACACGGCTGCCCAGCGGCTACCGGTGCTGCTCTCCGTGCCGGCCCGCCTGCGCTTCGCCTGCTGCGAGCCCATCCTCGGGCCACTGCCCCTGCGCCCCTGGCTCTCCGGCCTGGACTGGGTCATCGCCGGCGGCGAGAGCGGGCCGCACGCGCGCCCGCTGCACCCGGACTGGGTGCGAGACCTCCGCGTTCAGTGCGTGGAGGCGGACTGCCCCTTCTTCTTCAAACAGTGGGGCGAGTACCTGCCGGGGGACCCGCGCTCCGCCGCGCCGGGCCGCCGCACCGGCCTGAGTGCGCGCCACCCTGGCTTCTACCGCGTGGGAAAGGTGCGCGCCGGCAGCGTGCTGGACAGCGTCACCTGGGAGCAGCTCCCCCGCGCCGCGCAGGCGTCAGCAGCGGCGGAGGCCCACGCGTGAGCGGCTGGCGCGACGCGGAGTCCTGGGCCCGGCTGCTGCGCCCCGAGGGCTGCCCCATCTGCCAGGCCGGGGCCCCTCGCGACGTGCTCGCCGAGCTGGAGGCGTCCCGGGTGACGATGGACGAAGGCGCGCCGATGCGCGGGTACTGCTGCCTCGTGCTGCGCCGCCACGCGGTGGAGCTGCACGAGCTGGAGCCGCCCGAGGCCGCGGCCTTCATGCGCGACCTGCAGCGGCTCTCGCGCGCCGTGCAGGAGGTGACGGGCGCGGTGAAGCTGAACCTCGAGCTGCACGGCAACACGCTCCCCCACCTGCACGTGCACGTGTTCCCGCGCTACGTCGGAGACCCCTTCGAGGGCGGCCCCATCGACCCGCGCCGAGCCGGCGGGCCGGTCTACGGACCCGGCGAGCTCGCCCCGCTGCGCGAGCGGCTGCGCTCCCTGCTCTAGCGCGCCGCCTGTACCAGAGCCCCTTTGACGCTCCGCGAGCGCTGTCCTAGGCAATCGCGCAGCGGGGTCCTGCGTAGCCCCTGGCGAGCCGTGCACCCGAAGCCCCCTCGTGGAGGACTCATGAAGCGTCCCTCGTCCCTCGCTCTCGCCGCGCTGCTGCTGCCGGCGCTGGCGCTCGCAGCTCCCCCGACCGCGCCCGCGCCCAAGCGCCCCAGCCGCCAGTACTCCATCGAGCAGTTCATGGCGACCACGCGCGTGATGGGCGCGTCGTTCAGCCCGGACGAGAAGAGCGTGCTGCTCTCCTCCAACCAGACCGGCGTGTTCAACGCGTACACGGTGCCCAGCGCGGGCGGGAAGCCCACGCCCCTCACCCGCTCGAAGACGGACAGCACCTACGCCGTCTCCTACTTCCCCAAGGACGGGCGCATCCTCTACACGCGCGACCAGGGCGGCAACGAGGAGAACCACCTCTACGTGCGCGAGCTGAACGGGCGCGAGAAGGACCTCACCCCGGGCAAGAAGCTCAAGGCGGACTTCCGCGGCTGGACGGGCGACGACAGCGCCTTCTTCGTCGTCACCAACGAGCGTGACCCGCGCTTCTTCGACCTCTACCGCTACGACGCGAAGACCTACGCGCGCACCCGCGTCTTCGAGAACAACCAGGGCTTCGAGGTGGGCGACGTCTCCATGGATGGCAAGTGGGTGGCGCTCGACAAGCCCAACACCACCGCGGACAGCGACATCCACCTGTACAACGTGGACACGAAGGAGACGAAGCACCTGAGCCCGCACAAGGGCGTGGCCAGCTACACCGTCTCCAGCTTCGATCCCGAGAGCCGCGCGCTCTACTTCCTCACCAACGACGGCAGCGAGTTCACCCGCGTGCAGCGCTACGTGCTCGCCACCGGCGCGAAGGAGGACGTGGAGAAGGCCGACTGGGACGTGATGTACACGGTGTTCTCCAAGCACGGGAAGTACCGCATCACCGCCATCAACCAGGACGCGCGCACCGTCATCCGCCTCTACGACGCGAAGACCAACCAGCCCATCGCCCTGCCCGACCTGCCCGAGGGTGACGTGACCAGCGTCGTCGTCTCGCCGAGCGAGGCGCGCATGGCCTTCTACGCCTCGAGCGACCGCAGCCCCTCGAACCTCTACGTGCACGACTTCGCGAGCGGGAAGACCACCCGCCTCACGGACACGCTGTCCAAGGCCATCGACCCCGAGGACCTGGTCGACGCCGAGGTGATGCGCTTCAAGAGCTTCGACCAGATGCAGATTCCCAACATCCTCTTCAAGCCGATGCAGGCCAGCGCCCAGGCCAAGGCCCCCGCGCTCGTGTGGGTGCACGGCGGCCCCGGCGGCCAGACGCGCAAGGGCTACAGTCCTTTCATCCAGTACCTGGTGAACCACGGCTACGTGGTGCTGGGCATCAACAACCGCGGCTCGAGCGGCTACGGGAAGACCTTCTTCACCGCGGACGACCGCAAGCACGGCGCCGAGCCGCTGTGGGACTGCGTCGCGGCGAAGAAATACCTGCAGTCGCTCCCGTACGTGGACGCGGAGAAGATCGGCATCATCGGCGGCAGCTACGGCGGCTACATGACCCTCGCCGCGCTCGCCTTCCAGCCCACGGAGTTCAAGGTGGGCGTGGACCTCTTCGGCGTCTCCAACTGGCTGCGCACCCTGGAGAGCGTGCCCCCCTACTGGGAGAGCTTCCGCAAGGCGCTCTACGAGGAGATCGGCGACCCGAAGACGGACGCGGAGCGCCTGCGCGCGACCTCGCCCCTCTTCCACGCGGACAAGATCCAGCGCCCCCTGCTCGTGCTGCAGGGCAAGAACGACCCGCGCGTGATCAAGCCGGAGAGCGACGAGATCGTCCAGGCGGTGAAGAAGAACGGCGTGCCCGTGGAGTACGTCGTGTTCCCGGACGAGGGGCACGGGTTCACCAAGAAGAAGAACGAGGTGCGCGCGTACTCGACCACGCTCACCTTCCTGGACAAGTACCTGAAGGCGGAGCCGCCGGCCGCGCGCAACTGAGGCGCGGGCTTCCCTCCGCAGAGGACCGTGGGCACCTTCCGGCGTGATGGAAGGTGCCCCCCTCATCGGCGTTGCCGGCTGGAGCCTCTCCAGCTCCGTCTTCGAGCACTTCCCCACCGAGGGCAGCCACCTCGAGCGCTACGCGCAGGTGCTGCCCGCGGTGGAGATCAACTCCTCCTTCTACCGGCCCCACCGCCCCGCCACCTACGCGCGCTGGCGCGAGAGCGTGCCGGCCACCTTCCGCTTCTCCGTGAAGGTGCCCAAGGTCATCACCCACGAGCAGCGGCTGAAGGACTTCCGTGAGCCGCTCGAGCGCTTCCTCGCGGAGGCCGCGCACCTCGAGGAGAAGCTGGGCTGCCTCCTCGTGCAGCTGCCGCCGAGCCTGCAGTTCGACGCGGCCGCCGCGGGCCCCTTCTTCGAGGCCCTGCGCGAGCGCACGGCGGTCGATGTCGTCTGCGAGCCGCGCCACGTGACCTGGACGAGCGACGCCGCGCAGGCGCTGCTCGCGGGCTTCCGCGTGGGCGTGGTGCGCGCGGACCCGCAGGTGGTGCCCGAGGTGCCCGTGGGCGCGCAGGTCGCGTACTACCGGCTGCACGGCTCGCCGAAGATCTACCACTCGGAGTACTCCGAGCCGTACCTGGACGCGCTCTCGCGCGAGCTCGCGGCGCACCGGTCGGCGGGCCGTCGCACCTGGTGCATCTTCGACAACACGGCGAGCTTCGCCGCGGTGCCCAACGCGCTCTCGCTCCTGCGCCGCCAACGCGACAGGGGCGCCCCGGGAGTGAGCCCGGGACGCCCCCTGGAGCCGCATCAGGCGCGGTGAGCTACCAGATCTTCACGCGCTGGTCGGCGGGCAGGAACACCTTGTCGCCCTGCTTCACGCCGAAGGCCTCGTAGAACTCGGGCATGTTGCGCACCACGCCGTTCACGCGGAACTCGCCGGGCGAGTGCGAGTCGGTGAGCAGCAGCTGGCGCAGCGCATCGTCGCGGTAGAGACCGCGCCACACCTGCGCCCAGCCGAGGAAGAAGCGCTGGTCGCCGGTGAAGCCGTCGATGACCGGCGCGGGCTTGCCGCCGAGCGAGAGCTTGTAGGCCTTGTACGCGACGGTGAGGCCGCTCAGGTCGCCGATGTTCTCGCCCAGGGTGAGCTTGCCGTTCACCTTCATCCCGTCCAGCGGCGAGAAGGCGCCGTACTGGTCCGCGAGCATCCCGGTGCGCTGCTGGAACGCGGCCTTGTCCGCGCCGGTCCACCAGTCGCGCAGGTTGCCCTCGCCGTCCGAGCGGCTGCCCTGGTCGTCGAAGCCGTGGCTGATCTCGTGGCCGATGACGCCGCCGATGGCGCCGTAGTTGGTCGCGTCGTCCGCCGCGGGGTTGAAGAAGGGAGGCTGCAGGATGGCCGCCGGGAAGACGATCTCGTTCATCGTCGAGCTGTAGTAGGCGTTCACCGTCTGCGGCGTCATGTTCCACTCGCGCCGCTCGATGGGCCCCCCGAGGCGCTTCACGTCGCGGCGGAACTGGAAGGCGGCCGCGCGGCGCAGGTTGCCGACGAGGTCATCGCGCTTCACCACCACGCCCGCGTAGTCCTTCCACTTCTCCGGGTAGCCGATCTTCACGTTGAAGCGCGCGAGCTTCGCCTGCGCCTGGGCCTTGGTCTCCGGGCTCATCCACTCGAGCCCCTCGATGCCCTGCTGGAAGGCCGCGCGCAGGTTCGCCACCAGCTGCTGCATGCGCGCCTTGGAGTCCGGCGAGAAGTGGCGCTCCACGTAGAGCCGGCCCACCACCTCGCCCAGCGAGTCCTCCACCGCAGCGACGCCGCGCTTCCAGCGCGGGCGGTTCTCCTGCAGGCCCTGCAGCGTCTTGCCGCGGAAGGCGAAGCTCGCGTCCTCGAAGGCCTTGGAGAGGTTGGGCGCCGAGGCGTCCAGCACCTTGAAGGTGAGGTACTGCTTGAGCACGGGCAGCGGGAGCTCGGCGAGCTTCGCGCCGGCGGCCTGCAGGTAGTCCGGCTGGCGCACGATGACGGCCGGGGTCTTCTGCGCCTCGGCGGCCTTCAGGTACTGGGCCCAGCGGAAGCCCGGGGTGAGCTGGTCCAGCTCCGCCACGGTCTTCAGGTTGTAGGTGAGCTCGCGGTCGCGGTTCTTCGCGCGCTCCCACTGCTTCTCCGCGAGCGCGGTCTCCAGCGCCACGATGTCCTTCGCGGCCTGCGCGGGCTGCTTCTCGCCGGCGAGCCCCAGCAGCGTCTCGACGTACTTCGCGTACGCCGCGCGCGTCTCGACGAACTTCGGCTCCTGCTTCAGGTAGTAGTCGCGGTCGGGGAGCCCCAGGCCGCTCTGGTTCACGTAGACGATGTAGCGCGTGGCCTGCTTCGCATCCTGGCCCACGTACATGACGAAGGGGGTCTGGATGCCCACGCGCTGCAGCTCGGCGAAGAGCGCGGGCAGCTGGGCCTTGTCCTTCAGCGCCGCGACGCGCGCGAGGTCGCCCTGGATGGGCTTGAGGCCCGCGGCCTCGATGCGCTCGGTGTCCATGAAGCTGAGGTAGAGGTCACCGACCTTCTGCGTGTCGCTGCCGCCCTTCTTCACCTTCGTGTTGGCGGCCTCCTCGATGATCTCGCGCAGCGCGGCCTCGCTCTTGTCCGCGAGCTCGATGAAGGTGCCGTAGCGCGCGCGGTCCGCCGGGATCTGCGCCGTCTTGAGCCAGGTGCCGTTGACGTAGCGGTAGAAGTCGTCCTGCGGGCGCACGCTCTTGTCGAAGTTCTGGGCGTCCACGCCCAGCGCGAGCGCCTTCTGCGCGGGCACCGGCTGCTGCTGCGCGCCGGCGGCGCTGCCGAGCAGGAGGCAGGCGCCGAGGGCGCCCGAGGTCCAGGGGGTACGGAGTCGCTTGCGAAGGCTCATGGAATCCCGAAGGGTTGAGGTGAGGGGCACACATGCTCCCGCCTCTGCGGGGCCTGCGTCCAGGCCCCGCGAACGGCAGGCCCCCCTGCCCCATTCCCTGCGCGGTTGCTAAGACGGGCGGTGCGCCCATGAGCCCTGCTCTCACCGTCCTGACCCTCGTCCTCACTGCCGCCAACCCGCGCATCGCCGTGCTCCCGCTGGAGGCCGGCGAGGGCGTGAGCGCCCCGACTGCACGCGCCGTCACCGAGGCGGTGGTGGCCGAGGTGCGCAAGCGCCCCGGCACGTCCTTGCTCACCCCGGACGAGGTCCAGAGCCTGCTCGCCGTGGAGCGCCAGCGCGCGGTGCTCGGCTGCGGGGATGGGGCCTGCGCGACCCAGGCGACCAGCGCACTGGGAGTGGACCAGCTGCTCGCGGGCAGTGTGGCGCACCTGGGGCAGAGCTGGCTGGTGAACCTGAAGCTGCTCGATGCGCGCAACGCCGGGCAGGTGGTGCAGGCCACGCGCCGGCTCAAGGACCGCGGCATCGACGACGTGCTGGACGTGCTGCCCGCCATGGTCGCGGAGCTGTTCGGCCCCCAGCGCGCGGACACGGTCGCGGCCGCGCCGAGCGCGCCCGCGCCCACGGCGGAGGCCGCGAAGGCCTCGAGCGGCGGTGAGGACACGCCCTTCACCCCGCGCCCGGAGAAGCTCACGCTGCTCACGGATGGGAGCGGGCACTACGTGGCCGTGGCGCCCTACGGGAGCACGGAGACGCCGCTGTTCGCAGGCGATGCGCAGCGGCTCTACGCCCAGCGCGTCATCGGCTCGAGCGCGAGCGGGGACACGGAGTTCGACTACGTGTTCTGGGATCCGCGCATCCGCGACGGCTGGCAGCGCAGCCTTTCCTTCAAGGAGAAGAAGTACGCGCTGCAGTGCGGGGACAAGGCGGTGGCGTACAAGGCCGTGCCCGCGCCCGAGGCGAAGAAGCTGCTCGCAAAGGCGCAGCTGCTGCGCCCGCGCTGGCGGCGGCAGGTGCACGCGCTCGCCCGCGACGAGAGCGGGACGTACTACCTGGTGGATGCACCTCGCGAGACGGAGGGCGTGCCCACGCCGTCGGCGGACGATGGCGTCGTCTACCGGCTCTTCGTGGGCGCCAAGGGGAAGATGCGCGAGCTCGCGCTCAACGACGCGGTGAGCGATGCGGCGGGCACGCTGCTACTCACGCCCGAGGGCTCGCTGCAGTTCTCTTCGGACGGCGCGAAGGCCACGTGGAAGGCCGGGGGCGCGGTGACGCAGCTCACCCCGGTGCCGCTCGACGAGAGCGCCGCCGCGGTCGCCTACGGCAAGCAGGGCCCCTATCGCGACGACCCGCTGCGCACCGCCTGCGACCCGCACCGGTAGCGTTCGCGAAGCGGTCCCCTCTCCCCCTGGGAGAGGGACGGAAGACCCGATGCCCGACCTTGCCCACTTCACGCAGTCACTCGCGCAGGAGGGCTTCGCGCTCGTTCCCTCAGCGATCTCTCCCGAGACCCTCGCGGACCTCTGCACCGCGCTCGCAGAGCCCCTACACGACGACGACCGTCGCCGCGGCGGACAGCGCGACGTCCTCGACCGCGTCCCCGAGGTGCAGTCCCTCGCGAGCTCCGAGCCCGTGCGCCGCCTCGCCGAGGCAGTGCTGGGCAGCGGCTGCTTTACCGTGCGCGCCCTCTTCTTCGACAAGACGCCGCGAGCAAACTGGAAGGTCCCCTGGCACCAGGACCTGACGATCGCCGTGAGGGAGCGCCGCGAGGTCGCGGGCTTCGGTCCCTGGACGACGAAGGCCGGTGCGACGCACTGCCACGCGCCGCGCGAGCTCCTCGAGCGAATGCTCTCTCTGCGCATCCACCTCGATGACTGCGCCGCGGACAACGGCCCGCTGCGCGTCATCGCGGGCTCCCACCGCGCGGGAATTCTCAGCGCCACGCAAATCGATGCGCTGAAGACCCGGCCCGAATCGGTCTGCACCGCGCAGCGAGGCGAAGTGCTCGCCTTCCACCCGCTCTTGCTGCACGCCTCCTCGCCCGCAGTGAGGCCGGGACATCGGCGCGTACTACACCTCGAGCTCGCGTCCGCATCGCTCCCGGAGGGACTCTCCTGGCGGTGGCAGCACGCCTGAGCCCGGCTGCGGGCCTGGCTCCTCCCCCTCCGCGTCGTCGTTCGCTGCGTCGCGGGGCTCCTCGAATGAGCGGCGCGGCGGGACGTAAAGAAGCATCAGCAGCACGAGCAGGTCCATCGGGTTCTCCGGTCGCCGGGGTGCATACGACGAGAGGAACAATGGACCCGGGCCGTGACAGGGGGATGTCAGGTTTGTGCGCGGAGCGCGGCGCCAGGAGTGCACCTGTCACGCTGCGGCCGGTCGCCTCGTCTCGTGCGTGAAGGGTGCCGGAAGGGCCGGCACCGCACCTCGGGAGGAGCGAGCACATGCGGGTCTTCGTCACGGGCGCCACGGGCGTCATCGGTCGGCGGGTGGTTCCCCAGCTCGTCGCGGCAGGAGTGGACGTCACGGCGGTGGGGCGCACCGCCGAGAAGCGGGCGCAGCTGGAGCGGCTGGGCGCGCGCAGCGTGGCGGTGGACCTCTTCGACCGCGACGCGCTGCGCCACGCGCTCGCCGGGCACCAGGCGGTGGTGAACCTGGCCACGCACATCCCGGCCCCCGGGGCGCGCATGCTCCTGCCCAGCGCGTGGCGGGAGAATGACCGCGTGCGGCGCCTGGGCTCAGCGGCCCTGGTGGATGCCGCGCTCGCGGCGGGCGTGGAGCGCTTCGTCCAGGAGTCCTTCGCGCCCCTCTACGAGGACGGGGGCGAGGCGTGGATCGACGAGCAGTGGCCGATGCGCCCCGTCCGCTACAACCGCTCGGTGCTCGACGCCGAGGCCTCGGCCGAGCGCTTCACCCGGGCGGGCGGCATTGGAGTGGTGCTGCGCTTTGCCGCCTTCTACGGCCCGGACGCCCTGCACGTGCCCAGCACGCTGGACGTGCTCCGCCGCGGCTGGATGCCCCTGCCGGGACGGCGCGAGGCCTTCCTCGCCACCGTGTCGCACGACGATGCGGCGAGCGCCGTGGTCGCGGCGCTGCGCGCGCCTGCTGGGCGCTACAACGTCGTGGACAGCGAGCCCCTGCGCCGCGGCGAGTGGGCCGCGCTGCTCTCGGAGACGCTCGGCGTGCCACCCCCGCGCTTCCTGCCGGCGTGGACCTCGCGCCTGGGCGGCTCACTGATGGAGCTGCTGTCGCGCTCGCAGCGGATGTCCAACCGGAAGCTACGCGAGGCGACCGGGTGGACGCCCCGCTACGCGAGCGCACGCGAGAGCTGGCAGGCCCTGGTCACTCTAGTGACTGCAGGCGCAGCTTCTCCGGATTCACCACGTTTCGCAGGGCGTGGATCTGCGCTCCATCCGTCTCGATCGTGATGACGAACTCCGCGGTGCCGCCCACCCTGCCCACGATGGCGGGCCAGCCGTTGACCTCCTCCGTCCCTACGGTGAGGCCCGTGGGGGCGGGGAACTTCTGGCGCAGGCCCACCAGGAAACGGGCGATGGCGGCGGCACCGTGCACGGGCTTGCTCGCTGCGCCGCGCACCTTGCCGTTGCTGTCTGCCCAGAGCGTGGCGTCCTTCGTCAGCGCGGCCTCGACTGCCTCCACGTCGCCCTTCCACACCGCCTGGAAGAAGGCCTCGAGCATGCGCTGGTGCTCCTCGCGCGAGGGCGCGAAGCGCGGCCGCCCCTCCTGCACGCGCGCGCGGGCCCGGTGCACCAGCTGGCGCACGGCGGCCTCGTCCTTGTCGAGGATGCGCGCAATCTCCGAGTGGCGGTAGTCGAACACCTCGTGCAGGAGGTAGGCGGCGCGCTCCACCGGGCCGAGGCTCTCGAGCAGCACCAGGAAGGCGAGCGAGATGGCGCCGGAGTCCACGGGCTCGCGCGTGAGCACGGGCTCCGGCAGCCACGGCCCCACGTACTGCTCTCGCCTCGCACGCGCCGACTTGAGCTGGTCCATGCACAGCCGGCTGACCACGGTGGTGAGCCAGCCCTCGCTGGACTCCACGGTGGACGGGTCCACCGTGCTCCAGCGCAGCCAGGCCTCCTGCAGCACGTCCTCCGCCTCGGCCTTGGAGCCGAGCATCCGGTACGCGAGCGAGAGGAGCTTGCTGCGGTGCGCGACGAACTCGTCCTGCGTCTGCATCTCGTGCCTCCCTGGCCCCGGGGGCCAGGACACTAGACGAGCGCGGGCGTTTGCACGTGACAGTCCGCCCCTGCAGCCCCCCTCCGGGGGCCGCGTCCCGCGGGGGAATCCTCTGGCGCCACCTCCCGGTCGTCGTTCGCCACGCTCTGCGAGTCCGGGACGCCGTGGCGAGGGGCAGGGGACGGCAGCAACAGCAAGAGGAGCAGGTCCATCGGGTTCTCCGGGAATGAGTCGTCCATTCGGCACCCGCGGATCTAGGGCTGCACCGTGACGCGGGGATGTCCGGACGGTGAAGAAGTGTTGCGGCGGCCCGCACGGTGCCGGTGCCGGTTGCACGCCTACCCCGCACCCGGCCGGCAGGCGCTCCCGAAGTCCATGCGTACCTTGCCTCGTGGCGGCGGACGCGGCGGCCACACCGCACGGGGAGCACGCATGAAGAGCGAGCGCCAGAAGATGCTCGACGGGGAGCTCTACGACCCGATGGACGCGGAGCTGGTCGCGGGGCGCGTGCGTGCGCGCGACCTCTGCCAGGCGCTCAACGCCACCCGCGAGGCGCAGGCGGAGGAACGGCGGCGCATCCTGCGGGAGCTCTTCGGCCGGGGTGGCGACTCCGTGTGGATGCAGCCGCCCTTCTTCTGCGACTACGGCACGAACATCGAGCTGGGAGAGCGCGTCTTCTTCAACTTCAACTGCGTCGTGCTGGACGTGTGCCGCGTCAGCATCGGTGACTTCACGCTCTTCGGGCCCGCGGTGCAGATCCTCACGCCCATGCACCCGCTCGACGCCGAGCTGCGCCGCAAGCAGGAGTACGGCAAGCCGGTCACCATCGGCTCGGACGTGTGGGTGGGCGGCGGCGCCCTCATCCTGCCGGGCGTGCGCATCGGCTCGCGCGCCGTCATCGGCGCGGGCAGCGTGGTGACGCGCGACATCCCGGACGGGGTCTTCGCCGCAGGCAATCCGTGCCGCGTCGTGCGCGAGATCACGGAGTAGCTGCGCTCAGCGCTTCGCGAGTCCGGGCGCGAGCGCGGAGACGCGCGGCAGCACCGCGGCGTGCGCCCACGGCGTGCCCGCGAGCAGGCCGCGCAGGTTCTGCAGCTCGCTGCCGTCGTAGGAGTACGGCTTCCCGGCGAGGTCCGTGAACACGCCACCCGCCGCGCGCAGCAGGGCCTCCGGCGCACACGCGTCCCAGCGGTAGCTCTGGGGGCTCGTGTGCACGTAGATGTCCGCCTCGCCCTCGGCGATGAGGCCCGCCTTGAGGCCCACCGAGCCGCTCTCGCGCACCGCCCCCACGCCCAGCTGCTCGCGCAGGACGGGAGAGGAGACCGTGCGGTGCGAGCGCGAGACGACGAGCCGCGGCGCGCCCTCACCGGTGTCCTGCACGCGCAGGAGCTTCCGCGCACCCTCCGCCTCGAGCCAGCAGCCCTCGCCGACGACGCCCGCGTAGAGCCGGTCGCCCACCGGCCGGTACACCACGCCGAGGCGCGCCTCTCCGTCCACCGCGAGCCCCACGTGCACCGCGAACTCGCCGTTGCGCCGCACGAACTCGCGGGTGCCGTCCATCGGGTCCACGTACCAGCAGCGCGAGAAGCGGCGCGCGTCCGAGGTGTCCTTCGTCTCCTCGGCCACCACGCCGTCTCCGGGGAAGTGGTGGCGCAGGCGCTCGAGCAGCAGCGCGTTCGCGCGGTGGTCCGCCTCCGTCACCGGCCCCTGCCCTCCCGCCTTGTCCACCACGGCGAAGTCGGTCGCGTACACCTCCAGCAGCAGCGCGCCCGCCTGGCGCGCGAGCAGGGAGGCCGTCTGGAGCTCGGTGTCGAGGGAGGCCATGGCTGGGCTCTCTTATGCACCTCGCCCCCGGACCTGTCACCCCGCATCCCGCGGCGCTGGCATCCCGCGTCCGCTCCGCGTCACGATGCTCGGCATGGGTGAGCAGGAGACGCTGGAGCAGAGGGCGGCGCGGGTCATCGCGGGGCTGCGGGCCCGTGGGCTGCGCGTGGCGCTGGTGGAGGCGAGCACCGGCGGGCTCACGGCCGCGAGCCTCGCTGCCGTGCCGGGCGCGTCCGCGGTGCTCGAGCGCGCGCTGGTGCCCTACTCCAACGCCGCGAAGGAGGAGCTGCTCGGCGTGCCGACCCAGCTCTTCATCGACCACGGCGCGGTGAGCGCGGAGGTGGCGCGCGCGATGGCAGAGGGATTGCTCGCCCGGTGTCCCGCGGACGTGGTGCTCGCGGAGACCGGCATCGCCGGGCCCGGCGGAGGGACGGCGCAGAAGCCCGTGGGGCTCACGTTCCTCGCGCTCGTGCACCGTGGCGTGGGCACGCGGGTGGAGCGGTTCCAGTTCGAGGGCGAGCGCCGTGAGGTGCAACGTTCGACGGCGCTCGCGGGGCTCGGCTTGTTGGAGGCCGTGGGGGGCGCGGGGTAGGAACCCGGCACCCTCACCCCGACCCTCTCCCAGCGGGAGAGGGAGGAAACGGTGGTTACTGGGGCTGGGCGTGCCAGGCGTCGACGAGCGGGCCCACCTTGGGGCTCGCAATCGCCGCGTCTCCGGCGAGCAGGGCCTGCACGCGCTCGCGGTGCTGCTCCGTCGCGCTGCCGCGGTGATCGAGCGTGACGAAGCCGTCGAGCCCCGCCGCGCTCGTCCCGCCTCCGAAGGCGAGCCCCTCGCGGGCGACCGCGTCCACGAAGCGCTCGAGGAAGGCATCGCGCCCCGCCGCGTCCACGCCCCCGCGGAACTGCGCCCCCACCTCGAAGCCCAGCTCGCGGAACTCCCCCAGGTACAGCTTCTTGCGAATGCGCTTTTTCATGGCGCGCACCTATACCCGGCCGCGCTCGGCGCGCAATGGTTCAGGTGTCGCCCGCCGCAGCGCGCGCTGCCCGCTCGCGCGGAAGCAGCTCGGCGTAGAGCGCGCCGCACACGGGCGTGGGCACGCCCGACTGCGCGCCGAGCCGCACCACCGCCCCCATCCACTCCTCGAGCTCCGACGGACGCCCCGCCACGATGTCCCGGTGCAGCGAAGCCGTGGCCTCGGGCGGAAGCGAGTCCAGCCGCGCCATCGCCGTGCCCACCACGTCCTCCGGCAGGCGCACCCCGCGCGCCCGGGCGAGCTGGGCGATCTCCGTCATGGCGCCTTCGAGCTGCGCGCGGGTGCGGGGGTCGCTGCGCATGCCGCCCGCAGGCTTGCCCGCCGCCGCGCCCACCGCACCGTAGGGCCCGACGAAGAGCAGCTTGCTCCAGAGCGCCGCCTCGAAGTCCTCGGGCAGGAGCGCGCTGATGCCCGCGCGCTCGAAGAGCTTCTGCAGCGCGGCGAGGCGCGAGGCCTGCGCGGGCTGCAGTGCGCCGAGGGTCACGCTGAGCGGCCGCGCCGACCACCGCACGACACCGGGGGCCTCGAGGTAGCTCAGCATGTGGCACAGGCCGCCGGCCACCGGGCCCGGACCGAGCGCCGCCGCGAGGTGCGCCGCGGCCTCCACGCCGTTCTGCAGTGGCACCACCAGCGTGTCCGGGCCGAGCACGGGCTTCAGGCGCGGCGCCATCGCGGGCAGCTGCCAGGTCTTGAGCGCGACGAGCACGTAGTCCACCGTGCCGAGCTGCTCCGGCGATTCTGCTGCCCTGAGCGGTCCGGTGCGCTGCTCTCCCGCGTCACCGCGCAGCACCAGGCCCTCGGACTTCAGGGCCGCGAGGTTCTTGCCTCGCACCACGAAGGACACCTGCTCTCCGGCGAGGGACAGGAGGCCTCCGAGAAGGCCTCCCACCCCGCCCGCACCGACGATGAGGAAGCGCGCCATGGGCCTCCTTCTATCTCTTACGAGGGACGCGCGCCCACGTAGCGAGAAGCAGGACGGATGAGGCGGGCGAGGGCCCGCTGCTCCTGCACGTGTGCGTACCAGCCCGCCACGCGGCCCACCGCGAAGGTGGGGGTGAAGAGCGTGCGCGGCAGCCCCACCGTGTCCAGGAGGACGGCGGTGTAGAACTCCACGTTCGCGTGCAGCGAGCGGTTCGGATAGCGCGTGCGCAGCACGCCCTCCGCCGCGCGCTCCACCGCCCGCGCGAGCGCGACCCGGCCCGTGGTCACTCCCGCGCGCTCGAGCCGCTCCACCTGCGCCTCCAGCACCGCGGCCCGCGGATCGCGCACCCGGTACACCCGATGCCCCATGCCCATGATGCGCCGCCCCGCGGCGAGCTCGCCCTCGAGCCAGCTCTGCGCGCGCGAGGGCTCCCCGATGGCATCCAGCATGTCCAGCACCGGCCCGGGCGCCCCGCCGTGCAGCGGGCCCTTGAGCGCGCCCACCGCGGCGGTGATGGAGGACACCGCGTCCGAGCCGGTGCTCGCCACCAGCCGCGCCGCGAAGGTGGAGGCATTCATCCCATGGTCCGCCACCGTCACCAGGTACGCGTCCAGCGCCTGCGCGAGCGCCTCGGGCGGCCGCTCCCCCGTCACCATCCGCAGGTAGTCCTCTGCGTGGCCGAGCGAGGCCTCGGGCGCTACTGGCGCGAGCCCGCGCTGCACCCGCGCCCACGCCGCCGCGAACACCGCCACGGCTGCCGTGAGCTGCTCGGCCTCGCCTGCGTCGGGGCGCAGCGGGAGCTGCGCGATGCAGGCGCGCAGTGCGTCCATCCCGTCCGGCATCGCGAGCGCCCCCGAGAGTGCGGGCACCTGCGAGAAGGCGGCCACCCGGGCCGCGCCGAGCTGCGCAGGGGCGAGCTTCCCGGTCCACAGGAGCCCGCTCACCTCCTCGAAGCGCCGGCGCCCGGCGAGCGCCTCGATGTCGTGCCCCGCCACGATGAGCTGACCGCGCTCGCCGTCCACCTCGCTCAGCACCGTCTCGGCCACCACCACGCCCTCCAGCCCACTCGCCACTGCATCCCGTCTCGCTTCCATCGTCGTCCTCCCTCACCAGGTCCTGCGCCTGTGTCTAACGGGAGGCCCTGCTCCATCAACGTTGATTCGACAATCCACCTACGCGGCCTGATACACCCTCCGTGCAGAGTGAGCGCACTGGTCCGCGCAAGGTTGATTCGACAATCCACGTTGGCCGCCGGAGGCACGCCATGGCGAAGGATGACGGTGACGCGGAGCTCTCCTCGGCCGAGGCCGCGGCGCTCCTCGACGTGAAGCTGCCCACCCTCTACGCGTACGTGAGCCGGGGGCTCCTGCACAGCATCCCCAGCCCGGACACGAAGAAGCGGCGCTACCGGCGCGAGGACGTGGTGCGGCTCAAGGCGCGCCACGATGCGCGCTCGGGCCACGGCCCGGTGGCAGCCAGCGCGCTGCGCTGGGGCGAGCCGGTGCTGGACTCGGCCATCACCTCGGTGAGCGGCGGGCGGCTGCGCTACCGCGGCCACGACGCGGTGGAGCTCGCGACGGGGGGCACCCACTTCGAGGCGCTCGCCGAGCTGCTGTGGACGGGAGCGCTTCCCGCGGAGCCTCCCGCGTGGAGCGCACCGGGGCTGGGGCTTCCCGGCGCAGTGCTCGCCTCACTCGTGGGCAACGCCCCCGCGCCCGTCTCCGTGCTGCAGGTGCTGGTGCCGGCGCTGGGGGCGCGCGATGCAGACCGCTTCCTCGCCACGCCCGAGGCGGAGCTGCCCCGGGCGCGCGTGCTCCTCCTGCGCATGGCGGCGGCGCTCGCCCTGCCCGCTTCGCCGTCGCGGGCGCAGGCGGCGCTTCAGGCGCCGAGCGTCGCGCACGCGGCCGTCGTCGCGCTGGGGGCGCGTCCCACGCCGGGGGCGGTGCGCCTCGTGGACCTCGCGCTGGGGCTGTTCGCGGACCACGAGCTCAACGCCTCCACCTTCACCGCACGCGTCGCCGCCTCCACCGGGACGGACCTCTACGCGTGCATCGCGGCGGCGCTCGCCTCGGTGTCCGGCCCGCGCCACGGGGCGAGCTGCGACCGGGTGGAGGCGCTGCTCGCGGAGGTGGGCCGCCCGGAGCGCGCCGCGAGCACCCTGCAGGCACGCGCGCGCCGGGGCGACGCGCACTTCGCCTTCGGTCACCTGCTCTACCCTGCGGGCGACCCACGCACCCAGCCCCTGGTGCAGGCGGCGCTCGCGCTCGCCCCCAAGCTCCCGGCGCTGCGCACCCTGGAGGCAGTGATTCAGGTGGGCGAACAGGCGACCGGGCAGCGGGCTGCGGCGGACTTCGGCCTGGTGGCGGCAGCGCTCGCGGCGGGGCTGCCTCCGGGCTCGGCCACGGCCCTGTTCGCCCTGGGGCGCACCGCAGGCTGGGTGGCGCACGTGCTGGAGCAGCGGGCCGCGGGGTTCCTCCTGCGGCCGCGCGCCCGCTATGTAGGCCCGTGAAGCGGGGTCTCCGAGGCCCCACCCCGTGGCAGGCGGGGGCGAGTGTGATAGAGCCGCGCGCCCCATGCAGTCCATCCTCCTCGTCCTGCTCGGCGCCTGCAGCTACGGCGCGCTCTCCACCCTGGTGAAGCTCGCCTACGGGCGCGGCTTCGGCACGGGCCAGGTCGTCGGCAGCCAGATGCTGCTGGGGGCGGCCCTGTGCTGGCTGCTCGCGCTCGCGAAGGGCCGCTCGCGCGCGAGCCCGCGCCAGGCGCTCGCGCTGATGGCCGCGGGCGCGCCCGTGGGGCTCACCGGCTGCCTCTACTACGCGTCCCTGCGCTACCAGGGCGCGGCGCTCGCGGTGGTGCTGCTCTTCCAGTTCACCTGGATGGGCGTGCTGGTGGAGGCGGTGCAGGCGCGGCGCTGGCCGGGCAAGGAGAAGCTCGCGAGCCTCGGAGTCCTCGCGCTGGGCACGCTCTTCGCGAGCGGCGTGGCGGAGGGCGGGGCGGGGAGCCTCAGCCTCATCGGGCTGGGCCTCGGACTGCTCTCGGCTGTCTCGTACACGGCCGTCATCCTCGCCAGCGGCAAGGTGGCGCTCGCCATCGATCCCTTCGTGCGCAGCGCGTGGATGGTGACGGGCGGGCTGGTGGTGGCGCTCGCGGTGTTCCCGCCGGCCTTCCTCGTGGACGGGTCGCTCACGCACGGACTGTGGCCGTGGGGGCTCGCGCTGGGCTTCCTCGGGATGGTGGTCCCCACGGTGTGCTTCGCGCGCGGGATGCCGCACGTCGGCCCGGGGTTGGGCGCGATCCTCGGCGCCGCGGAGCTACCCACCGCGACGCTGATGGCCACTGCGGTGCTCGGCGAGCAGATGACGGCGCTGCGCTGGGTGGGCGTGGTGCTGGTGCTCGCGGGCGTGGCGCTGCCCGAGCTGCGCGTGCGGCGCGCGGCCGTGCAGGCGTAACCGAGCGCCTTCGGATATTTCGCACCCCGAGGCAGCCGCCCGCTTGCGCTTCCGCTGCGGGCTCGGGCATCGTCGCGCGGGAAAGGGCGGCTCGGGTCGGCGAGCCGCGCAGCTCCATGCGCACGCTGCATCGCTCCCTCGCCCTCGCCTCGCTCGCTCTCGCACTCGCCGGCTGCAGCAACTCCCTCAGCGTCCAGGAGCGGGCTGCGGTTCGGCAGGACGCGCTGAAGTTCATGAGCGGGTCCCGCATGCATCTCGACTCCGGGCTCGCGCTGTACTGGCTCCTGGAGCGCGACCGGGTCCTGCCCACGATGACGCCGGAGCAGGCGCTGGACGCCATCCAGGCGAGGGGAGACACGGGGTGCGAGATCTACACTCGCGCGACCTCGACGACGCTGCGTGTGGAGGATGGGCCGCAGGTCAACGGCTGCTACTTTGGAATCGACAAGGGCGCGCTCTACACGGTGACGGCCGCCCGGGACACCGCGGGCGAGCTGGAGCTGAACGTCCAGGCAGAACTTGCGGACGGGAGCACCTGGTCTGGGCGGCACGTCGTACGCCCCTCGTCTGAGCACTCACCTTTCGAGATCGAGGCACCTTCGCTGAGCTTCAAGGGCACGGCGCGGTGGGCGCCCTCGGGCGGGCGCTTCACGCTCGACGGGACGGGCGAGGCGCTCTGGTCCGGCGCCGCTGCGCGCCCGTACCGCATGGAGGAGTTCATCCTGTCGCCCGGAAGCTGCGCTCCCGCCTGGGGCGACCTGGTCATCGAGTACCAGGACGGGCTCGAGTACGCGGATCTCGATGCCCCGGACCGGCCCCAGCGCATCGACGGCCCGCTCGAAGCGGCCCTGCACTTCGAGCCGGGCGTGGTCGCCGTCACGCTCGATGGCAAGCGCGAGTCGCGCTACTTCGACGAGCTTCAGTGCACCAACCCCTGGGCCTTCTAGGCCTCCCCTCAGGCCGTCTTGCTCAGCACGAAGGCCGCGAGGAAGCCCAGCACGGTGATGAGGCCGCTGAGGTTGTGCGTGCCCTCGAAGGCCTCGGGAATCATCGTGTCACTGAGCATCGCGAGGATGGCCCCGGCCGCGACCGCGTTGGTGACGGCGACGGCCGCGGGGCTCACACCCTGGAAGGCCACGTAGCCCACCAGCGCGGCGAGCCCCGAGGCGAGCGCGATGCCGCCCCACACCCCGAACACGTAGCCGCGGCTGCGCCCCGCGCGCCGCATCCCGGCGCTGCTGGAGAGCCCCTCCGGCACGTTGGAGAGGAACACCGCCGCCACCGCCACCAGGCTCACGGTGCCGCCCGCGAGCAGGCTCACTCCGATGACGATGGACTCCGGGATGCCGTCCAGCAGCGCCCCCAGCGCGATGGCGAGCCCGCCGCCGCCCTCGCCCTGTCCCGAGGCCTTTCGCTCCTCGGCCTGCTGGGTCCCGGAGCGCTTGCGGTGCTTCGCTCCATGGCGCGCGAGCAGGATGCTCGCGGCGCTGTACACCCCGGCGCCCGCGACCGCGCCTCCCCCTGCGCTCCACGCTCCGCCCTGCTGGAAGGCCTCGTCCATCAGCTCGAAGGAGAGCGCCGAGATGAGCACCCCGCTGCCGAAGGCCATGATGCCGGCGATGAGCCGGCGCGGCAGAGGCGCGAAGTAGCCCACCGCGGCCCCGAGCAGGAGCGCGCTGCCCGCGAGCAGCCCCCACAGCCCCGCCTGCAGCCACCCCGGCATCACGCCTCCTGCTCGAAGCTCCACACGGTCTTCACGTCGTCCGGCCGCCGCTCGAGCGCCTCCTGCCAGCGCGAGAGCGGCACCTCGCGGGTGATGAGCCGCGAGAGCCAGGCCGGGTCTGCGCGGGCGAGCGCCTCTGCGCCCTTCTCATAATGGCGCCGGTTCGCGTTCACGCTGCCGAACACCGCGTTGTTCTCCAGCACCAGCTCGCGGTTCAGCATCCCGAAGTCCACCGCGATGTTGCGCCCGCCCGAGGAGACGCCGGTGAGGCACACGATGCCGTTGGGGCGCACGAGCGTGAGCGCCTCCACGACGAGTTCGCCCACGCCGGTGCACTCCAGCACCACGTCCACCTCGCCCACCTCGCGCATCGTGGCGCAGTGGTAGTGCGCCCCCAGCGCGCGCACGAGCCCCGGCTTGGGCCCCTCCTTCACGCGGTCCAGCACGTGCACCTCGAGGCCCCGCTGCACGCCCATCAGCGCGCCCAGCAGCCCGATGGGCCCGGCGCCGGTGATGAGCACGCGCTCGGGCGTCCAGCGCGCGCGCTCGCCGATGCGCTCCACGTGCTCCCACGCCTTGGCGAGCACGCTCGCGGGCTCCAGCAGCACGCCGCGCAGGCCGAGCCCCGGGTCCACCTTCACCGCGAACTCCGGGTGCAGCCGGAAGCGCTCGCTCGCGTAGCCGTGGCGCTCCTTGATGCCGCGCTCGGTGTACTGGCCGTTGCGGCACATGTCCCATTCATTCACGGCGCAGTTCGCGCAGGGCACCGGGTCCGGCCTGCGCACGATGCCCACCACCAGGTCCCCGCGCGCGAAGCCGCTGCCGGGCGGCGCCTCGAGCACCTCGCCGAGGGACTCGTGCCCCAGCACCAGGCGCCTCTCTCCGGGCGGCGCCCAGCCGTAGGTGCCGCCCAGGATCTCCCGGTCCGTGCCGCACACGCCCACGGCCCGGGTGCGCACGAGCAGCGCGCCCTCGGAGGGGGGCGGCTCGGGCACCTCCTCGAGGCGCGCGCTGTTCGGGACCTTCGGCTCGACGGTGAGGGCTCGCATCGCGCGGGTCTCCTTTCAGCACCCGTTGCGCCGCTGCTGCGCGGGCCCAGGCTCGGCCTGGGGAGTGAGGTTGAGGGCGGTGTTGATGAGGCCCACGTGGCTGAAGGCCTGCGGGAAGTTGCCGAGCTGCCGCTTCCCTCGCGCGTCGTACTCCTCGCTCAGGAGCCCCACGTCGTTGCGCAGCGAGAGCAGGCGGCGGAACAGCGCCTCGGCCTCGGCGGTGCGCCCCATCAGCGCGTAGTTGTCCGCGAGCCAGAAGGAGCAGGCGAGGAAGGCGCCCTCCCGGCCCGGGAGCCCGTCCACCGCGTGGCCGCTCGTCTCGGAGTCCTTCGCGGGCGAGTAGCGCATGACGAAGCCGTCCTCCAGCAGCTCGCGCTCGATGGCCGCGACGGTGCTCGCGACGCGCGGGTCCGTCGCAGGGAGGAAGCCGACCAGGGGCATCAGGAGCAGGCTCGCGTCCAGGCGATCCGAGCCGTAGGCCTGCGCGAAGGCGCCCTTCCCGGAGTGGAAGCCCTTCGCGCACACCTCGCGGTGCACCTCGTCGCGCAGGGCGCGCCAGCGCTCCACCGGCCCCTCCAGCCCGCTCTTCTCCACCGCCTTCACCGCGCGGTCGAAGGCCACCCAGGTCATCATCTTCGAGTGGGTGAAGTGCTGGCGGGGCCCGCGCACCTCCCACAGCCCCTCGTCCGGCTGCTGCCAGGCGCCCTCCAGGTACTCCATCAGCGCGACCTGCATGCGCCAGGAGTTCGCGTCCGAGTCGAGCGTCGTGCGGCGCGCCTGGTGCAGCGCGTCCATCACCTCGCCGTAGACATCCAGCTGCAACTGGGTTGCAGCAGCGTTTCCCACCCGCACGGGGCGCGAGCCCGCGAAGCCGGGCAGCCAGTCCACGGTGTACTCGGGCAGGCGCCGCTCGCCGGCCAGGCCGTACATGATGCGCAGCTGCGAGGGGTCTCCGGCCACCGAGCGCAGGAGCCAGTCGCGCCAGGCGGCGGCCTCCTTGCGGTAGCCGTTGAGGATGAGCGCGGTGAGGGTGAAGGTGGCATCGCGCAGCCAGCAGTAGCGGTAGTCCCAGTTGCGCACCCCGCCCAGCCACTCGGGGAGCGAGGTCGTGGCCGCCGCGACGATGCCGCCGGTGGGGGCGTAGGTGAGGGCCTTGAGGGCGACGAGCGAGGAGAGCACCTCGTCCTTCCACGGCCCCCGGTACGTGCACTGGTGCGCCCAGCGCTCCCACCAGTGCTGGGTCTCCCCCACCTCGCGCACGGCATCCAGCGCCGGGGGCAGCGGCGTGTGCGAGGGGTGCCAGGTGAGCACGAAGGGCACGCGCTCCCCTTCGCGCACGCGGAACTCCGCCACGGTGGTGAGCCCCTCGCCGTGGGTGGGCACGGGCGTGCGCAGGAGCAGCGCGTCCGGCCCCGCCACCGCCTGCAGCGCGCCGTCCTCGCGGCGCACCCAGGGGACGACGGAGCCGTAGTCGAAGCGGATGATCAGCTCCATGCGCAGCGTCACCTCGCCGCTCACGCCCTCCACCAGCCGCACCACGTCCGGGTCGTGGCCGCGCGGCGGCATGCAGTCCACCACCCGCACGCGCCCCGTGGGCGTCTCGTGCTCCGTCTCCAGCACCAGGGTGCCGGGGCGGTAGCGGCGGCGGGTGGAGCGCACCTCGCCCACGGGCGCGAGCAGCCAGCGGCCGTGGCCCGGCTCGCCGAGCAGCGCCGCGAAGCAGGCCGCGGAGTCGAAGCGCGGCAGGCACAGCCAGTCGATGGAGCCCTCGCGGCTCACCAGCGCCGCCGTCTGCGTGTCCCCCAACAGCGCGTAGTCCTCGATGCGCGGCGCCATATCCCTCCCTGCGCTAGTGCAGCAGCGGCTTCGTGCGCCCGTTGGGCGCGGGAGCCCCTCCCGTGAGCTCGTCTCCCAGCGCGCGGCGCACCTCGCGCGGCAGCGCGTCCAGCGACGTGGCCACGCCGGCCGGAGCCGCGCTGGCGGTCGCCACGCCGTCGTGCGCAGGGGGCGGCCCCTGCGGCGCGCGCGCGTGCAGGGACATCAGGCGCAGCCCGGGCCGCAGCGCGGCGAGCTGCGCGGAGAGCCTCTCGCGCTCCGCCTCGTCCAGGTCCGCGACCGCGAGCGCCACCCGGCCCCGGTGCGCGCGCAGGCGGGCCTCGGCGTCCGCCGCGTCGTGCGCGGGCAGCACCGTGAAGCCCTCCCCCTCCAGCACCCGCTGCACGAGGGCGCGCAGCTCCGGCTCGCGCTCGATGACCAGCACGGCCTCGGGGGCCGCGGCGGCGCGGGGCGCGGGCGCGGCGAGGCGGGGGAAGTAGAGGCGGAAGGTGGTGCCCTGCCCGGGGGCGCTGTCCACGCGCACGTGGCCGCCGCTCTGGCGCACGATGCCGTACACCGCGGGGAGCCCGAGGCCGCTGCCCTCGCCCAGGCCCTTGGTGGTGAAGAAGGGCTCGAAGAGGTGGCTGCGCGCCTCCTCGCTCATCCCCTCGCCGCTGTCCTGCACCTCGAGCACCACGTAGTCGCCCTCGGGCAGCCCCTCGCGCGCGCCGGCCTCCGCGTGGGAGGTGACGAGCGCGAGCTGGCCGCCGTGGGGCATGGCGTCGCGGGCGTTGGCCGCGAGGTTCACCAGCACCTGCTCCAGCTGCATCGGGTCCACGCGGATGCTGCCCGCCTCGAGATCCAACCGGTAGTCGAGCCGGATGCCCTCACCCAGCAGCGCGCGCAGCGCGGGGCCCAGCTCCCACAGGGCGCTGCTCGCATCCAGCACCACCGGGCGCAGCATCTGCTTGCGCCCGAAGGCGAGCAGCTGCCGCGTGAGCCCCGCGGCGCGCGCGGCCGCGCGCTGGATCTGCCGCGCCGAGCCCTCCACGGTGCGGTTGCCCCCGCCGAGGCGCTGCAGGCGCTCGCAGTGGCTGAGGATGACGGTGAGCAGGTTGTTGAAGTCGTGCGCGACGCCGCCCGCGAGCTGTCCCACCGCCTCCATCTTCGCCACCTGCCGCACCCGCTCCTCGAGCTGCTGGTGCTCGGTGATGTCCTCGGCGAGCGCCACCACGCAGTCCTCGCCCAGCAGGCGCACCTGCACGAAGGAGGCGAGCACCACGCGCTGCTCGCCGCTCTTGCGCCGCAGGTGCATCTCGCGCTGCACGAGCCTCCCCTCGCGCCGCAGCACGCTGATCAGCTCCTCGCGCTCCTGCGGCTCCATCCACAGCGAGAGCTCGCGCGTGGTGTGGCCCAGCAGCTCCGCGCGGGAGTAGCCGCTCGCCTCCACGAAGCTGTCGTTCACGTCCAGCACGCGCCCGTCGTGCAGCGTGGCGAGCAGGATGGGCAGGGGCGCGGCGTGGAAGATGCGGCTGAAGCGCTCCTCGCTCTGGCGCAGCGCCTCCTCGGCGCGCCGGCGCAGCGTCACGTCCTTGCTGAAGCCGCTCACCCCCACGATCTCGCCGCCGTCGCGGATGGGGTAGAGCGAGACGAGGTAGGCGCGCCGCCGCCCGTCCACCACGTACTCCTGCTCGTCCGTCACGTGCTCGCCGGCGCGGGCGCGCGCATACAGCGCCTCCCAGCGCTGGGCGGCCTCCGGGTGCTGGGCGCGCAGCATCTCGGGGAAGGCGCTGCCGGGGCGCAGCTCCACGTCGAAGGCGTCGCGCGCGAGCTCGCGAAAGAAGCTGTTGGCCACCACCACGCGCCCCTCGCGGTCCACCGACCAGAGCGCGTCCTGCGTGTTCTCGAGCAGCGCGCTCAGGTCCGCGCGCGAGCTGCGCAGCTCGCGCTCGCTGCGCTTGAAGTCCGTCACGTCGTGGGCGAGCCCCAGCACGCCAGGGCCCCGCCCGCCCGCGCCCGGCAGCGGCTCGAGCACCACGCGGAAGGTGCGCCCCTGCACGTTCACCTCGGAGCTCACGTGCTCGCCGTTGAGCGCGCGCCGGTGCTGGGCGCGCAGGGGGCGCAGCGCGGCGCCGTCCAGCAGCCCCTCCCCCACCCGCCGCTCCATCAGGCCCTGCGCATCCAGCCCCAGCGAGGCGAGCGCCGTGCCCTGCACGCTGGTGAGCCGCAGCCGCTCGTCCGTCGTCCACAGCACCGCGGGCAGCTGCTCGAGCAGCAGGCGCTGGCGGGCCTTGTCCTCCGCGAGCTCCTGCTCGCGGCGCTGGCGCGCCGTCACGTCGGTGCCCACCACGAGGAAGCCCGCGGGGCGGCCGCCCGAGTCCCTGCGGGGCCGGAAGCGCAGCTCCAGCACCCGCGGGCCCCCTTCCGCCTCCTCCTCCACCACCTCGGTGAAGCGCTCGCCGCGCAGCGCCCGCGGCGCGCTCGCCGCGAGCCAGGGCAGCAGCTCCATCAGCCCCGCGGCCGGCTGGCCCACCAGGCGCCGGGGCGGGACGCGCAGCGCCTCGCCCTCCGCGAGCACCACGCGGCCCCGGCCGTCGCAGGTGACCAGCAGCAGCGGCGCCTCCTGCAGCGCGTCGAGCGCCTCGAGCGCCTCGGGGGCGCGCGCGGGCAGCAGGGCTTCCGGTGCTTCAGCGGTGCGCGGCGCCTCGGGAGCGGGCTCGTCGGCGAGCCGGGGCGCGGCCTCCTGCTCGCGGCGCAGCCCCCAGGCCCCCCAGAGCAGCAGCGCCACCGCGAGCGCGAGCAGGGGTCCCGCGAGCGGCGAGCGCAGGCCCGTTCCGGCCCCCGCCCCCAGGGAGCTGGCCAATGCCACCAGCCCTCCCAGCAGGACGAGTCCGAGCGGGAGCGCCTTGTGCTGCGCCGCACGCGCGCTCATGCATCCGGCCCCAGCACCTCCCGGACGCGGCCGGTGAGGTCGTCGAAGGTGAAGGGCTTGGAGAGCACCTCGGTGCCGTGCGGCAGCTCCCCGTCGTCCGAGAGGGCCCGCCCGCTGAAGCCCGTCATGAAGAGCACCTTCAGACCGGGGCGGCGCTCGAGCAGCCGCTGAGCGAGCGTGGGGCCGTCCATGCGCGGCATGAGCACGTCGGTGAGCAGCAGGTGGATGGGGCGCGGGTAGTCCGCCGCGAGGCGCACGGCCTCTTCGCCGCTGCCCGCCTCGAGGATGCGGTAGCCGCGCTCGCGGAGGATCTCCGCGGTCAGATCCCGCACGTCCGGATCGTCGTCCACGACGAGCAGGGTCTCGTTCCTGTCTGTCTGGTCTCCGACCGAGTGGGTGAGCATGCGCGCAGCTCCAATGGCACTGCGCGTTGAAACTATGAACCCCCGGTGTCGAAGGTGAGCGCCCCCACGCTCCCGCGGGCGCTATTCGCCGCGCCCGGGTGCTCGCCTGCCCTGCCGGGGCCCGCGCTGGCGGGGAATCCCCCTACTCCACGCGCATCGCTTCCACGGGATCCAGCTTCGCGGCGCGCGCCGCCGGGTAGATGCCGAAGCCCAGGCCCACCACCGAGCTCATCAGCAGCGAGACGCCCACGGCCCAGGCGGGCACGGTGGCCGGCAGCCCCATCATCCAGCGGGCGAGGAAGGCGAGGAAGTAGCCGAGCAGCACGCCGAGCACGCCGCCCACCAGGCTGAGCATCACGGCCTCGGTGGCGAACTGGGCGAGGATGCGCCGCTTGCGCGCGCCCAGCGCCTTGCGGATGCCGATCTCCCGGGTCCGCTCCGTCACGCTCACCAGCATGATGTTGAGGATGCCGATGCCGCCCACCACGAGCGACAGCAGGCACACCCCGAAGCTCGCCGCGCTGATGACCCGCGAGATGTTGTTGAACATCTCCGTGCTGCTCTCGTTGGAGAAGAGCGCGAAGTTGTCCTCCTGGTCCGGCTTCAGCCCGCGCCGCCGCCGCATCAGCTGCACCACCTCGTCCTGGGCGCGCTGCATGACCTCCCCGCTCTGGGCGCGGATGCTGATGAACACCGAGCGGTTCTGGCCGTAGAGCGGGTAGAAGGTGGAGAGCGGGATGACCACCTGGTTGTCCATGCTCCCGCCGCCGAGGAAGGAGCCGCGGCGCTTGAGCGTGCCCACCACGCGGAAGGTGCGGCCCTTGATGCGCACGTCCTGGCCCAGCGGGTCCGCGCCGGGGAAGAGCCGGTCGATGACGTCCGCGCCCAGCACCGTCACGCGCCGGCCGTCCAGGTACTCGGCGTCGCTGAAGGCGCGGCCCGTCTCGAGGGACACCGCGTTGGTCTGGAAGCCCTCCGGGGTGATGGCCCACACGCTCACGCCGTTCTGGGTCTCGCGCTCGGCGGTGGAGATCTTCTGCCCGCCCTCGCTGTCCTCGCCCGCCGCCGTGAGGATGTCCGGCAGGCTGAGGATGGCGGCGCGGTCGTCCAGCGTGAGGTTGGGGCGCTTGGAGAGCTTCTCGAAGTCGAAGCGCCCGAAGCCGCGCGGCATCTTCTGGATCTGGAAGGAGTTGGCGCCCAGGTCCGAGAGGTCCGTGCTCACCTTGATGCGCAGCCCCTCGATCATCGCCATCATCGAGACCACGGTGGTGACCCCGATGACGATGCCCAGCAGCGTGAGCACCGAGCGCAAGGGGTTGCCGAGGAAGGTCCCCAGGGCGAGACGGAAGTTGTCGTAGGCGAAGGTGAGCATGGCTACTCGTAGCGGAGGGCTTCGACGGGATCGAGGTGCGCGGCGCGCGCCGCCGGCCAGATGCCGAAGACGAGCCCCACGAAGGCGGAGAAGCCGATGCCGAAGGCCACCGTGCCCGGGCGCACCGTGGCGGCGAGCGGCGTCACCATGGCGAGCAGCACCGCGATGGCGAGCCCCAGCGCGGTGCCCAGCGCCCCGCCCACGGCGGACACGGCGCTCGCCTCCATCAGGAACTGCAGCACGATGGTGCGGCGCTTGGCGCCCAGCGCGCGCCGGATGCCGATCTCCCGCGTCCGCTCGCGCACGCTCACCAGCATGATGTTCATGATGCCGATGCCGCCCACCAGCAGGGTGATGAGCCCCACGCCCAGCGCCGCGCCGAACAGCGCCTGGGTGAGCTGGGCGAAGGTGTTGGCGAGCTGCTCGGGGCGGTTGATGGAGAAGTCGTCGGCCGACTCCGGCGGCGTGTGGCGCGCGCGGCGCAGCGCCCCGATGAGCGCGTCCTCGGTGGTGATGACGTTCTCCGGGCTGTCCACCGCGGCCGTGATGCTCAGGGGCCGCTTCATGCCGAACTGGTTCAGGAAGGTGTGCAGCGGGATGATCGCGGTGAGGTCCTGGCTCTGCCCGAGCACCTCGCCCTTGGGGCTGAGCACCCCCACCACCCGGAAGCTGCGGGTGTCCACGCGGATGCGCTGGCCCAGCGGGTTCACCGTGGGGAACAGGCCGCGCGCCACCTCCGCGCCGATGACGGCCACGCTGCTGCGCGCGTCGTCGTCCGCGTCACTGAGGAAGCGCCCCGCGGCGAGCTCGTAGTTGGAGACCTGCGCGAACTCCTCCGTGGTGCCGGTGATGCGCACGCTCGCGAGTTCCTTGCCCAGGAAGCTCACGTCCGCGGTGCGCCCCGCCGTGGCCGCCACCGCCACGATGTGCGGCTGCGCCCGCACCACGTCCACCAGCTCCAGCTTCAGGTCCTTGCGGTTGCGGAACTCCCACCAGTCCCCCTTCATCACCCAGGGGAACTTGGAGACCTGCATCGAGTTCGCCCCGATGCTCGCCAGCTGGTCCGCGAAGGACTTGTTGAGCCCCTGGATGATGCCGACGATGCACAAGAGCGTGCACACGCCCACCCCGATGCCGATGGTGGTCAGCACGGTGCGCATGCGGTTGGCCCTCAAGGAGAGGGCGGCGATGCGCCCCCCCTCCACCACGTCCACGCGAAAGCTCACGGCCGGCCCCCCGGGGGCGTCAGGAATGGCAACGGGAAGGGTGACGCCCGCGGCCCAACGCCCGGGCGTGCCCTCTGTTCCCGAGATACGCGCCTAGCACAGGGCGATTGCACCTGCCCGAAAGGACGAGGCGACGCCTAGGGCAGGAGCGGCAGCAGCTCCGCTCCGTCCCGCTCCGGGTCCAGCTCGAGCTCCGGCTCCCCGCCCAGCTGCCCCAGCCCGTCCGGCCCCACGCAGGCGGCCACCCGCCCCGGCGGGCAGAGGCCGAAGCAGCCCGAGGCGAGCACGGGGACAGGCCTCCCCGCGGCCGAGAGCGTGTGGCGGATGCGCCGGGGCAGGTCCACCCCGCCCGCCCGGGTGGGCAGCCGGGTGAGGCACTCGTGGCACACGTGCACCGCGGTCTGCGGAGCCCCGGGGGACGCGCCGCTCACGGGCGCCCCAGCGCCGCCGCCACCCCGGCCACCAGCGCATCGAGCTCCTCGGGCGGCGTCCCGGGGTCCAGCAGGAGGTAGCGGTCCGCCCCCGCGCCGCTCGCCACCGCGCAGATGCGGCCCCTGGGGCACACGTCCAGGCAGCTGCTCTGCGCCACGCGGACGCGCTTGCCCAGCGCCCGCTTGAGCCGCTTGCGCAGCGCGCCCGCCCCGCCCGCCTTCTTCGCGCACTTGCGGCACAGCAGCAGGAGGGCCTCGTGGGGCGGCGGAATCTCTCGGAGCGGGGCCATGGGGAAGCGCTTCCCTAACGCGGGCGCGCGGCCGGGGAAACGCCGCAGGCGGCAGAGCGTGCTCCCGGCGGCGGTTCCCCTCCCCAGCGGGCAGGCGTCGCGCCCCGGGCGGCTCGCACCTGCGTGCCATGTGCGGCGCGCCCGGCATTGCCACCCTTGAGGCCCTACGTGCGCCGTCACGACCCGAGGAGACAGGCTCCCCCCGCCGCGCCGGGCGCCTTCCCCGCGAGGTCGAACCCCATGGCAGGCATTCAAGTGAAGCGCTTCAACGCGCCGGACGAGGCGCGCAAATTCCCGCACGGCAACGTCGCGCTGCTGCAGTTCGGCTCGGACACCGTAGGGCTCGCCACCTTCGAGCCCGGCTGGAAGTGGTCCAAGGACGTGATGCCCATCGCCGGGACGTCCAGCTGCAAGGCGGCCCACAGCCTCTACGTGCTCTCCGGACGCATGCATACGGTGATGGACGACGGCGAGACGGTGGACGTGGGCCCCGGCGACTTCGCCACCATCGCGCCGGGCCACGACGCCTGGGTGCTGGGAGACGAGCCCTGCCGCATGCTCGACTTCACCGGCATGGAGCACTACGCCCAGCCGGGCGCGGGCGCCGCGCGCGGTGCCAACGCTCCCCGCCCCGAGGCGCGTCCGCACTAGGCCGCTCCCGAGCGCCCGCCCGAGCGGGGAGGCTGGCTGTCCGCCTCCCCGCCCGGAAGCCTAGAGGGGCGCCTTTTTGCGCTTGTGCAGGGGGCGATTGCTGTAAGTCTCCGTCCCCAGCCCCATGCGCCCTCTCGACAAGAACGTCCTCTCCCAGGCCGCCACGGTTGCTCGCGGCCTTGCCATCGACGCCGTCCACGCCAGCCAGAGCGGCCACCTCGGCCTGCCCCTGGGCTGCGCGGAGATCGGCGCGGTCCTCTACGGCGCGCTCCTGCGCCACTCGCCGGAGCACCCGGCCTGGATGAACCGCGACCGCTTCGTGCTGTCGGCGGGCCACGGCTCGATGTTCCTCTACGCGTGGCTGCACCTCGCGGGCTACCCGGACATGACGCTGGAGGAGGTGAAGCGCTTCCGCCAGCTGGGCAGCCACACCCCGGGCCACCCCGAGCTCACCCACGCCCCGAGCGGCGTGGAGACCACCACGGGCCCGCTGGGCCAGGGCATCGCCAACGCGGTGGGCATGGCGCTGGCCGCGAAGATGGCCGAGGCGCGCTTCAACACCCCCGAGCACCGCATCTTCGACCACCACGTGGTCTGCCTCGCCGGCGACGGCTGCCTGCAGGAGGGCGTGGCGCTGGAGGCGGTGGAGTTCGCCGGGCACCAGCAGCTGGACAACCTCACCCTCATCTACGACGCCAACGCCGTCACCCTGGACGCGATGGCGAAGGTGACCCAGAGCGCCGACACCGCGAAGCACTTCGAGGCCATCGGCTGGGACGTGCAGACCATCGACGGCCACGACATGGACCAGGTCCAGATGGCCGTCACCCGCGCGCGCAAGGCGGGCAGCGGCAAGCCGCAGCTGATCATCGCCAAGACGCTCATCGGCAAGGGCATCCCCGAGGTGGAGGGCACGGCGAAGGCTCACGGCGAGGGCGGCGCCAAGTTCGGCGACGCCGCGCGCAAGGCCATGGGCCTGCCCGCCGAGCACTTCTACGTCTCGCCCGAGGTGCGCCAGTTCTTCGACGCGCGCAAGAAGGAGCTCGCGGCCGAGCACGCCGCGTGGCTGAAGACCTTCGAGGCCTGGAAGAAGGCGAACCCCACGCTCGCCGAGCAGCTCGCGGTGAGCCGCGCCTACGCGCACACGGTGGCCAAGGACACCGACAAGCGCACCCCGGACACCAAGGCGCTGTTCGACGTGATTCCCCCCTTCGCCGCGGACAGCAAGATTGCGACGCGCAAGGCGGGCCAGGACGTGCTGCAGCCGCTCGCCAAGGCGGACCCGCTGCTCATCGGCGGCAGCGCGGACCTCTACGGCTCCACGCTCAACTACATCGGTGACCTGAAGGCGCGCGACGACGACTTCAGCCCGGCGAACCGCACCGGCCGCAACATCCCCTTCGGCATCCGCGAGCACGCCATGTGCTCCGTGATGAACGGCATCGCGGCGCACGGCATCTTCCGCCCCAGCGGCGCCACTTTCCTCGTCTTCGCGGACTACTGCCGCCCGCCCATCCGGCTCGCCGCGCTCAGCCACCTGCCCGTGCTCTACGTCTTCACCCACGACAGCGTGGGCGTGGGCGAGGACGGCCCCACCCACCAGCCGGTGGAGACGGTGCCCGGCCTGCGCGTCATCCCCAACCTGGACGTCATCCGCCCCGCGGACCCCGAGGAGACGGCCGGCGCCTTCGTCGCGGGCCTCGAGCGCACCGACGGCCCCACCCTGCTCGCCCTCACCCGCCAGGCGGTGCCCCTGCTGGACGAGGTGCCCGTGCAGACGCGCCGCGAGGGCGTGCTCAAGGGCGGCTACATCCTGAAGAAGGAGACCGCGCCGCTCGAGCTCATCCTCCTGTCCGCGGGCAGCGAGGTGCAGCACGCGCTCGCCGCCGCGAAGCAGCTGGGCGCGGGCACGCGCGTCGTGAGCATGCCCTGCTTCGAGCGCTTCGACCGCCAGCCGGCCGCGTACCAGGAGTCGGTGCTGCCGCGCTCCTGCCGCCGCCGCGTCTCCATCGAGGCCTCGGTGCCCAGCAGCTGGGCCAAGTACGTGGGCCTGGACGGCGCCACCATCGGCATCGACCGCTTCGGCCTCTCCGCCCCCGGCGCCACCGTCATGAAGGAGCTGGGCATGACGGCCGAGCACGTGGTGCAGGTGGCGAAGAGCCTGCCGAAGAGCTGAGCCGCGCTCCCTTCCGAGCTTCACACCGAGGCCGCCCGTGCCCCCCGCACGGGCGGCCTCCGTATTTTTCAGATGCAACTCTGTTGCAGAGGTCGCTACAGCCGCTCGCCGCCGGGGCTGCTGCTGCCCAGGTCGACGATGTAGCGCAGGCTGCCATCCGCCTCGCGCACCCACACGGAGAAGTACTTCCCGTAGGCCAGGCCGCTGCGGCGCTTCTGCACGAAGGGGCCCACGGTCCAGGCGAGGTCGCCACTGCCCGCGGCGCCGCCCAGCTCGGGCGCCCAGGTGAGCGCGGAGGGCGGGCCGTCGGGCACGGGCGCGCCGCGGTCGCAGGTGTCGCCTCCGTACGTGTCGTCCGCGGCAAAGGTCCAGAAGGCCGCGCCGATCCCGTGAGTGGCCGCGTAGGTGTTGAAGGCCGCGTCGGTGGCGAAGGCCTCCGCCACGTAGGGCGCGGGGTCCTCTGGCCGGCCGTGGTCGCGCTCGCGCGGGTGGAAGGCGGCGCAGCCCTCGGGCAGGTCCGGCAGCGGGCCGGGACCGGGAGCGTGGTCGTTGCTGACGAGGCCGCGCAGCGAGGCGCTCAGCCGCCACGTGTTCCCGTGGTCCCGCTTCCACACCGAGACGTACTGTCCGTACCAGCGCCACACCGTGCCGTCGGGGCGCTGCTCGTCCTGCCACACGCGGCCCGTGGTGTAGCCCAGCGTGCCGTCCGCGCTCACGTCCCAGCGCAGGGGCTCCCAGCTCATGCGGCCGGTGGCGCTCTCCAGGGGCGTGGTGGCGAGCCGCTCGGCGATGGCCTCGCGCCCGCGCAGCGCGTACTCGCCGTCCAGCAGCAGCACCGCGTCCTCGGCGAGGAAGGGCGTGAAGCCCCGCGCGGAGCCCAGTAGCTGCGTCGCCGAGGACTGCGCCACGTCGGTCGCGTACAGGAGCTCCCGCTCGCGCCACAGCCCGTCTCCAGGCTTCCCCCTCCCCTCGCGGGCGGCCGCCGGCAGCGCAGCGAGACACAGCAACAGCGCGACGGCCAGCCGCGCGGTGATCTTCCTCTTCATGTCGAACCCCTCCGTTGCGCGGGGAGAGATGTCCCCGCGCGGAGCACCGTACGGAGAGGCGCGCACACGCTCCGCGACTATCCCGGGGTGCGGCCGGCGCGTGCCGCGAGCCGGCCCGCCGGGGCGGCGAGGCGGTGCGCTCAGCGGCCGGAGAGCAGCGCGTCCAGGCGGTCGCGGAAGCTGCGGCTGAGCTTGAGCTTGTGCCCGTCCTGCAGCACCACCCAGTACTCGCCGTGGAAGAGCGGCTCGAGCGACTTCACCCGCGCCACGTTCACCAGGGTGGAGCGGTGGATGCGCAGGAAGCGCTGCGGGTCCAGCTGCGTCTCCAGCTCGCGCAGGCTCTGGCGCAGCAGGTGGCTCTTCCCGCCCGCGTGCACCTGCACGTAGTAGTCGTCCGCCTCCACCCAGTCCACCTGCTCCACGGGCAGCAGCGTCACCCTTCCCGACTCGCGCACCACCAGGCGCTCGAGGTGGCGCGGCGCGCTCGGCGCGGGAGGTGCTGCGGGCGAGGCGACCATGCCCGCGAGCTGCTGCGCGAGCGCCTGCAGGCGCTGGCCGCGCACGTGCGCCTTGGCGCGGGCGAGCACCGTGGCGAAGCGCTCGTCGTCATACGGCTTGAGCAGGTAGTCCACCGCGCGCACCTCGAAGGCGCGCAGCGCGTGCTGCTCGAAGGCGGTGACGAAGACCACCGCAGCCTGCGTGCCCGCGGCCTCGAGCAGCTCGAAGCCATCCATGCCGGGCATCTGCACGTCGAGGAAGAGCAGGTCCACCGGGCGCTGCTTGAGCAGGCGCACCGCCTCCTGCGGCCGGCCGCACTCGCCCACCAGCTCCACCTCCGCGTCCGCGGAGAGCAAGACCTGCAGGCTCTTGCGCGCGAGCCGCTCGTCGTCCACCACCAGGGCGCGGATGGGGGCTGCGGGGGGCGTCATGCGGCCTCCGGGGTGGCGGCGGCAGGGCGGAAGGGCAGCGCCACCTCGGCGAGATGGCCCTCGCCGCTGGGGCGCAGCGCGAGGTGGTGCGCCTCGCCGTAGAGGTGGCGCAGGCGCGCGCGCGTGTTGCTCAGGCCGATGCCGCCCGGGTCGTCCGCCCCGTCACCCTCCCGCGCCTTCGCGCCTCCTGCGCCCCAGTCCTGCACCTCGAGCCAGAGCTGGTCGCCCTGGCGGCGCACGCGGATCTCCACGCGCCCCTCCCCTTCCGCGCTGGTGCCGTGGTGCACGGCGTTCTCCACGAGCGGCTGCAGGAGCAGCTGGGGCACCAGCGCATCGGCGGCCGCCGGGTCCACGTGCACCCGGGTGCTGAGCCGGTCCTCGAAGCGCGCGCGCTCGATGCGCAGGTAGCGCTCCACCAGCTCCAGCTCCTGGCGCAGGGGCACCTCCTGCACGCCTTCTGCGCGCAGCACCGCACGCAGCAGGTCCGCGAGCCCCGCCACCACCTGCAGCGTGCGCTGGCGCTCGCCCGAGCGCACGAGGCCCGAGACGGTGTTGAGCGCGTTGAAGAGGAAGTGCGGGCGCAGCTGCATCTGCAGCGCGGTGAGCTGGCTGCGCAGGAGCTGCGCCTGCAGCTCGGTCGCGCGCACCTGCCGCTCCACCAGCAACCGGTGGAAGCGCAGCGCGTGGCCCAGGCCCAGCACCGCGAAGTAGCTGAGCAGGTTGGCCATCACCCCGCCGAGCAGCATCGCGAGGAAGCCCGGGCTGCGCCGGCCCATCAGCGCCATCGTCGCCGCGGCCTGGGCGCCGTCCACGGTCCACGCGAGCGCGAACACGCCCAGGTGGGCGCTCACGGCCCGCAGGCTGGGCCGGTCCAGCGGGAAGCGCTCCGTGGCCCGGATGATGAACGGCGTGGCCAGCGCCCACACCCAGCAGCTCTGCAGGACGCTGAGCAGGTAGTCCCAGCGCGGCAGGGGACGCCCCGCCGCGAGGCCCGAGAGCACCGGCTGTAGACAGGCCACGGCGCCCACCGCCGTCCACGCGGCGAACACGAGCAGGGCGCGGCGGAGGCGGGCGGAGGGCGCAGGAGCGGGCATGGCGGGGCCGGGAGGATTCCCGGCGCGGGTGCGCCGAGTCAACCCGGGTGGCCACCCTCCTCCGGGCAGCGGGACGGGAGCGGGACGGGCGCTCCGCTGCGCGGCAGCCACACGCGGAAGGTGCTGCCCTCGGCGGGGCGGCTGTGCGCCTCCACCCGGCCGCCCATCGCGCTCACCAGCTGCTGGGTGATGTAGAGCCCGAGGCCCAGGCCGCCATAGTGGCGCACGCTCACCGCGCGCTCGAACAGGCCGAAGATGCGCGGCAGGTCCTCCGGCGCGATGCCGATGCCCCCGTCCTGCACCTCGAGCAGCGCGCCGCCGTCCGCCGCGGCCGCCACCCGCACCTGCACCGGCGTGCCCGCGCCGTACTTCGCGGCGTTGGTGAGCAGGTTCTCGAGCACCTGCCCCACCCGCATCACATCCCAGCTGCCCTCGACCGGCAGGGGCGCCTCGAGCGACACGGCGCACCCCGCCTGCTCCAGCAGGCCGCCCAGCCGCTCGAGCGCGCCCTGCGCCGCGGCGCGCAGGTCCATGGGCGCGGGGCGCAGCTCCAGGCGCCCGCCGCGGATGCGGCTCACGTCCAGCAGCCCGCCCACCCGCTCGCTCAGGCGCACCAGCTGCCGGTCCACCACCTGCAGCCGCTGCCGCGCCCGCGCGTCCCCCTCGCTCGCGCGCGCGAGCAGGGCCACCTGCAGCTTGAGGCTGGTGAGGGGCGTGTTCAGCTCGTGGCTCGCCACCGCGAGGAACTCGTCGCGCAGCCGCACCGCCTCCCCCAGCTCCTGCACCAGGGCCTCGCGCTCCTGGGCGGCGCGGCGGCGCTCGGTGACGTCCTGCATCGTGCCGGCGAGCCTCACCAGTCGCCCCGCCTCGAGGTGGCGGCGCCCGGTGCCGCGCACCCAGCGCTGCTCCCCGGCCGCGCCGAGGACGCGGTACTCCGCCTCGTAGCGCTCGGGACCGGCCGGGTCGAGCAGCTGGTCCATGAGGCCCTGCAGCGGGGCCCGGTCCTCGGGGTGCACGCACGCGAGGAAGCCCTCGAAGCCACCGATGGGAGCGTCCGGCGCGAGCCAGAAGAGAGACCGGCAGCGCGCATCCCAGCTGTGCTGGTCCGCCCGGACGTCGTACTCCCAGATGCCCAGCTCCGCCGCCCGCACCGCCAGCTCCAGGCGCGTGCGCTCGCGCTCCAGCTCGCGCCGATCCGCCTCCGCCGCCTCGCGCAGCGCCCGCTCGGCGGAGAAGAGCGCGGCGCGCTCGAGCGCCTGGGCACACTGGCGCGCGATCGCCTCGAAGAGGGCGCGCTCCACCGCGGAGAAGGAGCTTGGCGTGTCCCAGCCCAGGGTGAGGAAGCCCTGCAGGCCGCGCTCGCCGAGCAGCGGGAGCATCGCGCGCCGGCCCTCGCCCGTGGCCTCCGCGTGGCCGCTGAAGGCGGGCGCGGTGCGCTCCAGCTCCTCGATGCCCGAGAACCACAGCGCCTCGCCCCGGGCGAGCGCCTGCGCGGTGGGGGCGTCGTCGCTCAGCTCGATGGGAAGCGCTTGCACGGCCTGCATGCCGTAGCCGTGCAGCAGGTGCAGCTGGTCGCCCGCGGGCCTGCGCACCCACACGCCCACGCGCGGCGCGCCGCTCGCACGCTGGGCCTCGGCGACGACCGCGGCGGCCACCTGCTCGGCCGAGACCGCACGGGAGAGGGCACCGGTGAGCGCCTGCAGCCGCTCGGTGCGCTCGCGCGCCTCCTGGGCCTCGCGGTAGAGGCGGGCGCGGGCGAGCGCGTGCGCGCAGTGCGTGGCGAGCTGGCAGAGGAAGCCCTGCTCCTCGGGCTCGAAGGGGTGCACCCCCTCGAAGCTGACCGCGAGCACGCCCGCCACGCTCCCATCCACCAGCAGCGGCAGGCTCACCGAGCTGAACTGCGCGGAGGTGCGGGCCACGGCCACGGCCGCCTCGGGGAAGCGCTGCTCGCAGTCCTCGCGCGAGGCGATCCACACGGGGCCGCCCGTGCGGGCGGCCTCGGCGATGGGAGCGTGCGCGGCGAGCGGCACGCGCCGGAAGCGCTCGAGGGTCGAGTCGGGGTAGCGCGCGGCGCGCAGCAGCGTGAGCACGCCCTCCTCGCGCCCCAGCTCCCACGCCGCCGCGCCTCGCGTGCCCTGCACCTCGAGGGCGTGCTCGAGCACCACCCCGGTCACCTCCAGGGGCGTGGCGGCCGTGGAGAGGGCGGCCGTGAGCCGCTGCAGGCGCAGGGCCCGGTCCGCCGCGCGCTCGGCCCGCTCGCGCGCCGCCTGCTGGGCGGCGTGCAGGCGCGCGCGCTCCAGCGCCTGGGCACACAGGTGCGCGAGCGCACCGGCCACCTCGCGCTCCTCCGGGGAGAAGCGCTGCGGGGCCGCGAAGCCGAACGAGAGCGCGCCCAGCACGCGCCCCTCCAGCACGAGCGGGAGCAAGAGCCAGGCCTCGCGCTCGATGGACGAGGCACCGCGCGCGGCCACGGCGGGGTAGCGCGCGAACAGCGCCTCCCGCGACTCGAGCCACACCGGCGTGCGCCCGAGCATGGCGTCGCCGAGCGGGAAGTCCCGGGTGAGGGGGAGGCGCCGCCAGCGCTCGAAGGCCTCACTGCCGTTGCCGCGCTCGCCCACGGCGAAGGCCGCGTCTCCCTCCGGGGTCGTGGCCCACACCATCCCCGCCGCGCCGCCGAGCGCAGGGACGGCGTGCGCGAGCACCGTGTCCGCCACCTGCTCGGAGGTGAGGGCCTCGGAGAGGGCGGCCGCGAGCTGGAAGAGGCGCGCGGCGTAGGGCCGGGGCGGCTCGCAGGTCCCGGCGGGAGCAAGCGGAAGGGACGCGGTCGTCATGGGGATGGGGGCGGACGCTCGGAGCGCGGGGGAGAAGGCGGCGCACCATGGCCGCGGCCGTCCCCCACGACAAGGCCCCGCCCCCGGGGGTGCCGCACACCCGACGTTCGCCGCCCGCGAGACGCTAGGGCGCGGGGCGGAGCGGGTGCGCCGATGGCGGGGGAGGTGCGGGCTCGGCGTCGTCGTTGGCCGCGCGAGGGAGCGGCCGCGTGGCGGGGGCGAGCGCGGGGCGGAAGTCGGCGAGCAACAGCAAGAGGAGGAGGTCCATCGGGGACTCCGGCGCGCTCCGGGTCGGACGCCGACACCCCTCCGGAAGCGCAGGCGGAGGGACCCGGGGCTGCAGGGCAAGGCGCGTGCCGTACCTGCACCGCGGTGGCGTGCACCCGGTGTCGCAGGGGCGCGTGACAGCCCTCTGTCAGGAAATCCGACGGCGCCGTTCGAAAGGCCTGACACGGCCGTGGTACCGGGCGGCAGGAAGCGATGTTCAGCCCCGCACGGGCGTCGCGCGGCCTGCTTGAAGGGCGCTGCGCCCGGCCCCATTCGGAACGGCATGCGCGCCCCCCTGCTGCTGCTCTCGCTCCTCGTGCTCGCTCCCGGCTGCGGTGACTCCGCGGCCAAGGACACCCTCGACGTCCCCGAGAACCAGTGGACCTGGGTGCCCTTCGCGGAGTCGCGCTGCATGAACGGCACCCCCACGGGCATCGGCGTGTACCGCGCCCCCCAGTCCACCGAGCTGCTCATCTACCTGGCGCCCGGCGGCGCCTGCTTCAACGCGGAGACCTGCGCGCGCGCGAGCTATCCGGATGGCTACGGAGAGCCGGAGTTCCGCCTCGAGGTGCTGCTCGCGGGCAACCGCGGCGTCTTCTCCCGCAGCGCCGCGGACAACCCCTTCCGCGACTGGAACGTGGTGTACGTGCCGTACTGCAGCGGCGACGTGCACGCGGGCCGCAACCCGGCCGGGCCCGAGGGCCGGGTGCACGTGGGCTACGAGAACCTGGGCGCGTACCTCGCGCGCGTGGTGCCCACCTTCGGCGGAGCCACGAAGGTGGTGCTCGCGGGCTCGAGCGCCGGGGGCATCGGCGCCGCGCTCAACTTCGACCGCGTGCAGCAGGCCTTCGGCAACACGCCCGTGCAGCTGCTCGACGACTCGGGCCCCATGTTCGACGAGGCCTTCCTGCGCCCCTGCCTGCAGGAGCAGTGGCGCCAGGCGTGGAACCTCGACGCGGCCTTCCCTGCCGACTGCAGCGACTGCACCGGCCCGCAGGGGGACTACGTGAACCTGTTCGGCTTCCTCGCGCGCAAGTACCCCGAGCGCCGCTTCGGCCTCATCTCCTCCACGCAGGACCAGACCTTCCGCTTCTACCTCGGCTTCAGCGACCTGGGAGACAACCCCGACTGCACCGTGTCCGAGCCCATGGATGCCGCGACCTTCGAGGCCGGGCTCGCGGCGCTGCGCACGCGGCTCTCCGCAGACACGAACTTCCAGTTCTTCTCGCCCGCGAGCGAGAAGCACGTGTACCTGCTGGACCCCTCCCTCTCCGCCACGCAGGTGCAGGGGGTGAGCCTCTCCACCTGGCTCGAGGGGCTCGCCGAGGGCCAGCCGGGCTGGGGAAGCGTCGTCGGCGCCGGCACGGGCAGTCACGAGCGTGCGGCGCCCGGAGCGCCGCGCTAGCGCGCGCCGGTGGACGCCTCCAGGCCGCCGAAGCGGCGCTGGCGCCGGCCGAGCTCGGTGACGGCCGCGCCGAGCGCCGCGGCATCGAAGTCCGGCCAGGCGACGGGGGTGAAGTACAGCTCCGCGTAGGCGCTCTCCCAGAGCAGGAAGTCGCTCAGCCGCTGCTCGCCTCCGGTGCGGATGAGCAGGTCCACGTCCGGCGCGGGACGGTCCGAGCCCGGCGCGAGGCCGCAGGCGAGCTCCCTGCGGCTGCGCGGGCCACTCTCCGCGGCCCTCACGATGGCATCGCGCGAGGAGTAGTCGATTGCCAGCCGCAGGCACAGCACGGTGCCCGCGGCCGTGGCCGCTTCGGCCGCGGCAATCTCCGCCTGCACGCGCGAGGGCAGCCGGTCGCGCCGCCCCAGCACCTCCACCCGCACGCCCTTCTCGACGCAGTTCGCTCGCTCCGTGCGCAGGTAGGTCTCCATCAGGCGCAGCAGCGCGCGCACCTCGGGGCCCGGCCGCTTCCAGTTGTCCGAGGAGAACGCGTACAGCGTGAGCACGGCGATGCGCTGCGCCGGCGCGGCCTCGACGACTCGACGCACGGCTGCGACGCCCGCGGCGTGCCCTGCCGTGCGCGGCAGCCCGCGCGCCTGCGCCCAGCGCCCGTTGCCATCCATGATGATGGCGACGTGCAGCCCGGCGTCCTCCTGCGCCGCGCGTGGAACCTCCGCGACGGGCCGCAGCGGCGCCCTCTGCATCGAGTCCTGCGCATTCGAACCGAAAGCCATGAGCCCTCCCGCGGTGTGTCCTGGAGGGTAGGCAGAGCGCCGCCGCGCAGCGCCCGCGCACTGCGCGAGCGGTCGGCAGCGGCGGCCGAGTGGTCGATGCGTCGGCGTGCTCCGTCCCCTCCCTCGCGGAGAGGGCCGGGGTGAGGGATTGCCTCCCCGGGCTCAGACAGTCCGGCGCGCCACGCGGAAGGGAAGCCGCAGCCTGATTCCGTCCGCCGTGGCCAGCGCGCCCGCCCCTGCCGCCATCAGGTACACGGCGTACTCGGCCTGCGAGAGCCCGGAGAGCACCATCGCCGTGGCGAAGGCGAGCAGCAGCAGCGCTGCGCCCGCTGCGGCAAGGCGCGGGCGCACCCCCAGCAGGAGAAGGACCCCGAGCGCCCCTTCGGCCAGCGTCGCCAGGACCGCGAGCGCAGGCGCCCAGGAGGGCGGGGCGAAGGCGTTGACCTCGGCGGTGTAGGTGACGAAGTGCGCGAAGTCGCCCCACCCCACTCCCGGCGTCCCCGGGGGGCCGCGCAGCCCGAGGCGGTCCGCCACGTTCCACACGAACGAGAACCCGATGAGCAGCCGCGCGGGGAGTGCGAGCAGCGGCACCCGCCCGCGCGAGGCCCACAGGGCGAGCGCCGCAGGAAGGAACAGCAGCGGGTAGAGCAGCTCCGAGGGACGCGCATGGCCACGCAGCAGCGCGTGTGCAGTCCACGCTCCCTGCCCGAGTACGAGCACGCCGAGCAGGCCGAAGGCGAGCGGCCGTGCGTGCTGCAGCCGCGCGCTCACGCCGGCACCCCGGGCGCGGAGAGGTCCCGCGCCTGCAGGCCGTGCTCGGCGCAGTAGCGGCGGTAGGTCTCCACGAGCGAGGCCGCGGTGTCGCGGCGCAGTACCGCCCCGCTCGCATCCAGGTACTCCATCGCCCCGTGCGCGACGATGTGCACCACCACGGGCTCCTCGCCCACCGCGCGCCAGCTGTCCACGTTGCCCGCGGGCTCGTACACGTACCCGCCCGGCCCCACGCGCTCGCCCGTCTCGCACAGCTCCCGGTAGCCCGAGAGGTTCACCGCGTGCACCTCGCCCTGGTGGCGGTGCAGCGGCACGAGCGTGCCCGGCTCGAGCCTCAGCAGCAGCACCCGCCCGCGCTCCTTCTGGAAGATGCACAGGGGCTTGAAGCTCTCCCCGGGGCCGAGCGGAATCCAGGGGAGCGAGGCGTCATCGACGGCGTGGGAGGCGTGGTGCGCAGGCAGGGTCATGGGCGGTTCTCCAGCTTCGGGACACGGCCATGCTGCGCCCGGGCTTGGTTCACCTGAAGGGCCAGGATTGACAATTCCTGCTGGGCCAAGTTCCCTCCCGTCCCATGGAGCTGCACCTCACCCTGCAGGGCCGGGGAGACCTCGTCCGGCAGATCCACCGCCAGCTGCGCGACGCCATCCTCGAGGGGCGCCTCGCTCCGGGCGAGCGGCTGCCGCCCACGCGCGAGCTCGCCGCGCGGCTCTCGGTGGCCCGCAACACGGTGGCGGTGGCGTACGAGTGGCTGAGCGCGGAGGGGCTGCTGAGCGGCCGGGCCGGCGCGGGCAGCTTCGTGGAACAGCCGCCCGGGGCTTCGCGCCCAGCGCGGGTGCGCAGCGCAGCGGGCGCGCCGCTCGTTCCGCGCCCGCAGTGGCGCCACCTCGAGGCCCCGCTCGACCGGGGCCCCGCCCCGCCCTACGACTTCGATGCGGGCGTGCCCGACGCGCGCCTTTTTCCCTACGACGCGTGGCGCAGGCACGTGGCCCGGCAGCTGCGCGCCTCGGCGCTGAGGGGCGGTGACGCGGACCCCGCGGGGCTGCCGCGGCTGCGCGCGGCGCTGGCGCATCACGTCGCCCTCGCGCGCGGGGTGCGCGCGGCCGCCGAGGACGTGCTCGTCACCAGCGGGGCGCAGGGGGCGCTGGACCTCATCGGCCGGGTGCTGCTCGAGCCAGGCGCACGCGTGGCGGTGGAGGAGCCAGGCTATCCTCCCGCACGCCGCCTCTTCGAGTCCCTCGGCGCCCGCATCGCGCCCGTGCCGGTGGATGCGCAGGGCCTGCGGGTTGACGCGCTGCCGGAGGACGCGCGGCTCGTCTACGTGACGCCCTCGCACCAGTTCCCGCTGGGCATGCCGCTCTCCCACGCGCGGCGGGTGGCGCTGCTCGCGTGGGCGGAGCGGCGCAACGCGGTGCTCGTGGAGGACGACTACGACAGCGAGTTCCGCTTCGGGGGCCGTCCGCTCGAGAGTCTGCAGGGCGCGGACCGCACCGGTCGCGTGCTCTACGTGGGCTCGCTCTCCAAGGTGATGCTGCCCTCCCTGCGCCTGGGCTTCCTCGTGGCGCCGGCCTCGCTGCAGCCCGCGCTCCGGGCGGCGAGCGCGCTGGGCGTGGGGCACTGCCCCCTCCCCGAGCAGGCCGCGCTGGCGCGCTTCATCGAGGACGGACTGCTCGCACGCCACGTGCGCCGCATGCGCCGCGCCTACGCCGCCCGCCACGCGCGCATCCTCGCGGCACTGCAGGGCGACTTCGGCGAGTGGCTCGAGCCCGTGGCGAGCGAGACGGGGCTGCACCTCACGGCGCACCTGCGCGCAGGGGGCGTGGCGCGGGAGGCGGACATCGTGCGGCGCGCGCTGGAGGCAGGCGTTCGCGTGGGCCGGCTCTCCGCGCTGTGCGCCGCGAAGGTGCCTGCGGCCGGCCTCGTGCTCGGCTACGGCGCCATCGCCCTGCCCCGCCTCGACGAGGGGCTGCGCCGCCTGCGTGCGGCCTGTGCGGCGGCGGCAGTGTCGCGTCACCCGGCGCGTCCCGCGCGAGGCCCGCGTCGCTAAGGCCCGCCACCGAGGGGCGCTGCGCCCGCCAGCCCCTCGACGAGGAAGAGGCGAGAGAGCACCTCGTTGTAGCTGTACGCGTACGAGGTGCCGTCCGCGCTGAGCGAGAGCGTGAGCACCGAGACGAGCCCGGGCCGCTCGAGGCGCGCAGGCAGGGAGAGGTGGGGCGTCAGGGCGCCAGTGCGCAGCTCCACTCGCGACACGCGCACCGGCAGCGAGATGCTGCGCAAATAGAGCGCGGCGCCGCCCGCCTCCCACCCCACCACCGACTGCTCCGCGAAGCGCCCCGGTACGTGCTCCGGCGCTCCGCCGCGCGTCGGGATGAGGCGCAGCCCACCCTCCTCGTCCACTGCCGCGAGCCGCTCCCCATCCGGCGAGAGCACGGCCTCGGGCGCGAAGCCCTCCTCGGTGAGCGGCTGCGCGGGGCCGCCCGCGAGCCCCTGCACCCACCAGCGCGCGGGCCTCCCGGGCGCGCTGCCGCGCAGCAGCAGGCGCTCGCCGTCCGGAAAGAAGCGCGCCCCGAGCAGGACCTGGAGCGGCGCCATCGACAGCTGCCGCGCCGCGCCGGGCCCCGTGGGCAGGAGCGACAGCTGCGCCTCGTCCCCGTAGCGCAGGGTGAGCGCCCAGCGGCCATCCGGGGACAGGGCGTAGGGGATGCCGTCCCCGAGCCGCACCGGCGGCGCGCCGTCGGTGGTGCCCAGGTACGCGCCGTAGCTCGCCCCCTCGCCGGCGCTCATCTCCGTGAAGAGCAGCGTGCGCCCGTCCGGAGAGAGGTACGTAAAGAAGGAGCCGTCGGCGAGCGTCAGCTCGCGCTCCTCGCCCCCGCGGCCGAACACCATCCCGGTGCGCAGCGCCTGGTGGTCCAGGAGCACGGCCCCGCTGCGGGCGATGTCCTGGAGCACCACGCGCCCGGGTACCCGGTCCACCAGCCGCGGCTCGCCACCGGGGCGCACCGCGTAGAGCGCGTAGTCCACGTCCGTGCGCGAGCCGGTGAACCACACCTCGTCGCCTCCGGGAGCCCACGCGAGGCCTCGCACGCTGGCCCAGCCGGCGGAGAGCTCGCGCGGAGGACCCTCGCCCTCGAGCAGCATCACCGCGCCGCGGTCGTCCTTCGCGTTGGGGTGCAGCAGGAAGGCGATGCGCCCGCCGCGGGGGGCCACGCGCGCGTGGCTGATCCACCCCTCGGACTCGAAGCGCACGCGGCCCACGGGGTGCTCCAGGCGGAAGCGCCCGCCCTCGCGGCGCACCACTGCGAGCTGCCCGTCGCCCCAGTCCGCTTCGAGCACCTCTTCGAGCACGGGGCGCGGCGCGCCGCCGGCGAGCGGCACCTGCGCGAGCGTGCCGCTGCCGTGGTCGGCGTCGAAGGTGCGCGGCGAGAGCAGCACCGCGAGCTCCCCCGTGGGCGAGGTCCCGAGCACGTCCGCGCCGAGCCCCAGCGGCTGCGGAATGGGGCGCTCGGTGCGGGCGCTGAAGAGCTGCGCGGGCTTCCCATCCCAGGCCGCGCCGTACACCACCGTGTGGCCGTCCTGGGAGAAGCGCGCCGAGAGCACGTGCCCACGGCGAAAGGTCATCGGCCGGTACTGGGGCCGCTCGGCGGATGCGGCCGCGGGACGCAGCCTCCACGAGAGCAACGCACCCGCTCCGAGCAGCCCGAGAACGCCGAACGCGAGCAGCGCCGGCCGGCGCCACGCCACGGGGGGCCGGGGAAGCCGCAGCCGGCTGCGCGCCGCGTCCGTGCTCCCGCCGTCGCGCAGCGACTCGAGGACGAAGGCGAGATCCTGCGCGGACTGGAAGCGCTGCGAGGGGGCCTTGGCGAGCCCGCGGGCGAGCACCCGCCCCAGCTCCCCCTCGAGCGCCGGAGGCTCGTCGCGCAGCGTGGCGCCGAGCCGCTCACCCGCGCTGCCGCCCGCGAAGGGAGGGCGCCCCGCGCAGGCCTCGTAGAGCACCGCGCACAGGCCGAAGAGGTCCGCGCGGGGGTCCACCGCCTCGCCGCGGATCTGCTCGGGCGCCATGTAGCCGACGGTGCCGAGTACCTCGCCCGAGCGCGTGCCGGGTTCCTCGTCCTCCACGCTCTCCACGAGCTTCGCGAGCCCGAAGTCGAGCAGGCGGCAGCCGCCGTCCTCGCACAGGAAGATGTTCGCGGGCTTGATGTCGCGGTGCACGATGCCGCGCTCGTGCGCCGCGGCGAGCCCTCGCGCGAGCTGTACGCCCAGCTGCAGCGTGGCCTCGCGCGACAGGGCCCCCTGGGCGAGCTGCGCGCGCAGAGTGCGGCCCTCGAGCCACTCGCTCACGAGATACGGCGTGCCCTCGTGCACGCCCACGTCGAAGACGCGCAGCAGGTGCGGATGCGACAGCGCCCCCGCGGCGCGCGCCTCCTGGCGGAAGCGCGCGAGCCGCATCGGCTCCTGCGCGAGGTGCGCGGGCAGCACCTTGAGCGCCACGTCCCTCCCGAGGCGCGGGTCGCGGGCGCGGTACACGTCCCCCATCGCGCCGCTGCCCGCGTGGGCGAGCACCGCGTAGGGGCCCAGCTGCTGCCCGGGCGCGAGGCGGCTGCGCTCGCGCGTGGACGGCGCGCGCAGCCGCCCCTCGGCGTGCCAGGCCCCGGCCACCGCGGCGAGCAGCGCACCGCAGCTGTCGCAGCTCGCCACGTGCGACTCCGTGAGCGAGCGCTCCACCGGCTGCAGCCGGCCCTCCACGAAGGCGAGAATGTTCTCCTCGGTTGGACAGGCCTGCATCGCGTCTGCCGACTGTACGCCCGCGCGCCGTGGGAGTGCGAGCTAGGGCAGCGCCACGCGGTAGGCGCGGAAGGGCAGCGAGGGGCGGCCCGGAGCGCCGAAGAGGTAGCTGAGCTGTCCCTCCAGCACCCACGCGCTGCCCTGGTACACCGCCGCCGCGGTGGGCTCGGTGTAGCCGTTGGCGAGCACCGCCTTCGCGCCCTTGCCGTCCGCGAGGCGCACGAGCGAGGCCTGTCCCGCCGGGTTCTCCACGGCGAGCAGCGTGTGCGTGTCCACGAGCTCGAGCCCGTCCGGCCCGTCGAGCGCGGGCGTCACCGGCACGTCCACCGCGGTGCCCGCGCTGCCGTCCGCCTGGATGGGCACGTGGATGAGCTTGTTCGTCGTGTAGTTCACCACGTAGAGCCCCTGCGCCCCGTCGTACGCGATGCCGGTGAGGCTGAAGTTGCCGGGCTCGACCTCGTAGAGCGCGCTGGTGGACCAGGTCTGCAGCGCGCTGCCACCGAGCGGCAGGCGCACGATGGCGTTCGCGAAGGAGTCGGTGGCGTACACGTTGCCCGCGGGGTCCAGCGCCACGTCGTTGCAGCCGCCGTTGTCCCCCGGCAGCTTGAAGGAGGCCACCTGCATGCCCGTCGCGAGCGAGTAGCCGGTGAGGTAGGCGGGCTGCGCGGGCGCGAGGTTGTCGTCGTAGGTGCAGGCCCAGAGCGTGTTGTGCGCCGCGTCCACCTCCATGCCGTACACGCCGAAGGCGGCCTTGCCCTCGACAAAGGGCACGGCGCCCAGCGCGTGGGGCGGCACCCGCGCGATGGCCCCCGTGCCGACGCTGCCCACGTAGAAGGTGCCGTCGCTCGAGACCGCCATGCCCTCCGGGTAGAAGGTGGCGCCCGGCAGGTGGATGGCAATGCGTCCGTCCGGCGCGGGCGCACCCGCGGGGCCGGCCGCGCCCTGCGGACCCGCCGGGCCCTCGGGACCCGTGGGTCCGGCGGCGCCCGCCTCCCCGTCGCAGGCGATGAGATTGAGGATGAGCAGCAGGGACAGCGCAGAGGGGCTTCGCATCGGTTCTTCTCCCGGTGGTGGGTGGACCGCGGAGCGCCCCCGGCGGGGTGCTCCGTGTCTCTGACACCGGTCCGGAAAAACTTTGCAGCGCGCCCTTCAGTTTCCCCGGCCGAGCAGCTGCGCGAGGCTCAGGTCCAGCTGGCTGAGCACCAGCGCCGCGAGGCTGTCGGCCTCGGAGGGCTCCAGGTCCAGCCGCTCGCGCAGCGCCTGGGTGGTCTGCTCCGCCAGCCGTGCGCGCGCCCTGCCGAGCCAACGCGAGACCGTGGAGAGGTGGACAGCGTAGAGCGCCGCCAGCGCCTCCAGCGAGAGGCCCTCCAGGTGGTAGAGGCGCAGCAGCGCGCGCTCGCGGTCGCTGAGCTCGCCCACGGAGGCCCGCAGGGCCTCGGCGAAGTGCTCCCGGTAGTGCGCCTTGAGGAAGGCGCGCTCGGGGCCCGGCGTCACCCCGGCTTCCTCCAGCGTCGCGCGCCGCTCGCTGGCGTCCGCGCGCTGGGCGCCGCGGCGCAGGTTGAGCGCGATGCGCAGCGCCGCGACGCGCACCCATCCGCCCAGCGCACCGCTGCCGCCGTACTCCGAGATCCGCTTCTCCCCGGTGAAGAGCCGCTCGCGCAGCGCCTGCCGCACCTCGTCCGCAAAGGCCGGCGTGCGGTCCAGATGCGCGACGAAGGCGCCCACCTCGCGCAGGTGGGCGCGCTCGAAGGCGGCGAGCGCGCGTGGGTCGTCCCGCAGGCAGCCCAGGGCGAGATAGAGGTCCTCGGCCGCGACTGCCTCGAGCGCTGCAGCATCGTCCGGCGAGTCGGAGGGAAGGCGCTCGGCGAGGTGCCGCACGAAGTCCACCGGGTCCACCGAAAGCTCGGGCCAGCGCGCCTGGACGCCCGCCACGAGCCGCTCGAGGGCGCGCTCGTGAGAGGCGTCCAGCGCGACGGCCTCCATCGAGGCGCGCGCCGTCCCCCCGGCACGGGCCTGCAGGAAGGCACGGCTCAGCGGCAGGGTCGGCGCGCTCAAGGTGGGCCGAGCCTAGCAGAGGCTCGCGGGCTGCGGCCTCAGCTGCCGGGCGCGCGGCAGACGTCGTCGTAGGTGGTGCGCTCGAGCAGCACGGCGGGCTCCGCGTCCAGGTTCCAGGTCGCGATCTCGAGGGGGCTTCCGGCAGCGTCGTAGCGGTAGCGCACCTCGCTGTGCAGCACGCTCTGCGGCTCGGGTCGGGAGAGCTGGCGGCGCCAGTCGATGAGCACGAGGCGCCCCGCCGCGTCGTAGCTTCGCTCCTCCACCACGGTGCTGCTGGGCCCGGAGCTCTCCCAGTGGCTCTCCTCGCGCAACAGCTCACCGCGGGGGCCGTAGCTGCGGTTTCCGTGGGTGAAGCTGGCCGCGACGTAGTCGGACGTGCTCCAGGCCACCTCGCGTCCCTCGGCGTCACGCGTGGAGCTCGCCTCCGGTCCCCAGCCGTAGTGGGTGTCGAGGGTCACGCTCCCATCCGCCGCGTAGCTCCAGGTGCGGTGCTGATCCGCAGGCAGCTCGAGCGTGCCGTTCTCGTGGCTGCCGGTGAAGTGCTCGGTCATGCGTCCCTGGGCGTCGTAGGTGTAGAGCTCGAGCCTGCCGACGGCACTTCCCTGCTGTGAGGTCTGCTCGCGCAGCAGGTGTCCTGCGGCGTCATAGGTGTACTCCACTGCGCTCAGGCGGCCATCGATGCTCACCTCCACGCGCTTGCGCCGTCCCGCAGCGTCGTAGGTGTAGCGGCGCGTCTCGCCCGGCTCCACCACGCCGTCGCGAGCGAAGGTGGAGGACTCCTCGAGCAGCTGGCCGCTCGCGTCGTAGCGGAGCATCTCGACCTGCTCCGAGCTGTGACCCGCGTGCTCCCACCGCGTGGTCCTGCGCACGAGGTGGCCCGCAGCGTCGTAGGCGAGCTGGATGCGCTGCACCATGTCCACGGCGTTCGACGCGTCACCGACACTGTTCACGGTGGAGCTCACGCGCCCCGCCTCGTCGTAGACGTACTCGGAGCGCTGCCAGCCCGAATCGTTCCACCGCTCCAGCAGCACCCGCCGGCCACAGGCGTCGTAGGCGTACTGCTCGCGGCCATCGCGGTCCGTCTCCTTCGACGTGACGCGGCCGTTCGCGTCGTAGCCGAAGCGGTCGAAGGCAAGGACCTCGCCATGGGCGTCGTACTCCTGTCGCTCGAGCAGGCGCCCCGCGGCGTCGTAGCGGCGCACGGTGCGCCGGAGCTCCGTGCCGTCCGCGTCGAGCCGGGTCTCGGTGCAGGGCAGCGGGTCGGCCACGGCCGGCGTCGCAGCGACGATGGCGTCCCCAAGACACTGCTGCGCCGGCTCCCCCGGAGGTGCAGGCGGCGTCACGGGCTCCGTGGGCGTCACGACCCCGGGCGTACCGGGCGCCGGGACGACGGGCGGCTCGGCCTCGGGACCCCGGGTGCGATCCTCACCACAGCCGAGCCCGCCGAGCGCGAGCACCACTCCGAGTCCCCACCCCAGTCCCCTGCCCATGCCGACCTCCCTCGCCCCCGCCCACCCTGGAGATGACCCGCGAAACCGGCAAGCCCCGGCTTCCGCTTCAGCCCAGCCCCTGCTCACGGAGTGACGGAGCGCCTCAGCGCAGCAGTCCCCTCCACTCCTGCGCGCGCGGCACTCGCGCTGCTGCAGCACCGCTGCGCATGCCCCGGCGCCCTCGCGAACGAGCAGGCAGCCGTGAAGCGCGAGAGAGGGGACTCTCGAAGAGCGTCACGACGCGCGCGATGCCAGGGCGGACTTCGGGTAGGACCCCCTTGGAGGCCGCACCATGCCCTGGACGACACTCGTCGACGTGGACTCGCTTGCCCGTGCCCTGAATGCTCCGCACGAGCGCCCGCTCGCGCTCGTCGATGCCCGCGTGAACCTCAAGGATCGCTCCGCCGGAGCGCGGCTCTTCGCCGAGGGTCACATTCCGGGCGCGGTACGCGTGGAGCTCGAGACGGACCTGTCCGGCCCCCACTTCCCCGGTGCGGGCCGCCATCCGTGGCCCGAGGGTGCGGCCTTCGCGGCCGTGCTCGGGCGCCTGGGCATCACGCCGCGCCATCAGGTGGTGGTCTACGATGATGCGCAGGGCGCGCTCGCCGCGGCGCGGCTGTGGTTCATGCTCCGGGCCTGGGGGCACCCGGCGGTGGCCGTGCTCGATGGCGGATGGTCCGCGTGGACGGCCAGCGGCGGCCCCGTCGAGAAGGGGGAGGCCCGCGTCCAGGACGTGGGCCCCTACTCCGGTGCCTTCGAGCCGGCGCGCCTGCTGCACACCGCCGAGCTCGAGCCCGCGCTGAGGCGCGGCGGGACCTTGATCGACGCGCGCGCCGCCGAGCGCTACCGCGGGGAGACCGAGCCGCTGGATCGCAAGGCCGGCCACATCCCCGGGGCGCTCAACCGTCCCTTCGCGCTCAACCTGGAGTCCGGGCGCTTCAAGCCGGCGGCGGCACTGCGCGCGGAGCTCGAGCTGCTGCTGAAGGGTCGCGCGCCGGAGAGTGTCATCGCCAGCTGCGGATCCGGCGTCACCGCGTGCCACCACCTGCTCGCGATGGAGCACGCGGGCCTGCACGGCGCGCGGCTGTACACCGGCTCGTGGAGCGGCTGGATCGAGGACGACGCACGGCCCATCGCCACCGGCTGAGGCACGCTTCCGCAAATGAAAAGGGCCCGGCGCGAGGTGCGCCGGCCCGTTCTCTACGCAAGGCTGCAGTGCCCCCCGGGCGCTACTTCGCGGCGCTCACGCCGGGGCGCGGCCCGGTGAGGTGCTCCTTGAAGTAGCCCGCCATGCGCTCGTACTCGCGCTGGATGACCACGGGGTCCGGCACCATGTGGGTGAGGCCCGCGAGCGGCAGGAAGTCATAGGGCTTGCCGGCCTTGAACAGCGCGTCCGCGAGCTTGAGCGAGTGGAAGAAGTACACGTTGTCGTCCGCGGTGCCGTGGATGAGCAGCAGCGGGCGCTCGAGCTTGTTCGCGTACGTGAGCAGGCTGCTCTTCTCGTAGGCCTCGGGGTGGGCCTCGGGGGTGCCGAGGTAGCGCTCGGTGTAGTGCGTGTCGTAGTCGCGCCAGTCCACCACCGGCGCACCCGCCACGCCCGCCTTGAACACGTCCCCGCGGCTCAGCGTCGCGAGCGCCGCCATGTAGCCGCCGAAGCTCCAGCCGTTGATGCCCACGCGGTCGAGGTCCACCTCGGGCATCACGGCGGCGAGCGAGCGCAGCGCATCGACCTGGTCCGCCACGGTGGTGGTGGCGAAGTCGTACTTCACCACCCGCTCCCACGCGGCATCGCGGCCCGGCGTGCCGCGCCCGTCGAACTTCACGACGAGGAAGCCCTGGTCCGCGAGCCACTGGTTGATGAGGTTCTCCCCCATGGTGTGCCGCACCACGGTCGTCGTGGGGCCGCCATACACGTAGACGATGACCGGCAGCTTCTGGCCGGGCTTGAAGTCACGCGGGCGGATGATCTGCGCCTGGTAGTGGCGCTGGCCCACCTCGCGCACCTCGCTGCTCACCTTGAGCGTGGGCTCCTTCGCCACGCTGGGCAGCTGGCCCACGCGGGTGCCGTCCGCGCGCAGCACCCAGGTCTGCGGCATCTGCGTGTCGCTCTGGGTGTTGAGCACGACGAGGTTGCCCGCCTTGGACACGCTGCCCATCTCGTACGCGGGCTCCTTCGTGCCGGTGTTCACGCGCTCAGGAGCGCCGCCTGCGCGCACGCGCCACAGGTAGCTCTGCGTGGGGTTCGCGCCGCCGTTGAAGTAGAGCGTGTCCGTGGCGTCCACGTAGCGCGCGAGGCTGCGGAAGCCCGCCTGCGGCTTGACCACGCTGCCCTTGAGGCTGCCGTCCGCGCCGCGCAGCTCCACCTCGGTGCCGCCGTTGCGCTCGGTGTACCAGAAGAAGCCGGAGCCATCCTCCTTCCACAGCGGGAAGTCCTGGTCCAGGTTGAGCCAGGCCTTGTCCTTCTCGGTGAGCAGCACGCGCGTCTTGCCGGTGGCCACGTCCGCGGCGAGCAGCACCTGCTCGGTCTGCTCGCGGTTCTGCACCAGCAGCGTGAGGGGGCCCTTCTTCGGCCACACCACCGTGGCGAGGTACGGGTAGGCCTTCTGGTCCCACGCCACCCAGGTCGTCTTGCCACCGGCCGCCGGCGTCACGCCCAGGCGCACCACGGCGTTGGGGCGGCCCGCGCGCGGGTAGTGGAAGCTGTCGCCGCCCTTCTCCGGGTGCATGGGGTCCACGATGGTGAACTGCTCCACCGGCGCGTTGTCGGCCTCGGCGTAGGCGACGAACTTGCCGTCCGGGCTCCACCAGTAGCCGGAGAAGCGGCTCATCTCCTCCTGGGCCACGAACTCGGCGAGCCCGTGCGTCTTGGTCTCGGTGCCGCCGCGGGTGACGGGCTGCTCCACGTTGCGCGCGAGCTCGATGCGCTGCAGGTCGTGGTTGCGCACGTAGGCCACCTGGCGGCCGTCCGGGCTGAACTTGGGGTCGATGACGGCGCCCTCGCCCGTCTTGAGCGCGGTGACCTTGCCGCTCGCGCGCTCCACCACGTAGAGCTTGCCGCTGAGCGTGACGAGGATGCGCTCGCCGTCCTCGGAGAGGCCGTAGGCGGTGAAGCCGCGCGCGCTGATGCGCATGCGCTCGAGCCGCGCCTTCTCCTCCACGGAGAGCTCCGCCTGCGCGCCCTTGAGCAGCGTGTCCGGGTTGAGCAGCTCCTTCGCCTGGCCGCTCGCCACGTCGAAGGCGAACAGCGTCTGCACGGGGCTGGTGGCCTGGCCGCGCAGGAAGAGCACGGTCTTCTCGTCCGGGGTGGCCTTGGCGCCCACCGGGCGGCCACTCATGTAGCGGCGGGTCTCGGCGAACTCGCGGAGGAAGGCGTTGTCCTGGGGGCTGTTCATGGCGGCGGCGGGGGCAGCAGGCTTCTGCTGGGCGAGGGCGACCGGGCCGGTGAGGACCGCGAGCGCGAGGAGGAGTCGACGCATGCTGGGAGAGCTCCTGGTGCAGAGGGGGGCGTGGCGCGCCGGAGCCTAGCGTTCCGGGCGCCGCGGGCACTTGGGAAGATGCTCCCCGCGTGCCAGGGTGGCAGGGGTGAACACCTCGTCCGACCCCCTATTCCACCTGCGGCTCGCCGGCGTCATCCGCCTGCAGCTGGGTGGAGGCACCGGGCGCCCGGGCCCCCGGGACGCCTACGTCTTCGACCCGCACCGCCTCGCCCTGCCCTCCTGGGCCTGCGCGCTCGCGGACGGTCCTCCCGCCCTGCTCGTCACCCTGGACCGCCACCACGACCTGGTGGTGCCCGCGCACCCCGAGCGCGTGCCCGACCGCAGCGCGGGGCTGCAGGCGCTGGACGAGCACGCGCGCTGGGGCCTGGACGTGCGCAACTACGATCACGTGCTCGCCGCGATGGAGGCGGGGCTGGTGACGGACGCGCTGGTGCTCGCCCGCGGAAAGCCGCGCGGCACCTTCGAGGGCAGCCTCTACACGGACACGCGCGGGCGACCGCACCGCCTGCTCACCCTGCCCACCGTGGACCGCGCCGCGGAGGCCTTCTCGCTCGGCGAGCCGGTGCGCGCGCTGCTCGAGGACGCGCCGCGCGTGCTCCTGGACGTGGACCTGGACTGCTTCACCAGCCTCTCGGACGCGGACCCCACCACCGTGCTGCCCTGGCCGCGCGCCGTGGTACGCCAGTTCCTCCTGCCCGAGGGCTCCGGCCCCTTCTGGGACGCGGTGCTCGCGCGCTGCGTCGCCCTCACGCTCGCGCGCGAGCCGCACCACTGCGGCGGCCTGCTCGCCTCGCAGGCGCTCTTCGCGGACGTCGCAGAGGTGCTGTTTCGCGAGCTGCTCGGTGTCGAGCCTCCCTAGCACCCGCCTGGCTGCTCGCCCGCCCTGCTCCCCGGTACCCCGGAGCTCTGGAGCACGCTAGGCTGCGCCCCCGTGTGACGCGCCGCCCCTCCCCCGGGGGAGCCGGCGCGCCTTCGAGCCCTAGAAGGACCGTTCTTGATGAAGCTCCGGTTGACGAAGCCCCTCTCCCTGCTCGGCCTCCTCACTCTCGCCAGCTGCTCGCACTCCGCCAGCAACGGCCCCCTGTACGCCGGCGCGCCGGAGAAGCGGGAGGCAGAGCACCTCTACGCCTACTCCGTGGACGAGGCGCTGGAGGCCACGCGCGGCCTGCTCAAGGACCTGGGCTACTACGCGATGCCCTACCGTAGCTCCACCACCGAGCTGATCACCGCGTGGCGCTTCAACGGCCGCAGCGTCTCCTCGAGCTTCAACTCCACCACCGAGCAGGCCTACTACGTCCAGGCCAAGGCGCTGGGGCCCCGCCTCTCCGTGGTGCGCATCTTCCGCATCGTCAACACCGCCGAGGGCAACGCCCCCACCACGGTGGCCGACAGCACGGTGGACCTGGAGGGCCTCCCCTCGATGCTGCCCGGCGCGGGGCGCACCTCGCCGGACGGCCAGGAGCAGACGGAGCAGGAGCTGAACCAGGACCTCGCCACCTCCTCGGCGCGCGAGCGCAACTGGGCCACGGGTGACCGCAACGCGCTCGAGTACGACTCGCGCCTGAGCGGCCAGCACCGCATGCCCAGCCAGGACGACCTGCGCGGGCGCAACGACCGCGGCGTGCGCGACGCCTCGGTGGAGCGGCTGCTGGTGCAGAAGCTCGAGCAGTTCGCCTCGCTCGAGTTCACCGGCGGCGCCTACGACCCGCCCGAGCCCAAGGGCACCCCCGAGAGCCCTCCGCTCACCCGCGAGTGGGAGCAGGAGTTCGGCGGCACGCCCTTCAGCGCGGGCGGCCCCTGCGGCACGCCGGTGCAGGGCGCCGAGGCGCTCGCCACCCCCGGCAGCGCGCTGCTCGTGGGCGAGCAGGTGGGAACGCGCGAGGTGCCCGCCGCGCTGGGCAACCTCGCCTGCCAGCTCGCGCGCGCCGGCCGCCCCGTGCTGCTCTCGCTCCCCATGCCCCGCGACGAGCAGCAGGGCCTGGACGCGTACATGGCCAGCGCCGGCACCCGCGCGGACCAGGACTCGCTGCTCGCCGGCAACTTCTGGCGCCTCACCCCGCGCGACGGCCGCAGCAGCCGGGCGCTCGCGGTGCTGCTCGAGCGCGTGCGCCGCTGGCGCGCCGAGGGGCTCGCCATCACCCCCGTCGCCTACGACGTGAAGGACCTCAAGGGCGACGCGCGCGAGGAGGCCATGGCCCAGCTGATGGCCGAGCGCCTCAAGGCGCACCCGGACGCGGTGCTGCTCGCCAGCGGCGGCAACTACCACATGCGCGTGCAGGACGGCGCGCCGTGGAGCCGCCGCTTCCAGCCCACCGGCTCTCGCCTCGCCAAGGCGGGCCTCGCGGTGAAGAGCCTGGACGTGGCCTTCAGCCGCGGCACCCGCTGGGCCTGCGCGAACAACACCGCCCGCGGCCCCGACTGCCGCATCTACGCGGCGAGCCCCAGCGAGGCGAGCTACTCCGCGCCCACCACGCCGCTCTCCGTGACCCTCTTCCCGCAGCGCTCGCCCGAGGGCTTCGACGGCCTGCTGCACGTGGGCCGCATCACCACCGCGCTGCCCGCGCTCGCCCCGCGCGACGCCTTCTCCGACCCCGCCACGACCGCGAGCAGCAAGAGCCCCGCGGGCACGGACGCCCCCGTGACGCATCCCGAGGCCGGCTCAGCGCAGGGGCGCGTCCAGAAACGAGGGGCGAATCTCGGTAATCTGCTCCGCCCCACCCTGAATCCGTCCGGTGAAGGGGGGACGCGCCCCGTTCAGGACGTACCCCAGGTCGAACCGGAACGGAGCGATGTTGAACTGGGGAAAGAGCAGCCGTAGCCCCACGCCCACGCTGTGCACCGGCGCGGGGGTGGTGTCGAAGGCGCTGCCCGCGTCCCAGAAGAGCACCCCGCCCGCGTGCACCGTGCGCACCACCACGGGCCGCGTGCGGTACTCCAGGTTGAGCAGCGCCACGCGCCTTCCCGCGTAGGCGTCCACCAGGGCGCCGCGCAGGCCGTTGCCGCCGCCCAGCAGGCTCACGCGCTGCTGCAGGTCGTCCACGTTGACGTCCAGCAGCGCGCGCGCCACGAAGCGCCCGCCCAGCACCTTGGGCGAGGCCTGCCAGGCCTCCACCGCCCAGCGCCCGTTCGTCCACCCCGCGTCGCCTCCCGGCTCCGGCTGGCCCTCGCGAAAGGAGCGGCGCACCGCGCCTGCCACGGTGAGCGAGGAGAGCCCGTCGCCCACCTGCACTCGGTAGCGCAGGCTCGCCCCCAGCTCCACGTAGTGCGTGGCCGTGGGCCCCCCGCCCAGCACGGGCGGTGCGTAGCGCGCCGTCACCAGTGCCGAGTGGCCGAGCTGGAAGTCCTCGGACAGCGCGTAGGTGTCCACGTCCCTGAGGGTGACGTAGCGGGCCTCGTAGGAGCGCACCGAGCCGGTGAGGTACACCGCGTCCTCGCTGCGCGGCAGGTAGTGCACGCGGAAGTAGTCCGCGCGGGGCCCGTCCAGCCCTGCGTCCGGCGGGGGCAGGTAGCGGCCGTAGTAGCCGCCCACCCCGGCGCCCACGTCCGTCTTCAGCCGCTCGCCGTAGGAGGAGACGTGCAGCACGCGCGCCTCCACCTCGCGCGTGTCATAGGCGTAGGGGATGGGCTCTCCCTCAGGGTAGGGCAGCTGCCAGAGGCCCGCGCCGCGGAAGATGCGCGAGCGCAGGAAGCGCCAGCTCACATCCGCCTGGAAGCCGCGCGTGACGAGCACCGAGTACAGCGGGCGCGAGAGCGACACCGAGCCGCGGCTGCCCTCGAGCGCCTGCGTGTGCCGGTCGAAGACCAGCAGCGCCTGCTCGCGCAGCTGTAGCCGGCTGCCGAAGAGGCGCCGGTCCACGTAGGTCTGCCCCAGGCTGAGCGAGCCCTGGGTGAGGATGAAGTCCGCCGCGACGCTCTTGTTCAGCCCGAGGAAGTTCAGCTCCGTGGGCTGCAGCTGCAGCAACTGCACGAGCGAGCCCACCACGCTGAAGGTGCTGTTGAGGCGCAGGCTCCACAGGTCCTTGGTGACGATGAGCAGCGCCACCCCGCCGGGGCTGCGCCCGCGCACCGCCACCGCGCGCACCACCGCGAAGGCGCGCAAGCCGCGCAGGTTGCGCACGCTCTCCTCCACCCGTGCGTCGCTCCACGGTGCGCCCACCTCCAGCAGCACCTCGCGCCGGATGACGTGCTCGCGGGTGCGCCAGTGGAAGGCGTTGAGGAAGTTCGGGTAGGGGTCCGACTGCGCCACCACGTCCTCGGCGGAGACGAGCACCTCCTCCAGCCGCTTGCCCTCGGGCGAGGGCTCGAGCTCGCGCCCGTGCTGCGCGAGCCCCCAGGCCACGAGCGCGTCCTCGTAGCCCTTGCCCCGCGGGGCCTCCGCGGCCTCGGCCTCGCCGGGCGCCTGCGCCGGGGCGGGGGGCGCGGCGGCGAGCAACGCGAGGAGCAGGAGGGCGGACACGGGGGCGGCATCCTCGCACCGCCCTGCCCGCCCCCCAAGCCCGCTACCTCACCTGCAGCGGCCCCTCGTAGGCCACCTTGCCGGCAACCTTCGAGGAGGTGCTCTTCGCCCCCTCGCGGGTGACGACCTTCAGCGTGTACTGCCCCGGCTCGAGGCGCACCGCGGCGCGCACCGTGGAGCTGCACAGGCAGCGGCAGCTCTCCCCGGAGAGCGTCTCGGTGAGGGTGAGGGTGCGCCCCTCGATCGCCGAGCTCACGCGGCCCTGCAGGCAGCAGCCGTGGGTGAGCTGGTGCGTGACGAGCGCGCCGGTGCCCAGCGCGCTCACCTGCACCGCGGGCTCCGCGGCGCCCCTGCGCGTGGGAGCAGCCGCGGGCGGCGGGAAGCGGCTGCCGGCCTCCGCCGAGGCCGTGGGCTCGGCGAGGCAGCCGGCGAAGGCCACGTTCGCCTTGCCCACGGTGGAGGGGGGCAGCAGCACCCCGGCGAACGCACCGGCCGGCACCTGCGGCAGGTGCGGCGCGGAGGCGCCGTGCGGGGCCGCCGCCTCGGGACGAGCCGTGGGAGCCTCGCCTTCCGGGCGCGGCGCGCCGGCTTCCAGCCCGGCCAGCTCGGCGCTCGAGGGCGGCGTGCCCCCGTCCGCGAGCGTGCGGGTGAGCGCAGGCGCAGGCGCGCCCGAGCCGCCCTCGCTGCTCGAGGCGTCGCGCGCGTCGGTGTGCTGACGGGTGCCGCAGGCGCCCAGCAGCAGCGCGAGCGAGGCAACAAGAGAGGCGACGGACGTGCGCGCGCTCACGGGACCACCCGGCTGTCGTAGACGCTGTCGCCCTCGCCGGCGTAGTTCTCGGCCGTCACCACGCCGAAGGCCGTGTTGCCGCTGGGCAGCTTCGAGCTGAAGTCCAGGGCGATGGCCTGGGTCGCGTCGAACGCGTCGCCCGAGGGTGCGAAGTCGACCGCGCCCGTGGTGGTGTCCAGCACCTGCACCAGGGGCTGCAGGGTGGAGCCCCCGGGGGCGTGCAGCTCACCGTAGCCGCCCTCGCTCTGCAGGTAGAAGGTGTCCTGCAGGCCGCCCGTCCCGCTCGCGGGCACCACGACGACGCGCAGCGCGAACTGCTGCGGCGCGCTGCTGCTCTCCTGGTAGACGAAGGGGAAGGTGAGCACGAACTCGCTCTGCGTCATGGACACGCTCATGTACACGAAGCCGCTCGCGGCGGTGGTGCCGCCGGCCGCGCGGCCCGAGAGGCGCGCGTAGGTCAGGTCCCAGACCTGCCCCACCGCTCCGGGCGCGGGGTTGGAGACCACCTGCGCGGGCTGGTCGCCGAGCACCACCAGCTGGTCCCCGCTCTGGAAGCCGAAGTACATCGTCGCGCGGGTGATGGCGTTGAACGAGGCGCTGTCCTTCAGCGTGCCGAGCACCGTGAGCCCGTCCGCGTCCATCGCGCTCTGCACGCCCGCGAAGGCGGGCACCGCGGCGGTGCTCGCGCCGCCCTGGTGGTAGGCCGCGAGGAAGTCGCGCCACGCGGGCGCGTCCGTGAGGGTGTTGTAGCTCGCGTCGAAGTACGCGGCGGACCTGGGGAAGTACACCGAAAGGCCCGTGGAGGCAGCCGTCACCGAGCCCGCGGTGTGGGCCTTGACCGCCTTGGCGAGCGCGGCCTGCACCGCGCTGCTCGCCTGGGCGAAGCGGCTGTCGCCCCCTTCCGCCGCGAGCTTCGCGGCGAAGTCGCCGAGGTCCACCATGTTGAGCGACTGGCGCGGGTCCGGCATCTCGCCGAACGCGAGCGCCTTCTCGCGCGCGCGGCCGAAGGCGGTGGCGTTGCTGCTGCCGTAGAGCTTGGCGAGCCCGTCCACCGCGGCCTTCAGGTCATCCAGCGCGTAGAGGTCCGTCACCGCGAGCGTCACGCTCTTGTCCGTCTTCATCTCCACGGCCTGCGCCTTGAAGCCGGTGACCAGCGCCTGGGCGAGCTCCAGCGGGCCCGCTTTGGGGTTGTCCTTCACCACCGAGAGCTTGCGCCAGTCCCAGCCGTGCCCCGGCTCCAGCTCCTCGGAGGCCACCAGGTACTCGCCGTAGGGGCGCAGGCCGAGCGCCACCTCGTAGGTGGACATGAGGCAGGCGTCGAAGCCGATGAGCGAGAACTGCTTCAGGTTCGCCGCCGCCATGCCGTCCTTCAGCCCGCGCTGCAGCTCCGCGATGCTGAGCACGTCCATCTGGCTCGTGGACTCGTCGCCGCCGAAGCCCGGCCACGAGCCGCCGTGGTCCCAGAACACGAGGGCGTAGCGGTCCGCGGGGTAGGCCTTCACGCCCCAGCGGATGAAGTCGCTGAGCGTGTCCGCACTGCCCATGTTCAGCTCGCCCAGGTCCGAGAGCTCCTGGATGGCGCCCGGCTTCACCAGGATGCGCTTGGTGCTGGTCCAGTTGGGGAGCGTGCCCCAGCCGCTCTCGTCGTAGCCCTCGGCGCGGTCGATCTGCACCGCGATCTTCACCTTGTCGCTGCTGCCCACCTGGGCCATCTCCGCGAGGTCGTCGAACGCGAAGGGCTCCAGGTTGTTGTCGCCCACCATGTAGACGAGCACGGTCCAGCTCTCGCCCGTGGTGGGGTGCGTCTTGCCGCCGCCGACGACGACCGGCCCGCCTCCCCCCGTGTCCGGGTTGTCGGTGCCCTTGTCGTCGCCCGAGCAGCCCGCGAGCGCGCCCAGCAGCGCCAGCGCGAGCGCCGCCCGGCGCCATCCGAATCCCTGCAGTGCCATGTGCTCCCCCCTCGAAACGGCGAGCCCCGTCTAACGCGCGGGCCCCGCAAGTCGCGCAAAATCAGCGACGGGAGCATCCTGCGTCAAGAGCCGTGACGGGGGCGTGACCGCAGGGGCCGCTTCAGGCCGTGCGCAGCTCTCCCTCGCGCGGAGGCGGGAGGCGCTCGCCGCGCGCGATGGCGCCCACGATGCGCGCGAGCTGCTCCACCCCGTCGCTCAGCGCCGCGGGGCCCGGCTGCAGGATGAGGCTGCTCTTCACCTCGTAGAGCTGGTCGTCCTTCACCGCCTGGACCTCGGCCCAGCCGGGGCGCTGGCGGATCTTCTCGCGCTTCGCCTTGCGCCCGCACCAGCTCGCGATGACGCCCTCGGGGTTGCGCCGCGCCACCTCCTCGGGCGCGTAGATGCGGCCCTTCGCGCCCTGCTGGCTGCGCGTCTCGGCGCACACGTCCTCGCCGCCCACCAGCTCCACCAGCTCCGAGCACCAGCGGATGCCGGAGATGAGCGGCTCGTGCCACTCCTCGAAGAAGATGCGCGGGCGGCGCGGCAGCGCCCGGGCCGCCTCCGCATGGCGGCGCAGGTTGCCCTCGAGCTCCTGCGCGAGCTGCTCGCTGCGCTCCGGCAGCCCCACCAGCGCGCCCACCACCCGCACGGTCTGGAGGATCTGCGCGAGCGAGCGCTGGTTGAAGAGGTAGACGGGCACCCCGCGCTTGGCCAGCTCGCGGCCCAGGTCCGCCTGCAGGTCGCTGAAGCCCAGCACCAGGTCGGGCGCCAGCTCGAGGATGCGCTCGAAGTTCGCATCCAGGAAGGAGCTCACCCGCGGCTTCTTGCGCGCCTCGGGCGGGCGCACCGTGAAGCCGCTCACCCCCACCACCCGGTCCTCCGCCCCGATGCGGTAGAGGATCTCGGTGGTCTCCTCGGTCATGCAGACGATGCGCTGGGGGTAGCGCGGTGCGGAGGAGAGCAGCTGCTCGAGGCGGGCGTCCATGCCCGCCCCTATGCCAGACCCGGGGCCGCTAGAACACCACGCCGGGGCACGCCGAGGCGCACTTCGCGCCCACCTCGTTGCAGGCGTTGTCCTCGTCGTTGATGCACTTGGCGCAGTCCTTCGCGTCGCACGACTCGTCGCAGCTGAAGCCGGAGGAGGACAGGTTGCACTCCTGCAGCCGCACGCAGGCGTCCTTGCAGCTGTCGTTGTCCCCCGAGCAGCCCGCGAGCGCCGCTCCCAGCACCACCACTGCCATCAGACGCTTCATCACGTTGCTTCTCCTTGGAAAGCCCTGCCCCAGAGGTAGTGCGTGTGCGCCTGCGCGCACAGCGCTGCATCGGCCAGATGTTATGAGGTGCATGCTCCCGGGGGTAAGCTGCGCGCTCTGCCCCACGCACGTGTGCGCACCCGCCCCGACGCGGACGCACCGGACGGAGGTACAGGCGCATCCGGGGGGGCTTTCCGGCGCGTACCGTTGTGGTGGTAGATTTCAATTATTCGCGCGTGGACACTTTGGGTGGGGCCCACTGCGCGCCGGGGACTTCCAGATGATCGAGCGCAACACCATTCCCAAACTCGCTCCGACCGAGGTGGGTGACCCGTTGATCGGGCGCGTGCTCAACGACCGCTTCCGCATCATCGAGGTGCTGGGCTCGGGCGGCATGGGGCGCGTGTACAAGGCGATGCAGGCGCCGCTCGACCGCCTCGTGGCGCTCAAGGTGCTCAACGCGAGCTACGCGGGCAGCACGGACCCGGGCTTCCAGAAGCGCTTCTTCCTCGAGGCCAGCGTCACCAGCAAGCTGCGCCACCCGAACACCATCACCGTCATCGACTACGGCAAGACGGACGACGGCATCTTCTTCATCGCGATGGAGTACCTCGAGGGCAAGACGCTCGCGCAGGTGCTCACCCAGCTGGGGCCGCAGCCCTGGGGCCGGGCGCTGTCCATCGGCATGCAGATCGCGCGCTCGCTGCGCGAGGCGCACAAGGTCGGCCTCATCCACCGCGACCTCAAGCCCGCCAACGTGATGGTGATCAACCAGGAGGAGGCGGACACGGACCTGATCAAGGTCCTCGACTTCGGCCTGGTGAAGAGCTTCACGCCGGACGCGGCGGTGAAGACCCCGAGCGACACCGAGCTCACGCAGAACGGCGTCATCCTGGGCTCCCCGCAGTACATGGCGCCCGAGCAGGCGCGCAACATCTCGGACCCGCGCTCGGACGTGTACAGCCTGGGCGTGCTGCTCTACCAGACGCTCACCGGCCGCCCGCCCTTCCAGGCCGCGCAGAGCATCGACGTCATCATCAAGCACCTCAACGAGCCGCCCCCGCCCTTCAGCAGCGTGTGGCCCAACCACGCCATCCCCCAGGAGGTGGAGGCGCTGGTGATGAAGTGCCTGGAGAAGCGGCCCGACCAGCGCTTCCAGTCCATGGAGGAGGTGCTCGAGGGGATGAAGCGCGCGAGCACCAGCGCGGGGATGAGCGGCGCCTTCAACACCAGCCCGCAGATGATAGGCAGCGGCCCCCTGCAGGTGAACACGGGCGCCCTGCGCGTGAGCTCCACCGCGGCGTCGCGCCTGAGCCAGACCGGTGCGCAGCGCCTGCAGCAGGCGGCGGCCGCTGCGCAGGGCGGCACCGGCGCGCACACGCTCGCGCTGGACGTGTCGCTCGACGACGAGGCCCCCAAGCGCAAGCTGCTGCCGCTCGCGCTCTTCGGCGGCGCGGCCCTGCTGGGCGTGGGCGCGGCCGCCCTCTTCTTCCTGCGCTCGCCGGCCCCTGCGCCCGCGGCGCCTGCGCCGGTGGCCCAGGCGGCTGCCGCGCCCGCGACGCAGCCCGCCGCCCCCGCGCCGCAGCAGCCGGCGGTGGCCGCCGCGGCGCAGCCCGCGTCCACCGAGCCCGTGCAGCCCGCGAAGCCGGTGAAGCCTGAGGTGGTGCCGGTGCGCTTCCTGGTCGCGAGCGAGCCCTCGGGCGCGCGCGTCCTCTACCGCGGCCGCAGCCTGGGCGAGACGCCCGTGCAGCTCGAGGTGGAGCCGGGCGCGCGCGGCCGCGCCGAGGCGGAGCTCACCTTCGTGCTCTCCGGCTACGAGCGCACCGTGGCCACCGCCGAGGGGCGCGGCCCCGAGGTGCGCTTCACGCAGAAGCTGAAGAAGAAAAATGAGGCGAAGCCGAAGCCCGGCTCGCCTGGTTACAAGGACGACCCGTACCAGTGAAACCCTCCCAGGTGGTGAAGAGAGCAGGTCTCGTCGCGCTGATCCTCGGCTCGACGCAGGCCCTGGCGGACGAGCGCCTCGAGGCGCGCCGTCACTTCCGCAACGGCATGGCCCTGGTCGCCCAGGGGCAGCTGGACAGCGGCGTGGCCGAGCTGCAGGAGGCGTACGCCATCAAGCCGCACCCCAACGTCCTCTACAACATCGCGCGCGCCTACCACGACGCGGGCCGCATCCCCGAGGCGGTGGACTGGTACAAGCGCTACCTCACGTACAACCCGGCCGACAGCGAGCCGGTGCGCGTGACGCTCGCGCAGCTGGAGAAGAGCCTGCAGCCGGCAGCGCCCGCTCCCGGTGAGCTCGCCGCCGCCGCCGTGCCGCAGCTGCAGCAGCCGCAGCAGGCCGCCGCTTCCGCAGCAGCGGGCTCGGCCGCGGGCTCCACCACGGGCAGCGCGAGCCTCAAGATGCCTCCGCCCCCGGCGGGCATGACGGCGCTGATGAGCGAGGAGCGCGCGAAGCAGCTCGCGAGCCTGCTCGAGCGCCTGGAGAAGGCCGTGGACCGCGCCGAGGCGACGCAGCAGGCCCAGGCCCAGGCGCAGGAGCCGGCCGCGCCGCTGTTCCCGGTGGTCACCGGCGCCGAGGTGGCGCTGAGCGGCGAGGAGGCGGCGAGCGCGGTGCCCTACGAGGAGCAGGTGGTGACGGCGAGCCGCCGCGCCCAGAGCTCGCTCGAGAGCCCCAACGCGATGACGGTCATCACGGCCGAGGACATCCGCCTGTCGGGCGCCACCAACCTGGTGGAGCTGATGCGGCGCGTGCCGGGCGCGGACGTGATGGCGCTGGGCGTGGGCAGCGCCAACGTGTCCTTCCGCGGCTTCAACCAGCGCATCGCCAACAAGGTGCTGGTGCTGGTGGACGGGCGCAGCGAGTACCAGGACTTCATGGGCACCATCCTCTGGGATGGCTTCACCATCGGGCTCGAGGAGATCGAGCGCATCGAGGTGATCCGCGGCCCCGGCTCCGCGCTCTACGGCGCGAACGCGATGCTCGGCGTGGTGAACATCATCACCAAGGCGCCGGGCTCGGGCCCCCGCGGGCAGTTCAACCTCGCCGCCGGCGCCGGCAACACCGCCAAGGGCTCCTTCGTGAGCTTCGGCGGCGACGGCGCCATGCGCTACCGCGCCAGCGTGGGCTACGGCCAGGCCAACAAGTGGAGCCGCGACTACGCCTCGGACCGCCCGGACATGGAGGAGGTGGCCCCCAGCAGCTGGGCCCGCGACGCGGACATGGGCAGCCGCACCGCGCGCGCCAACGTGAGCAGCCGCATCGCGCTCAACAAGCAGTCCGCGGTGGACCTGAGCGCGGGCGTGAACCGCTTCTACTCCGAGGTCTACCCGCTCGGCACGCTGCGCAACTACAACCTGGACGGCTACAGCATCAACGGCAAGGCTGACCTCTCGGTGGGCCCGGTCAAGCTCAAGACCTTCTGGAACCACCTGGAGACGGACGCGGGGCCCGAGTACGAGGCCATCGGCACGCGCTCGCTCGCCACGCGGCTCAACGCCAACGTCGTCAACACGGAGCTCGTCTACAGCGACGGCTTCCAGCTGGTGGGGGAGCACCAGGCCACGGTGGGCGTGGAGGGCCGCCTCAAGCGCGTGGACTGGGACTACGTGGGCGGCAAGCACCAGGAGAACCACTTCGCGGCCTTCCTCCAGGACGAGTGGCAGCTCTCCAAGACCTTCCGGCTCGTGGGCAGCTACCGCGTGGACAGCCACCCGCTGCTGGACAACGGCAAGCGCGGCCTCGCGCACAGCCCGCGCGTCTCGGCGCTCATCTTCCCCTTCGAGGGGCAGGCCTTCCGCGTGAGCCTCGCGACCGCGTTCCGCGAGCCCACCTTCCTCGAGAGCTACACGGCGCTGCGCGTGCCGGCCCCGGGCGTGAACGGCGCGAGCGTGCAGACCGTGGGCAACCCGGCGCTGCGCCCCGAGCGGCTCACCGCCTACGAGTTCGGCTACCGCGGCGAGGCTCCCACCCTGGGTATGGAGTGGGACGTGGCGCTGTACCAGAACACGGTGAAGGACCTCATCGTGCTCTCGGCGGTGGAGCGGCTGCCGGCCGGTGACTCCTACGATCCGGTGAGCCAGAGCTTCCTCATCGGGCGCTCGGCCTTCACCAACGAGGACGACACGTACGTGGCGCGCGGCGGCGAGGTGAGCCTCTCGGCCGCGCCCCTGGACGGCCTCGGCGTGAAGCTGGGCACGGGCATCCAGAAGATCAGCTCGGACTTCCAGCGCGGGGACGCGTGCGTGCCTTGCCGCCAGGCCCCGGGCCTGAAGCTGTTCGGCGCGCTCACCTACCGCACCCGCCGCGGCCTGGAGCTGGGCACGGACGCCACCTACACCTCCTCCACCCGCTGGATCGAGCGCGAGCCGTCCGCCGCGGACCCCACGCAGATCAACCTCAACGCCAACGCCCTGCCCTCCTACACGGTGATCAACGCGCGCGTGGGCTACGAGGCCATCAAGGACCGGCTCACCGTGGCCCTGGTGGGCACGCAGCTGGGCAACGACCACTTCGAGCACCCGTTCGGCAATCGCATCGAGCGCCGCGTCCTCGGCCTCCTGACGGTGACCCCGTGATGTACGCCATGTCCTCCTCCCGCAGCCTCGTCGCCTCCTCCCTCGCCGCGCTGCTGCTGGCCTCCGCCGGCTGCGACTCGCCCCCCGTGGTGCCCACGGCGGACCTGCGCCAGAACACCGAGACCGCCCGCATCGAGGGGCAGGTGGTGGTGCAGAGCCAGGTGCGCGGCGACGTGATCGTGCTCCTGTACGCGAAGGACCGGCCGCCCCCTCCCGCGGGCAGCGGCCGCCCCATCTCCTTCACCATCGTCCCGATGGAGAAGGTGTTCGGCCAGGAGCTGGACAAGAAGGACGCGACCGGCAAGTACACCGCCGGCCCCTTCGTCGCGCCCTTCGCCTTCAGCCTCGTGCCCGAGGGCAAGTACCTGGTGCGCGGCTTCGTGGACGCGGACACCTGCCGCCGCGTGGCTGCGTCCGCGAGCTGCCACGGCGCGGACTTCAACCCCTTCTACGGCGTCACCGGTGAGCCCAACCAGTTCGACGTGGGCGGCGCCGCGGTGGACCTCAACGACCCCAAGCGCGGCATGCTGGTGGTCAGCGTGGAGCGCGGCTCGGACGGCAAGCTGGTGCCCGCGCTGGGCGTGAGCGTGAGCTTCTCGGACACGGCCACCGTGCCCTTCGACCGCCCGGCCTTCGAGGCCTCCGCGCCGGTGACGCTCGCCCCCGGCACGCAGGGCATCACGCTCAAGCCGCTCAAGGTGGCCGAGGGCGGCGTGAACGAGGCCCCGCCGGCCTTCTTCGTGCGCTACGTGGACGACAACGGCGACGGCGTCCCGGACGATGCCAACGGCGACGGCGCCCCGGACCTCTGGCCGCGGGTGGTGGTGCGCAAGCTGTCCTCGGACAAGAACGCCGTCCCGCTGCTCACGGACGAGAACGACCTGGACCGCAATGGCATCCTGGACGCCGAGGGGGCCTCGTACACCACGACGGACGGCAGCCCGACCGGCCCCGCCCTGGTGGTGATGGCGGCGGGCCTGGTGCCCAACAGCCTGTACCCGCTGCTCAACAACGACGACGGCACGCCGAAGAAGAACCCGGACGGCAGCTTCTACGTCGCCGCGGTGCCCAGCCTCACGGTGGCCGTGCGCAACCTCGCGCTCAACGCCGCGAGCGGCGCGCCCAAGCCCCTGACGTCGGTGCCCGTGGGCAACTACAGCGTGCTGCTGATGAACTTCACCGGCCAGACGTGGAAGGTGCCCAACGAGCTGGCGCCCCCGCTCGCGCCGAACATGGGCTTTCCCAGCGTGCAGACCCAGGCCTTCACCTACGCCGTCACCGCGGCCCCGTGACGCAGCCTCCCCTGCCCCGCCCTCCCTCCGTCAGCCTGCCCGTGCCCGGCGCCCTGCGCGCCGGGCCGGGCGCCCAGCGGGTGCTCGTCGTGGACGACAGCCGCTCCATCCGCACGCTGCTGAAGATCTACCTCGCCGGCCGCGCCTTCGACTTCGTGGAGGCCGAGAGCGCGGAGGAGGCCCTGCAGCTCTTGCAGGCGCAGCCGGTGGACCTGGTGCTCACCGACCTCTACCTCGAGGGGATGAGCGGCGCGGACCTCGCGGCGCGCATCCGCGGGGACGCGCGGCTGCGCCGCACGCCGGTGCTGATGATCAGCGGCGAGCGCGACCCGCAGCGCCTCGCGGCGCTCGCCCGCAGCGCCGGCGTGGACGCCGTCCTGCCCAAGCCCATCAGCTGCAACCAGCTGATGGGGCTGGTGGACCGGCTGCTGCCCCCGCAGCGCCGCGTTTGAAGATCCGGCTCGGCGGAGAAGCCGGCTGTCCCCTCTCGCTCTGGGAGAGGCTCGGGGTGAGGGACGTGCGTTAGTCTGCGCGCCCGTGAGCACCGCCCCTCCCCTGCTGGACGACATGCTGCTGTTCACCGAGGTGGTGGCCGCGGGCATCACCGGCGCGGCCGCGCGCCTGGGCGTGCGCAAGAGCACGGTGAGCCGAAGGCTCGCGGCGCTGGAGGCGCGCCTGGGCGTGCGGCTGCTGGAGCGCACCACGCGCCGGCTGAGGCTCACCGAGCCGGGGCGCGGCTACCTCGCGCAGTGCACCCGCCTGGTGGCCGAGGCGCACGCGGTGAACGAGGCGCTCGCCGCGGCGCGCGGGACGCCCTCCGGCACACTGCGCGTGGCCACGCTCTCGCTGCTGGGCGAGCTGCTCACCCCGCTCGTCTCCGAGTTCCTCCTGCGCTACCCCCAGGTGCAGGTGGAGCTCTCGCTCGCGCCCGGCGCAGTGGACCTGCTCGCCGGGGACTTCGACCTCGCGCTGCGCACCGGGCCCCTGCCGGACTCGTCCCTGGTGGCGCGCCGGCTGGGCAGCGTGCGCACCGGCTACTACGCGAGCCCTGCCTACCTGAGCCGCCGCCCGCCCCCGCGCAGCCCGGACGCGCTGCGCGAGCACGAGTGCGTGCTGCTCGCGGAGGCCGGCACGGACGAGGTGTGGTTCTTCACCGGCCCCCGCCGCGCGCGCACCGTGCCCGTGCAGGGGCGGCTGCGAGTGCCCAGCGTGCGCGCGGGCCACGCGGCGGTGCGCGCGGGACTCGGCCTCGTGCAGCTGCCCACCTCCCTGGTAGCGGAGGACGTGCGCGCCGGGCGCCTCGTGCCCGTGCTCGAGCGCTACACACCGCCGGGCATCCCCGTCTTCGCCGTGTACCCGAGCAGCCGCCACCTGCCCTCCAAGGTGCGCGCCTTCCTGGACCTGCTCGCCGAGCGCCGCGCCGCGCTGCCCTGGGAGGAGACGGCGTAAGGGTCCCTGGCGGAACAATCTGGTGCGCCCCGGCCTCTCGCGCCCGGGCGGGCCCCGCCCTACTCCTTGTGCTGTCCACGGGCCTCCAGCGCACTCCCGCGCCGGGCCCGCAGAGGACGCCGAGGAGCCCATGAGCGACAACATCGTCACCCTGAGCGATGCCACCTTCCAGCAGGAGGTGCTGCAGGCCGAGGGGCCCGTCATCGTCGACTTCACCGCCCGCTGGTGCGCGCCCTGCCGCGTGCTCGGCGTGACGTTGGAGGCGCTCGCGCAGGAGCACGCCGGCAAGGTGAAGGTGACGAAGCTGGACGTGGACGACCACCAGCTCACCGCGCAGCAGTTCGGCATCCGCTCCATGCCCACGCTGCTCTTCTTCAAGAACGGCCAGGTGGTGAACCAGGTGGTAGGCGCCGTGCCGCGCGCGCGCCTGGAGGCGGCGCTGAGCCAGGTGCTCTGAGCCGCCGGGGGTGAGGGAGCAGGCGTGCGCGGCCTACATCCCGCAGCGCTCGCCCGTGCGGGCGGGGCCAGCTACCCTCGGCCCCCTGCCCATGCGCCTCCACGCCCGCTCCCGCCTCGTCCTCGCGCTCGCCGTTCCCCTGCTCGCACTCGCTGGCTGCCGCACCGCCGCTCCGGAGGCCACGGCCTCGCAGCAGCCGCAGTCCCAGCCGCGCATCGCGCACGACCCGCACTCCTTTGCACGGCCCGAGGAGGCGCGCGTGACGCACGTGGCGCTGGACCTGGGCGTGGACTTCGCCGCGCGCACGCTGAAGGGCAGCGCCACGCTGGACCTTCAAGTACAGCCGGGCGCGAGCGAGGTGGTGCTGGACACGGACGGCCTGCGGCTGCGCAGCGTGACGGACGAGGGCGGCAAGGCGCTACCCTGGACGCTGGGCACCGCGCACCCGCGCCTCGGCCAGCCCCTCACCGTGACGCTGCGGCCGGGCACGCGGCGCATCGTGGTGCGCTACGAGACGCGGCCCGAGGCGGGCGCCCTGCAGTGGCTCACCCCCGCGCAGACGGCCGGCAAGCAGCACCCCTACCTCTTCTCCCAGGGCGAGGCGATCCTCACCCGCACGTGGGTGCCCACGCAGGACAGCCCCGGCATCCGGCAGACCTACAGCGCGCGCCTCACGGTGCCGCGCGGCCTGCGCGCGGTGATGAGCGCCGAGCAGCTCACCCCCGAGGGCGTGCCCGTGGACGGGGGCCACACCCGCTTCGACTTCCGCATGCCGCAGGCCATCCCGCCCTACCTGATGGCGGTGGCGGTGGGCGACATCGCGTTCCAGCAGCTGGGGCCGCGCTCGGGCGTGTACGCGGAGCCCTCGGTGCTCGCGCGCGCGGCGTACGAGTTCGGCGAGGTGGAGCAGATGATGGCGGCGGCCGAGCGGCTCTACGGCCCCTACCGCTGGGGCCGCTACGACATCCTCGTGCTCCCGCCCTCCTTCCCCTACGGCGGCATGGAGAACCCGCGCCTCACCTTCGCGACGCCCACGGTGCTCTCCGGAGACCGCTCGCTGGTGAGCCTCATCGCGCACGAGCTCGCGCACTCCTGGTCCGGCAACCTCGTCACCAACGCCACCTGGTCCGACTCCTGGCTCAACGAGGGCGTCACCAGCTACTTCGAGCTGCGCATCATGGAGGCGCTCTACGGCCGCGAGGTGGGCGCCATGCTCTCGCGCCTGAGCCTTCAGGAGCTGGAGCGCACCGAGAAGGAGGTGGGTGAGCAGAGCCCCCAGACCCAGCTCTACGTGCAGCTGAAGGGCGACCCCGAGGAGGGCGGCAGCCGCGTCATCTACGAGAAGGGCGCCGCCTTCCTGCAGACGATGGAGGAGACGGTGGGGCGCGAGCGCTTCGACGCCTTCCTGCGCAGCTACTTCGACCGCCACGCCTTCCAGTCCATGGATACCCGCGGCTTCCTCGCCGAGGTGCGCGAGCACCTGGTGAAGGGCGACGCCGCGCTGGAGCAGAAGCTGCAGCTCGACGAGTGGGTGTACCGCCCCGGCCTGCCCGCGAACGTGTACCGCCCGCAGACGGACCGCTTCGCGCACGTGGAGGCGCAGGTGAAGGCCTTCCTCGGCGGCGCACCCGCGAGCGCGCTGAAGACGCAGGGCTGGCTCACGCAGGAGTGGCAGTACTTCCTCGGCCTCCTGCCGCGCGAGCTCACGCCTGCGCAGCTCGCCTCGCTGGACGGCACCTTCCACTTCACCCAGACGGGCAACAGCGAGGTGCTCTTCGCGTGGCTCGAGAAGACCATCGCGAGCCGCTACGAGCCGGCGCTGCCCGCGCTCGAGCACTTCCTCACCTCCCAGGGCCGCGGCCGCTTCGTGCGCCCGCTCTACCGCGCCCTGATGGACCGCGACTGGGGCAAGCCGCTCGCGCAGCGCATCTACGCCGAGGCGCGCACGGGCTACCACCCGGTGGTGATGGGCGCGCTGGACAAGATGATGAACTAGGGCGCGCGCACGCCCAGCGTGCGCAGGCGCTCGGCGAAGTCCACCTCGGCCTCGTGCCGCGCGAGCTGCGCGCGCACCAGCGCATCGGCGGCCGCAGCATGTTGGCTCTCCAGGTCGGAGAGCCGTGCCTGCAGCCGTCCCTTGAGGTCTGCGGCGCGGCTCTTCGCGAGCGAGCGCAGGCTCTCGCGCGCCTCGTCCGCCTCCTCGGACAGGGTGTCGCCCTGCTCCGTCCACTTCGCCTCCTCCGAGCGCTCCCGGACGATGGCGTCGCGCACCTTCCACAGCGCCGCCAGCGCCTCCTTCGCGGTCCGGTCCGCGCGCGGGTCCTCGAGGTAGCCGTTCACCGCGACGTCCGCCGCCGGGTCGAACCAGTCCGCCTGCACGCGAGCGCTGGTCCGCTCCTCCACCTTCGCCTCGGCGCTCGCGTGGGCCGCCACCTCGGCCGGGACGAGCGCGAAGCCGGCGCCCACCTGCTCCTCGGTCCCCTTGGGGCTCGCGGCGAGCCGCGCCTGCGCACTGCGGGCGTGGCGCAGCAGCACCCGCGCCGGCTTCGCCTCGCCGTTCTGCACGCGGTAGGTGGTGCGCAGCACGGTGTCGCGCTCGAGCGTCAGCACCCCGGCCTCCACGAGCGCGAGGCGCGCGCCCTCCTGCACGCTCTCCGAGCGCGACTCCACGGCGACGCCGCGCTCGAGCGAGAAGGGCACGGTGGCCTGCGCCCCGGCCGGCAGTGACTCGAGCACGCCCTGGCCGAGGAAGGCTCCCTCCTCGAAGACTGCGATGGGACCGCGCTCGAGCAGGCCCGCGCTGTCATTGGTGAAGCGCGCCACGCGGAACGGGTGGCGCGCGGAGTCGGGCGCCCCGGGGTCCGGCGAGAAGAGCAGCACGGCCTCTCCCGGCACGGTGCGCGAGGCGAGCAGCACCATGGAGGCCGACGCGTCCGGGATGCTCACGGGGTGCGGCAGCTCGTAGCGGGTGGTGCCGCCGGCCGCGCTCGCACGGGCCACCGCCGCGAGGGCCTCGAACGAGCGCCCCGCGCCCGCCTTCCCCGTGGGGCGCACCACCGCGATGTTGCGAACGAAGTCCTTGCCGACGTTCACGCCGGTGCTGGTGCTGCCGACGTCCACGGTGGGAGCTTCTCCGGGAACGACGAGGGTCCCGGGCGCCTGGGCGAGCACGCTCTCGCCGCGGGGCACGCCCGCGAACACCTCGCCCGAGTCCTCGAGCAGGGGCCGCCCGGGCGTCACGGGTGCCTCCAGCGTCGCGCGGTAGGCGATGGGCGCTCCGGCCACCAGCGAGAGCTGCACGTCGCGCCAGTCCTCCCCGGAGAGGTTCTGCACGATGCCCCAGGCCTGCAGCTCGAGCCCGCTCTTGCCCACGACCACCCTATACGTGGGGCGCCAGATGGGCTGCTCCACCACGTAGCCCACGGCCAGCTGGTGCGCGCGGCCATCGAGCGCGAGCTCCACCGTGCGCCGCTCGCCCTGGGCGGCGGTGGGAAAGGCCGCGGAGCGCACGGCGCTGCGGCCCTCCTCCATCACGGCGAGCGTGGCGAGGAAGTCGCCCACGTGCTCGCGCTTCACCTGGAAGGCCACCCGCTCGGACTCCACGTGCCCCGCGCGTTCGAAGTAGCCCACGCCGTTGCGGTAGATGACCACGCGCCTCAGGGGCAGGCCCTGCTCGGAGCTCACGGCGGCGTGGTGGGCGCAGCCCGAGAGGAGCAGCAGCGCGGCGAGGGAGTTGAGGTGTCGGTTCATGCGGCTCACGCTACGAACGCCTTGAGAGACGTTCGTCACGGAAGCCGCATGGTCTGCTCATCGTTCTGCGGGGATGCGCCCGGGCCCTGTCACCCGGGCGGCGAAGACCGTCTCCTCCCCTACTCGGTGCGCTTGGCCGGCATCTCGCGGCCGCCCTGCTGCAGCACCAGCGAGGTCGCCTTGTGCGCCGCCTCGTCCACGGCGAACACGAGGCGCGCTGGCACGCCGACGGCCGCGAAGGCAGTGTCACCATCGGCCGCGAGTGGGAACTTCGGCTGCCCGGTGCCCTGCGCCGTGAGCTGGCCCTGCTCCACCGTGACCTTCAGGGCGAAGTTGGGCGCGAGCGCGTAGCTGCCCACGTAGGCCTCGAGCGGGTACTTGGACTTCTTCGCGCTCTCGGGCCTCTGCAGCCGCTCGATGACGCTCTTCGCGTTGCTGTTCTTCGGGTCCAGCTCGAGCGAGCGCTGGTAGTTCTTCAGCGCGAGCTCCTTGTTCCCCGCCGCGAGGTACGCCTCACCGAGGCTGTCGTAGGGGTTTCCGTTCTTCGGGAACATCTCCACGTTGAGCTTGAAGATCTCGATGGCGTCCGGGACGCGCCCCTGCTGCAGCAGCGAGTAGCCCACGCCGTTCAGCGCGTTCTCCTCCTCGAAGTCGTAGGCGTTGGGCTGGCTCGCCTTGAGCGAGCGGTACTGCGCGATGGCCTGCGCGACGCTGCCCCTGGCGGCGGCAGCGCTCACCACCTCTCCGATGGAGCGGCGCGGGCCCTTGGGCTGCACTCCGTGCAGGATGCCGAGCAGGTCCGCGCCCAGGGCCTCCAGCTTGTCGCCGCGCGAGGTGTTGTCGAGCAGCACCACCAGCTCGTGTCGCTCGGGCACGCGCAGCAGCAGCGTGTTGAAGCCGTTGATGCCGCCGGTGTGGCTCACGGTGGCCACCTTCGTCTTGCCGTCCGCGAGCGTGACGTCCTGGATGAACCAGCCGTAGCCGTAGTTCGCGAGCCCCGGGGTGAACATCTTCTGCTTCAGCGCCGCGGGCAGCAGCTTCTCGCCGTAGAGCGCGCGGTCCCAGAGGAAGAGGTCGCCCACCGTGGAGTAGAGCGAGCCCGCGGCGTACGGGATGCTCATGTCGAGGTAGGGCGCGTTGACGTAGCCCTCGGGCTTGAGCACGTAGCCGCTCGCGCGCTTGGGGATGAGGGGCGCCGCGAGGTCGTAGCCCGAGTGCTTCATGCCCAGCGGCGCGAAGATGCGCTCCTGCACCACCTGAGCATAGGGCTTGCCCTCCACCTTTTCGATGATGGCGCCGAGCAGGAAGTAGCCCGAGTTGTTGTACTGGAACTTCGTCCCCGGCTCGAACTCGAGGTCCCCACTCGCGAACTTCTTCACGAACTCGGCGACGGTGTACGGGTTGCGCGACTCGTTCTGGAAGAAGCCCGGCAGGCCCGTGTAGCTGGGGATGCCCGAGGTGTGGTTGAGCAGCTGGTGCAGCGTCACGCGGCTGCCGGTGTCCTTGCGGTAGTCGGGCAGGTAGGTGACGAGCTTCTCGTTCAGCTTCAGCTTGCCCTCGTTCACCAGCTGCATCACCACCATCGCGGTGAACTGCTTGGTGATGGAGCCGAGGCGGAAGCGGGTGTCCAGCGTGTGGGGCAGCTGCCACTCGAAGTTCGCCGAGCCGTAGGGCTTCTGGAAGACGATGCCCTTCTCGTCCGCGACGAGCACGGTGCCGTTGAACTGCTTGAGGGCGTGGTAGCGCGTCACCAGCTCATCGAGCTGCGCCTGGCGGCTCGTGGCCGCCGAGGCGGTCGATGCGGTCGATGCGAAGAGCAGCCCTGCGAGCAGCAGCGCGTGAAGCCCAAAACCCCGGTTGCGGTGCATCCGTGTTCCCCCAGTAGGTCGCCGGCGTGGCGCTCCCCCTGCAAGGAACCCTACTCCGCCTGCGCCGAACGATTGCCAACCTTCGGCGCTGCGGCGGCCCTGGCCGCGCGGGCCCTCGACGCGCGCCACTCCTTGCGCCAGCCGGGAACGCGCAGCGCGATCAGCACCAGCAGCACGAAGCCGTAGAGGAAGGGCTCGGTGTGGTCCTTCTTCACGCGCCACACGAAGTGCACCACGCCCAGCGCGCCCGCCACGTACGCGAGCCGGTGCAGCCTCTGCCAGGCGGGAAAGCCGAGCCTGCGCACCGAGGCATTCGTGGAGGTGAGCGCGAGCGGCAGCATGAGGGCCCACGCGGCGAAGCCCACGGTGACGAACTTCCGCTTCGCCACGTCCTCGAGCAGCGTGCCCCACGCGAAGTGCTGGTCCAGCACCACGTAGGTGAGCAGGTGCAGGCTCGCGTATGCGAAGGCGAAGAGCCCCAGCATGCGCCGCAGCCGCACGGGCCAGGTCCAGCCGGAGAGCTTCTTGAGCGGCGTGACGGCGAGGCTCGCGACGAGGAAGACGAGCGCGAGCAGCCCCAGCTGGTTGAGGGCGCGCTCGACAGGGTTCGCGCCCAGGGTGCCCTGCTGCCAGTCGAGCAGCAGCATCCCGAGCGGGGCGAGCCCGCCCGCGAGCACAGCGGGCTTCAGCCACGGATGCGGAGCGGCCATCAGTAGTTCTTCCGGAGGTCGAGGCCGCGGTAGAGGCTCGCCACCTGCTCGGCGTAGCCGTTGAAGGGCAGCGTGGGGCGGCGCTTGAACTCGCCGATGCGCCGCTCGGTGGCCTGGCTCCAGCGCGGGTGGTCCACCTCGGGGTTCACGTTCGCGTAGAAGCCGTACTCGCTCGGGCCCGCGAGGCTCCACGTCGTGGGCGGCTGCTCCTCGGTGAGCCGGATGCGCACGATGCTCTTGATGCCCTTGAAGCCGTACTTCCACGGCACCACGAGCCGCAGCGGCGCGCCGTTCTGGTTCGGCAGCTCCTTGCCGTAGAGCCCCACCGCGAGCAGGGTGAGCGGGTGCTGGGCCTCGTCGAGGCGCAGGCCTTCGACATACGGCCAGTCGAGCACGCCGCTCTTCTGCCCCGGCATCTGCTCGGGGTCCAGGAGCGTGGTGAAGGCCACGTACTTCGCGCTGCCGGTGGGCTCCACGCGCGCGAGCAGCTTGCCGAGCGGCAGCCCCAGCCACGGGATGACCATGCTCCAGGCCTCCACGCAGCGCATGCGGTACACGCGCTGCTCGAGGGGAAACAGGCGCTTGAGGTCGTCGATGTCCAGGGTGAGCGGGCGGTGGCACGCGCCCTCGATGCGCACCGTCCAGGGATGCGGGCGCAAGCTGTGCGCGTGCTGGGCGGGGTCGTTCTTGTCGAGGCCGAACTCGTAGAAGTTGTTGTAGGTGGTGACGTCCTCGTACGGGGTGCGCGCCTCGTCCGTGTCGAAGGGGCCCCGGGCACCCGCATCCGGTGCCACCGGCAGCTCCGCGAGCCCGCCGTCCGGCACCAGGCGCTCCAAGGGATGGCGCTGCTTGAGCCCCAGCGCCCACAGCGCGCCGCCCACGCCGGCCGCCGTGGCGGTGAACAGCCCCGCGTTCTTGAGGAACTCCCGGCGCCGCAGGTAGAGGCGCTCGGGGGTGTGCTCGGACGAGGGCGGCTCGGGGGGGATCAGCTTGTCGCTCATGCGGCGCTTCCTCCGGAGGGTCTCAGGCAGTACGCGCGGGAGGCCCGGGAGGTTTCACCCGCGCCTCCTTCACCCGCCAGAGCGCCCACCAGGGCGTGCCCGGCGACTCGTGGTGCTCCCAGTGGTAGCCGAAGAAGTAGCAGGAGAGCATCGCCCACAGGTGGTTGGGCACGAGGCTGCGCGCGTGGTGCGGCGCCATCTGCGGGGCGTCCGGCCCGTGCGGCTCGCGGTGGGGCCGGTAGGTGCCGAAGTAGAAGAGCTGCAGCGTGGCGGCGAGGCTGGGGGCGACCCAGAAGGCCCACACCCGCCACTGCGGGACGCCCAGCCACAGCATCACGTTGAAGCTGAGCGCCATCACCGCGAGCTGCAGGAGCGTGGTGTAGCGGCGCATGAAGGCGAAGAACCACACGGGGAAGGAGCCGGGATGGAAGTCCGGGTCGCTCGCGTGCGTGGGGGCCGCGTGGTGGGCGCGGTGGTGCTGCACGAGGCGCCGGTAGGAGAGCCCCGCGAAGAGGAAGCAGGCCAGGGTGCCCACGAGCCGGTTCACCCCCGCGCGCGGACTCACGGTGCCGTGCATGGCGTCGTGGCCGGTGATGAAGAGCCCGGTGAAGAGCCAGGCCTGCAGGGCCGCGTGCAGCCACATGCCCGGGCCCCACGGCGCGAGGCGCGCGAAGCCGAGCAGGTACACGAGGTGCGCGGCCCAGGCGCCCATCACCCCGAGGGCGATGGGGACACCGTACGCGTTGGAGGCCGCGGGCCGCGTCATGGACGTGCAGTAACCCTGGGGCAGGCCCCCCGCCGCGAGCGACGGGCGGCCAGGCAGGCTACGGCTTCGCTGCCACCGCGCCGCTGCCGTACTGCTGCACCAGCTGCTCGGCGGTGACGAAGCGCGGGTCGATGTCCACCGGCACGCGGGTGAGCCTCTCGAGCACGCGCTGCACCTCGGGGCGCACCACGCCCATGCGCTCGAGCAGCGCCTCGGCGCCCGCGCGGTCACCCTTGGCCTGCAGCTGCATCAGGTCGCGGGTGAGGCCCTCGACCGAGGCCTTGATCTTCCCCGGCACCACGCTGAAGGTGCCGTCCTTCGCCACCACCACCGCGCCGTCGTCGAGGAAGCGGTTGAGCTGCAGCGCGATCCCCTTGCCGTGCGCCTCGCCGGTGCCGAAGCGGATGGAGCGGAACGCGCTCGCGAGGAAGGTCGTGTACATGGTGCGCTCCATCTCCTTGCCCAGCACGCCCTTGTCCACCAGGTACTGCAGCGCCCAGAGGCCGGAGATGTCCGCCTTGGCCTCCTCGATGGCGCTGCTGGAGACCTGCAGCGCCTGACGCACGGTGGTCTGCTTGCCGCCCACGGTGATGTTGTGCGGCCCCAGCCCGTGCATCAGCTCGTGCATGAGGATGTGGGTGAAGAAGGCGTCGAAGGACACGTCCTTGCGGTCCTTCGCCGCGAGCGCCACCTGGGTGATGGGCAGCAGCACGCGCTCGAACTTGGCCTCCTGCACGTTCTTGAGCATCACGCGCTTGGTGCCCTTCTCCGCCGCCACGCGCTCGTCGTTGGGCAGGTTGTAGGCGGCCGTCTGCACGCCCTTGTTGCCGTCGCCCGCGCTGAAGAGGCTGTTCACCACGCGGATGGGGGCGAGCGCGCCGAGCTTCGGGTTGCGCAAGGAAGCCGCGATGGGCAGGTGGTTCTCGATGTCCTGCAGCTGGCCGCTGAACTTCTGCAGCTTCGCCGTCTCGGCGTCGTCGCGCACCGCGATGAAGGCCTCGAAGGCGGCCTTGTAGTTGAACCAGTTGTCCTCGTAGACCTCGTAGGGCCCGAGCGTGGGCTCCACGCTCGCGTCCAGCTCCATCCACGCGACTTCGGACGCGTAGTAGTCGTTGCTGAGGAACGCGGCCGCGCGCGCCTCGAGGAAGCGCTTGAGGGTGGGCTGCTGGGTGAGCTCGGCGGCCTCGCGCAGGAGCTTCGCCGCGTGCCCCAGCTCCGCCTGGTACTCGAGGCTGTACGGCACGGTGACGAACTTGCCGTCCGGCCCGCGGCGGAGGGTGGTGAAGAAGCCGGTGGCCTCCTTCGCCTGCGCCTCCGGGAGCCCCTTCACCCACGCCTCCACCTGCTCCTTCGTCGCGCCGGGAGGATAGAAGCTGCCCTCGGCGGGCTTCTCCGGGACGCCGGGGACGAAGGGCGTGTCGTGGTCCAGCCGGCTCCACGGCCCCTTGTCGAGCAGGAACGCGTGCAGCCGCTCACGGCCGAGCGGGCTCTGGTCCGCCACGAGCTGCAGCAGGAGCGCCTCGTTGCCCGCCCACACCTGGCGCAGGAAGAGCGGGTCCATCACCTGCGCCGCCTCGAGGATGCGGGCGAGCGCGCGGCGCTCCACCTCGGGCAGCTTCGAGACATCCACCTTCAGGTCCACCGGCGCAAAGCGGGCGCTCGCCTGCTTCAGCTGGGCGGCCGAGGGGGCGCCCCGCGAGGCAGCAGGGGTGGAGGGTGGGGCCGCGCCGGCGAGCAGCGCCGCGGCCAGGGGCAGGAGGAGCAGTCGGGTCGTTCGCGTCATGCCTCCGCTTGTAGCCCGCCGAAACCCACTTGGGGATTGCGCATCTCTGAGCCGGGAGTTAATTAGGCCGCTAAACAATTTACTTAGGCCCCGTACCAATTCATGTCCGACGCTGCTTTCACCCTCCTGAACCTGCCGAAGTTCGAGACGCTGCAGGAGCACGCCCGGCGCTTCCCGATGCTGGACGCCAGCGCCATCCGCACCAGCCTCGCGCTGCGGCGGGTGGGCCAGGCGCTGGATGACGCCTACGACGCGCACTACGCGCGCCACGGCCTGAGCCCCGGGCGCTTCACGGTGCTGATGATGCTCGCCAAGGCGCCCGAGCACACGCTCACGGCCGGCGAGCTCGCCGAGTGCTCGAGCGTGACGCGCGCCTCGATGACGGGGCTGCTGGACACGCTGGAGGCGGCGGGCCTGGTGCAGCGAGAGTCCTCCTCGGAGGACCGGCGCCGCACGCTGGTGCGCCTCACGCCGGCGGCGCTCGAGCAGCTGGAGCGCATGCTGCCGGACCACTTCCGGCGCACGGCCGCCCTGATGGCCGGCCTCAGCGAGAGCGAGCGCACCACGCTCGTCGAGCTGCTCACGAAGATCGCCGCGGCGGTGCCTGCGGTGCGCGACCCCTGAACGCCTTTCGCATCTCCATCACCTCTTCACCCCGACTCCCCGCTTGAGCCCTCCTATGGATTCCGCTGCCACCCCGTCTCCCGTCTCCACCCCTACCGCTGCCCCTGCGCGCAAGGCGCGCGCGAAGGTGGTGCTCCCGGCGCTGATCGGCGTCGCACTGCTCGCCGGCCTCATCTTCTGGCTGGTGGGCCGCGGCAAGGAGTCCACCGATGACGCCTTCGTCGAGGGGCGCGTGGCCAACGTGTCCGCGCGCGTGGGCAGCCAGGTGGCGCGCGTGCTCGTGAAGGACAACCAGGTGGTCAAGGCCGGCGACGTGCTCGTCGAGCTGGACCGCACCGAGCTGGACGCGCGCCTGCAGGCCGCCGAGGCCGACGCGCTCGCCGCCCAGGCGCAGCTGTCCACCGCCCAGGCGCAGCTCGCGCTCACCGAGCAGACGGCGAACGCCAACCTGCGCCAGGCGCGCGGCGGCGTGACCCAGGCCAACAGCGGCGTCTCCGGCGCGAAGGCGAGCCTCGACCAGGCCCGCGCGGACGTGCAGGTGGCCCAGACGAAGCTCGCGCTCGCGGAGAAGGAGAACGCGCGCGCCGAGTCCCTGGTGGAGCAGAAGGTGATCAGCCAGGCCGAGCGCGACGCGCGCCAGGCCGCCTACGACACGGCGAAGGCCGGGCTGCTGCAGGCCCAGGCGCGCCTGCAGGCCACCGAGGCCAGCGTGGGCGGCAGCTCCGGCGGGCTCGAGCTCGCCCAGGGCCGCCTCACCCAGGCGCAGACCGGCCCGCAGCAGGTGGCCGCGGCGCAGGCCGCGGTGAAGGCCGCCGAGGCGAAGGTGAAGCAGACCGAGGCCGCGCGCCAGCTCGCGCAGCTCAACGTGAGCTACGCGCTGGTGAAGGCCCCGGTCAACGGCACGGTGAGCCGCCGCACCGTGGAGCCCGGTCAGAACGTGAGCCCCGGCACCAACCTGATGGCCCTGGTGCCCACCGACGACGTGTGGGTGGTGGCCAACTTCAAGGAGGACCAGGTGGGCGAGATGCAGCCCGGCCAGAAGGCCAAGGTCGAGGTGGATGCGTTCGGCGGGCGCGAGTTCGAGGCGCACGTGGACAGCCTCGCGGGCGCAGCCGGCAGCCGCTTCAGCCTCCTGCCTCCGGACAACGCGAGCGGCAACTTCGTGAAGGTGGTGCAGCGCATCCCGGTGCTGCTGCGCTTCAACGATCTCCCCAAGGACGTGCAGCTGCGCCCCGGCATGAGCGTGGAAGCCACCGTCTACACGAGCAAGTAAGGGCGGAACGACCTTGAGAAGCGAGCACATCGAAGGCAGCAAGGTGGGCATCACCATCGCGGTGATGCTCGCCGCCCTGATGTCCGTGTTGGACATCTCCATCGTCAACGTGGCGCTGAGCGACATCCGCGCGAGCTTCGGCACGCCGCTGGATCAGATCGCCTGGGTGTCCACCGGCTACATGATGGCCAACGTGGTCGTCATCCCGATGACCGGCTGGCTGCAGCGCAAGTTCGGCTACCGCCGCTACTTCACCTTCAGCATCCTGCTGTTCACCGCAGCCTCGGTGCTGTGCGGGCTCTCGTGGAACCTGCCCTCGCTGGTGGCCTTCCGCATCCTGCAGGGCGTGGGCGGCGGCGCCATCATCCCGACCTCCCAGGCGATCCTCTTCGCCCGCTATCCGCAGGAGGAGCACGGCATGGCCGGCGCGCTCTTCGGCCTGGGCGCCATCACGGGTCCCCTGCTGGGGCCCACCCTGGGCGGGTACCTCATCGAGTGGGCGAGCTGGCACTGGATCTTCCTCATCAACGTGCCGGTGGGCTTGCTCGCCGCGTCCATGGCGTGGAAGGAGATCAAGCAGCCCTACTTCGAGCCCACGCGCGAGAAGGTGGACACCTACGGCATCGGCCTGCTCGCGGTAGGCATGGCCACGCTGCAGTACACGCTCGAGGAGGGCAACCGCGAGGGCTGGTTCGACTCGGTGCTCATCACGGTGACGGCCGCCATCGCCGCCATCTCGCTCATCACCTTCATCGTGCACGAGCTGGAGGCGCCCCACCCGGTGGTGGACCTGCGGGTCTTCGCGAACAGATCGTATTCCGCCGCCACGGGGCTCAACTTCCTCACCGGCACGGCGCTGTTCAGCGCGAGCTTCCTCTTCAGCCTCTACGCCGGCACGGTGATGCGCTACTCGGCGCTCGACATCGGCCTGCTCTTCCTCAAGGGCAGCGCCATCCAGGTCGCGATCATGCCGCTGGTGGGCCGCTTCGGGAACAAGGTGGACGGCCGCTACCTCATCGGCTTCGGCGTGCTGATGATGTGCTGGTCCCTGTGGACGAACGCGCACCTCACCGCGCAGTCGAGCAACCTGCAGATGATGGCGCCCATCTTCATCCGCGCCTGCGGCCTGGGCTTCCTCTTCGTGCCGCTGAGCGTGTTCGCGCTCTCCGGGCTGCCCGCGCACCAGCGCGGCAACGGCGCAGGCCTCTACAACCTCACCCGCGAGCTCGGTGGCAGCATCGGCACCGCGTGGATGAGCAGCGCGCTGGACCGCCGCACCAAGCTCTACCACCTGAGCCTGGGCGAGCACGTGGACGCCTTCAACCAGTACGCGCAGGAGCAGCTGCGCATGCTGCAGGGCGCGTTCACCGGCCGCGTGGCGGACCCCTTCAGCGCGGCGCTGCAGGTGCTGAACCAGAAGGTGAGCGCGCAGTCGCTCATCCGCGCGTTCAACGACAACTTCGAGGTGCTCACCTTCCTCTTCGCGCTCTCGCTCGTGCTGATCTTCATGCTGAAGAAGCCGGTGCCGGGTGTGAAGATCGAGGGCGCGCACTAGCGACTCTGCGCTTCCGTCCGTCGGCCGGGGCCCGTCCATCCGCGAGGTGGACGGGCCCTCTGCCTTTTCAGGGGATGCTGAAGCGGTAGGTCTGCGAGCTGCCCGCGTACTCGAAGTCGCGCACGTTCTTCGTCGCGCCGCGCTCGTTGCGCTGCGCGAGCTTGAAGGAGCCGATGCCGTTGCGCACCTGGAAGCGGAACTCGTAGCTGCCGGGCTCGGTGGGCAGCGCGAGCTCGGACATGCGCGAGACCGCGAGGTTCTCGAAGCCCGCGAGCGGCTCGCCGGCTTCCGCGCGCCGCACGAAGCCCACCGCGCGCACGAACGGAGAGCCTCCCGTGAGCACCAGGAACTGCGGCTCCGCGGCGGGGCGCGCGGGGGCAGCGGGCTCGGAGGACGCCTCGGGCTCTGCCGCCCGTGCGCTCCCCTTCCCCGCGCGCCGGCCCTTCGACTCCTCCGCGCCGGTGTCGGCGGTCTCGTCGGGTGCGGCGGGCTCCGCCTTGCGCTTGGCGCCGCGGCCCGCGCGCGCAGGGGCCTCGGATGCCGCGGGAGCCTCTTCGGACGAGGGGCTGGCGGAGGCCTCCCCGGACGACGCCGCGGCCGCCGCGCTCGCGGAGGCAGCGCCTTCCTCCTCCGGAGCCACCGCACCTGCGGCCTGGGCATCGGAGGCCTCCGGGCCTGCAGGGGGCGCCTCTGCGTGCGATGCCGCGCCCTGGGCCTTGCGCGCCCGCTTCGTCGCCGTGCCCTCGGCAGGCTCCGCGGGAGACGCCGCGGGCCCGCCCTGCTCCGCCGGGGGCGCTTCCGGGGCGGGCGGGGACTCGGAAGCTGCGGGGCTGGCGGCGGACTTCCCCCGCTTCGAGGCCGGGGCCTTCTTCGCCGGTGCCGTCTGCTCCGGGGAGCGCGGCTCTGCGCGCTCGGAGGCCCCCGCCTCTCCGGCGGGCGCCTCCTTGGCCTTCGTGCCCTCCGCCGCCGCGGGAGTCTCCTGGGCCTTCACGCCCTCCGCCGCGGGAGTCTCCTCGACTGCCGCGCCCCGCTGCTCGAAGGTGGTGCCCGTGTCGGGTGCCGCGGCCTTCTTCGGGGCAGCGCCCTTCTTCGCGGCGGGGCTGCTCATGTCAGGGGTGGGAGCCTTCTCCGAAGCGGCGCCCTTCCCGGAGGGAGCCTTCGTCGCGGGTGCAGCCTTCTTCGCAGACGCTGCGTCCTTCGCCGCGGCGTTCCCCTTCTTCGCCGCCGGCGGCCTGCTCTCGGGTGCAGCCTTCTTTCCAGCGCTCGCCCTGCTCACGGGTGCAGCCTTCTTCGCAGCAGCCGGCACCTTCATCGCGGGCGCCGTCTTCTTTGCGGCGACAGCCTTGCCCGCAGGGGCAGCGTTCTTCGCAGCGGGAGCCCTCCCCACGGATGCGCCCTTCTTCGCAGCGGGCGCCTTCTTCGCAGGCGTGGCCTTCCCGGTGGGAGACTTCTTCGCAGCGGGCGTCTTGCCCGCGGGGGAGGCCTTCTTCGCGGTCGGAGGCGCCTTCTTCGCAGGCGCAGCCTTCTTCGCGGCGGGCGGGGCCTTGCGGGCGGTGGGTCGGGGGGTCGGACGACGCTGGGCCACGGAGCTCCTCCTCGGGTGGGGCGGTGCGGGCGGCACCGTCCGCTGCTTCGAGGTGGGTAGTGCAGCGGCCCGGACGCCGCAAGGCGCACGTTCGGCCCGCGTCCGCCCGAGGGCCTTTCTGCCCCCTACTCGCCCGCCTCGCGGCCCGAGGTCGCCCGGCCGGCGTGCCAGGCGCGCAGCTTCTCCAGGTCCACCGCGATGCCGCCACACACGACGAGCAGCGGCCGCTGGAAGGGCGCGAGCACGTCCAGGCGCCCGTAGGCGACCGCGAGCGCCGCCCCGCACGCGGGCTCCACCAGGACGCGCAGGTCATCGGCAAAGCACAGGCAGGCCTCGGTGGCCTGGGCGTCCGTCACGGTGACGCTGTGCACGCGGTGGCGGCGCGTCCACTCGAGGGCGGCCGGCGCCACGCGCTTGGCGCCCAGGGTGGTGGCGATGGAGGTGATGGCCGGCAGGGTGACGAGCGCGCCCGCTTTCACCGAGGCGTGGAACGAGGCCGCGCCCTCGGTCTCCACCGCCACCACCGGCACGTTGGGAAGGCCGTTGCGGTGCAGGCCCTCGAGCACGCCGCACAGGAGGCCGCCTCCGCCCACGGAGCACACCACCGCGTCGAGGCCGCCCTCGGCCTGGCGCACGGCCTCGTCGATGAGCGTGGCATTGCCGTCCCAGATGTCCGGATGGTCGAAGGGCGGCACGTACACGCCGCCCTCGCGGCACAGGCGCAGCGCCTCCTCGTTGGCCTCGTCCCAGACGCTGCCGTGCACCTTCAGCGTGGCACCGATGGCCTGGATCTGCCGGCGCACGGACTCCGGGGTGGTGTGCGGCACCACGATGGTGGTGGGCACGCCGAGCGAGCGCCCCGCGACGGCCGCCGCGAAGCCCGCGTTGCCCCCCGAGGGGCACACCAGGTGGCGCGCGCCGGCCTGCACCGCGCGTTGGCACATGCGCCCGATGCCGCGCAGCTTGAAGGAGCCCGAGGGCTGCAGGCTGTCCATCTTGAGCAGCACCTGCTTGCCGAGGGCGGCGGAGAGCGGGTCGTGGCGCAGCAGCGGGGTCGTGATGTGCAGGTCGGCCATGGGGGCTCACTCTATGTCCGAGGCGAGCCGGGCGCGGCTTCGGTTAGAGTGGGCTGCCCTCCGGCTCCTCTGGTCGGACGGCCGGGGACCCTCCATGCATTCGTCAGCGTCCGGCGCCGCCTCGGTGACAGTCGGCGGCGCAGCCCGTCACTGCACCCAGTGCGAGGCCGAGCTCCACGGCTCCTACTGCGCGCAGTGCGGCCTCAAGCGCTTCGAGCGGCACGACCTCTCGCTCGAGCACTACGCGCACGAGGCCTTCCACGAGATCTTCCACGTGGACGGGCGGCTGTGGCGCACCCTGCGGCTGCTGTTCACGCGGCCCGGTCAGCTCACGCAGGAGGCGGTGTCGGGGCGCCGCGCGCTGTCGGTCACGCCGATGCGGCTCTTCCTGCTCACCAGCGCCCTGTTCTTCTTCGTCGGGCACACCAGCTACTTCACGCTGGACACCATCGTCCGCTACGAGCCGGGCTCGACGCCCGAGGCCTCGATGGCGAAGGCAGAAGGGTTCTACGCCTGGAAGGGCAAGAAGCTCGGCCAGCCGCCGGAGCTCGTGAAGGAGCACCTCGAGGCGCAGTTCGCGAGCCGCAACAAGCTCGCGCAGATCGCGACCGTGGGGCTCTTCGTGCTGCTGCTCGCCGGGCTCTACCTGGGAAGCGGGCACTACTTCGTCGAGCACCTCATCTTCGGGCTGCACGTCTACAGCTTCCGCTTCATCTTCAGCACGCTCACAGAGCCCCTGATCGTGAAGCTGAAGGTGCCATGGCAGGTGAGCCTTCCCATCGGCACGCTCGTGATCGCGAGCTATCTGTTTCTCGCGCTGCGGCGCGTGTATGGCGGCCACCCGCTGGCGACCGCGCTGCGCACGCTGGTGCTGGTCGCTGCGTTCCAGGTGTTCACCTTCTTCGCCGTCTACCTCTCCATCACGAGCGTGATGCACTGAGACGGGCGAGCGCGCTCGGAGGAACCTCGCGTCGTGACGGGTGCGCCTCGTGGATGCCGAGCGCGCTTGGGCGCCGGCCTGCGCGACGCTCCGGGGGTGCGGAGCCGTCGAACGAGCGACTCTCGCTGCGCCCAGGGGTGTTACGGCTTCTCAGCCAAGGGCTCCCGCACCCTGAGGCAGGACTCTCTCTCGCCTGCGAGGTACCTCGCCTGCCACCTCCGCGCGCACCGAGGCCGCACCAGAATCTACATGCACCCTGGTGCGGACCTCATCCCGGAGGAGGGGCCTCGGGGCCCGTAAGACGTACCGGAAAAGCCCCGACATCTCAGAACAGGTGCGCGCGACTCCGCGGCCGGAAGGGTGCCCCTCCCGGGCGCAGGTCGGTGTGGTGCTGAATACGAACCTCGGGACTTTTGAAATCTCCCGAGGTTCGTACACAGGGGCGCGCACGACCGAGCCCGACACCCCTCTGGTGCATCCCCGGAGCGCCTCGAAGGGCAGCGCCCTCTCGCGCTCGGCGCATCCGAGGGGAGCCCGTCCCGTCGTGGCTTCCCCCTGAGCCGGTGCGTGAAGGGCACAGTGCTGCGGATCCACTCCTCTGCCGGGGACAGCTGCGCCCCATTGGCTCAGGGCCAACTCGAGCGAGCGACACAGAGCGACTCCGCGCTCACGGCGTGACGCCCACGCACTTGCCCGCCTCGCAGCGCGCGGAGCCGGGGTTCGCGCAGCGCACCACCGCGCCGCCGCACTCCACGCGCGCCGCCGCGGCGTCCACCTCTGCGGCGCGCGACGCGTTCACCGGCTGCGCGCAGGTGCAGGTGCCCGCACCGGCGAGCGCACACGCCTCTCCCTCACGGCAGGCCTGCGCGGACTGGACGAGGTCCTGGAGCTGCTCGGAGCTCATCGCCCCGCCGCCTGCGTCCTGCTGCACGGCCGCCGCAGGCGCGCTGGCGGGCGCGGCGGTAGGAGCCGGTGCGGTGGGCGCGCTGGCCTCGGGCGCACGCGCCGAGCGCTCGCAGCCCGCGAGCCCTCCTCCGAGCAAGAGCAGCGTCGCGAGTGAAAGGGTGCGCAGAGAGGTCTTCATGGCCGGGCTCCTCGAGCATGCGAGATGGCAGCTGCGGAGGGCAGCTTGTCCCCTCGCTGCCCGGCAAGGAAGCACGCAGCGGCGCCCCGCCCCTTGCTTCGAGGCCCCGGGGCTGGGGCGCACCGTGACGTGGGAGGTGCTTCGGGTGAGGGCCACGGGCACCGAGCGCGGGATGGCACGAGAAACTCCGGGCAATTAGGTGCAGTGGCTTCACCCGCAGTGGGGCCCGCTTGCTCCCACCCGCAGCAACGGGGGAGACTCGCTCCCCTGGACTCAAGTTCCTCCCACGGAGGTCGAAACCAGTCACGGGGTGTTCCCCGTACTCGTAGCCCGCAGCACCTCGTCGCCGAATCCTCGGCGCGAGCCACTCATAGGACCAAGGCACTTCCATGTTGATCGTGATGCGACCCGACGCGACGGCCCAGGACATCGAGCGTGTGAACGACGAGATCCGCCGCCGTGGTTGGCGTCCCCATCCGATCCCAGGAGGCAGCCGCACCGCGATCGGCATCACCGGCAACCCCGGTGCGGTGGAGCCCGAGCCCTTCCGGGTCCTTCCTGGCGTTGCGGACGCAGTGCCGATCAGCCAGCCCTTCAAGCTGGTGAGCCGCGAGGTGAAGCCGGACGACACCCGCTTCTCCATGGGCAACCTGGAGATCGGCGGCAACGCCCTGCACGTGCTCGCCGGGCCCTGCTCGGTGGAGAGCCGCGAGCAGATCCTCTCCACCGCGCACGCGGTGAAGGCGAGCGGCGCCACCTTCCTGCGCGGCGGGGCGTTCAAGCCCCGCACCAGCCCCTACGAGTTCCAGGGCCTGAAGCTGGACGGCCTGGAGCTGCTCGCGGCGGCGCGCAAGGAGACGGGCCTGCGCGTGGTGACCGAGGTGAAGGACGTGGAGACGCTCGCGTCCGTCGCCGAGCACACGGACATGCTGCAGATCGGCGCGCGCAACATGCAGAACTTCTCGCTGCTCGAGGCCGTGGGAGACCTGCGCAAGCCGGTGCTGCTCAAGCGCGGCATGAGCGCCACCCTCAAGGAGCTCTTGATGGCGGCCGAGTACATCGTGGCGCGCGGCAACACCCAGGTCATCCTCTGCGAGCGCGGCATCCGCACCTTCGAGACGATGACGCGCAACACGCTGGACCTCAACGCGGTGCCCATCCTCAAGAACCTCAGCCACCTGCCGGTGTTCGTGGATCCCTCCCACGGCATCGGCGTGCGCAAGGCGGTGCCGGCCATGTGCCGCGCCGCGGTGGCGGTGGGAGCGGACGGCCTCATCATCGAGGTCCACCCGAACCCGCCGATGGCGAAGAGCGACGGCTTCCAGTCGCTCGACTTCGCCGAGTTCGAGCGGACCATGGCCGAGGTGCGCGCGGTGGCGCAGGCCGTGGGCCGCACCGTCGCCCGGCTCGGCGAGCGGCCAGGCGCTGTCTGACCCATCCGGGGCCGGATGCGCTTGCACCGGCCCCGGAATCCGAAGGACACTGACGTCAACCTTCACCTCCTGAAGAGGGAACGAGGCAACTCCATGTCGATCGTGAAGCAGACCCACCCGGCAGCCCAGGACTTCTCGCGTGCGAACGACGAGTTCCGCGGCTGGCGTTGGCGTCGCTAGCCCATCGACTGAGACCCCCGCAGCACCGGCCCGCGCGCCCAGCGCGGGCCTCCCCATCAAGGAAGCACTCGGCAAGGTCGTCTGCCGGCGAGACCTGACCCGCGAGGAGATGGCCCACGTCATGGGCCAGCTGCTCGCCGGCGAGGCCACGCCTGCGCAGGTGGCGTCGTTCGCCACGGCGCTGCGCATGAAGGGCGAGACCGAGGACGAGCTGCTCGGAGCGGCCGAGGCCATGCGCGCCTGCGCCGCGCGGCTCAGCCCCTCGGCCGAGATCGTGCTGGACACCTGCGGCACCGGGGGTGACGGCGCGCACACCTTCAACATCTCCACGGCCGTGGCCTTCGTGGCCGCGGGCGCGGGCGTCACCGTGGCGAAGCACGGCAACCGCGCGGTGAGCAGCCGCTGCGGCAGTGCGGACGTGCTCGCCGCGCTGGGGCTCACCCTGGAGCGTCCCCACGCGGACGTGACCCGGGACATCGACACGCACGGGCTGGGCTTCCTCTTCGCGCCCAGCCACCACTCCGCGCTGCGCCACGTGGCGCAGGCTCGGCGCGAGCTGGGCTTCCACTCGGTGTTCAACCTGCTCGGGCCGCTCACCAACCCCGCGGGCGCGCGCTACCAGCTGCTCGGCACCTTCGCCGGGGAGCGGGTGGAGCAGACGGCGCGCGTGCTGGGGCGGCTGGGCAGCCGGCGCGCCTGGGTGGTGCACGGGCACGACGGGCTGGACGAGCTGTCGCCCTGTGGGCCCAGCGACGTGGCGGAGCTCGGCGAGGACGGGCGCGTGCGGCTGTTCACGCTGCGCCCCGAGGACGCAGGGCTGCGCCCCGTGCCGCCCGAGAGCATCAAGGGCGGTGACGCGGCGGAGAACGCGCAGCGGCTGCGCGCCCTGCTGCGGGGCGAGGAGCGCGACAGCGGCGTGCGCACCGCGGTGCTGCTCAACGCGGCGGCGGCGCTCGTCGTCGTGTCCAAGGCGGTGGACCTGAAGGACGGCGTCGCCCGGGCGGCGCACGCCATCGACTCGGGCGCCGCGGCGGCGAAGCTGCAGGCGCTCGTCTCCGGAAGCGGAGGCCCCACCCCATGACCCCGTCGACCTCCCCCACCGTGGACCTGCTCGCCGCCATCTTCGCCCGCAAGCGCGAGCAGCTGGCCCACCGCGCCCCGCTCCAGGCGCCGCGCGCCGTCCCCGCGCGCCGCCCCTTCCTCGAGGCCCTCACCTCCCCGCGCGCCCACGTGCACGTGATTGCGGAGGTGAAGCGCAAGAGCCCCAGCGGGGGCCTCTTCCCGCACCCGGACCTGGTGGCGGTGGCGCGCGCGTACGCGGCCGCGGGCGCGAGCGCGCTCAGCGTGCTCACGGACGCGGAGGACTTCGGGGGCAGCCCCGAGGACCTCCTGGCCATCCGCGAGGCCGTGGCGCTGCCCGTCCTGCGCAAGGACTTCCTCTGCGCCCCGCAGGAGGTGCAGGAGAGCGCGGCGCTCGGCGCGGACGCGGTGCTGCTCATCGCAGACGCGCTCGAGGACGCGCTGCTGCAGGAGATGCTGCACGCGGCGCGCGAGGCGCGGGTGGATGCGCTCGTGGAGGCGCACACCCTGCAGCACGCCGAGCGCGCGCTCGCGGCCGGGGCGCTGCTCGTGGGCATCAACAACCGCAACCTCGCCACCCTGCGCACCGACACGGCCACGGCGCTGCAGGTGCTGCCGGGGCTGGTGGGCCGGGCGCGCGGGCTCGTGGCGGAGAGCGGGCTGCGCACGCGCGAGGACTTCGCGGCGGCGCGCGCCGCGGGCGCCCACGCGGTGCTGGTGGGCGAGTCGCTGCTGCGCGACGCGGACCCGGGCCGCGCGCTCTCGCGCCTGCTCGGAGGTGCATCTTGAGTGGGCTCATCAGCGGGCCCACCCGGGTGCGCGTGAAGGTGTGCGGCGTCACCCGGCTCGAGGACGCGCAGGACGCGTGGGAGGCCGGCGCGGACGCGCTGGGGCTGAACTTCTGCGCGCGCTCGCCGCGCTGCGTGTCCCCCGAGGCCGCGGCGGCGCTCGCCCGCACGCGGCCTCCCTTCGGCAGCGTGGTGGGGGTGTTCGTGGACGAGGCCCCCGCGCGCATCCGCGCGCTCGTCGCGCAGTGCGGCCTCGGCGCCGTGCAGCTGCACGGGGAGGAGCCGCCGGAGCAGTGCCGGGGCTACGGCGTCCCCGTCATCAAGGCCGTGCGCGTGCGCGGCCCCGCGGACGTGGCGCGGGCGCGCGCGTACGTGGGGGCGGGCGACGTGCGCGCGCTGCTGCTGGACGGCGCCTCGCCCGGCCAGGGCGTGGGCTTCGACTGGGCGCTGCTCGAGCCCTTGCGCGGCTGCGGGCTGCCCCTGCTCGTGGCCGGCGGCCTCACCCCCCAGAACGTGGAAGCTGCCGTGAGGGCCACGCGCCCCTACGGCGTGGACGTGGCCAGCGGCGTGGAGCGTGCGCCCGGCCTCAAGGACCCCCGCGCGGTGCGCGCCTTCGTGCGCGCCGCCCAGACCCCCTTCATGCAGGAACCCCACCCATGAGCACGCAGAACGACCCCCAGGCCACCCCCGGCCGCTTCGGCCCCTTCGGCGGCCGCTACGTCCCCGAGACCCTCGTCCCCGCGCTGCAGGAGCTGGAGCAGGCCTACGACGCGGCCCGCCAGGACCCGCAGTTCCAGGCCCACGTGGCGCAGGTGCTGCGCGAGTTCGTGGGGCGCGAGACGCCGCTCACCCCCGCGCGCCGGCTCACCGAGGCGTGGGGCGGTGCGCAGGTGTGGCTCAAGCGCGAGGACCTGGCGCACACCGGCGCGCACAAGATCAACAACACCGTGGGCCAGGTGCTGCTGGCCCGGCGCATGGGCAAGCGGCGCATCATCGCGGAGACGGGCGCGGGCCAGCACGGCGTGGCCACGGCCACCGCGTGCGCGCTCTTCGGCCTGCCCTGCGAGGTGTTCATGGGCGCCTCGGACGTGGAGCGCCAGGCGCTCAACGTGTTCCGCATGCGCGCGCTGGGCGCCACCGTGCACCCGGTGGAGAGCGGCAGCCGCACCCTCAAGGACGCGATGAACGAGGCGATGCGCATCTGGGTCGCGCGCGTGCACGACACCCACTACGTCATCGGCAGCGCGGCCGGGCCCCACCCCTTCCCCACCCTGGTGCGCGACTTCCAGTCCGTCATCGGGCGCGAGGTGCGGCGCCAGGCGCAGGAGGCCTTCGGGCGGCTGCCGGACGCGGTCATCGCGTGCATCGGCGGCGGCTCCAACGCCATCGGCGCGCTGCACCCCTTCGTGGAGGACGCGGGCGTGCGGCTGGTGGGCGTGGAGGCCGGCGGCCGCGGCCTGCACACCCGCGAGCACGGCGCCTCGCTCACCCTGGGCAGCACGGGCGTGTTCCACGGCATGCGCTCGCTCGTGCTGCAGGACGAGCACGGGCAGATCCAGGAGGCCCACTCCATCAGCGCGGGCCTCGACTACCCGGGCGTGGGCCCCGAGCTCGCGCACCTGGCGAAGGCGGGCCGGCTCGAGGTGCGCTCCGCCACGGACGAGGAGGCGCTCGCCGCCTTCTACGAGGTGAGCCGCACCGAGGGCATCCTGCCTGCCCTGGAGACCAGCCACGCCTTCGCGCGCGCCGCCGAGCTCGCGCGCGAGCTGGGCAAGGGCAAGCACCTGGTGGTGAACCTCTCGGGCCGCGGGGACAAGGACATGGGCATCATCATGAAGCACCCCATGCCGCAGGCCCCCAGCGCCGAAGGGAGGGTGCACTGATGGCGCGCTCGGAGAAGGCGCTCGGACCCCTGCAGGCCGCGTTCGCGCAGGCCCGCGCGCGCGGCGAGTGCGCGCTGGTGGGCTACGCGATGGCTGGAGACCCGGACCTCGCCGCTTCGCTCGAGGTGTTCTGCGCCATGGTGGAGGGCGGCGCGGACGTGCTGGAGCTCGGCGTCGCCTTCAGCGACCCCATCGCGGACGGGCCGGTCATCCAGGCCGCGAGCGAGCGCGCGCTGAAGGCCGGCGCCACCCTGCCCCGCGTGCTCACCGAGCTGGTGCCCGCGCTGCGCAAGCGCTGCCCGCACACGCCGCTGGTCATCATGACCTACGCGAACGTGGTGCTCGCCTACGGTGAGCAGCGCTTCGCGGAGACCGCCGCGGCCGCGGGCGTGAGCGGCGCCATCCTGCCGGACCTCCCGCCCGAGGAGAGCGGCGCCGTGCGCGACCTCTTCGACCGCGCGGGGCTGGACCTCGTGCCGCTGTGCGCCCCCACCACGCCGCCCGCGCGCGCGCAGGGCATCGCCCGCGAGGCGCGCGGCTTCCTGTACTGCGTCTCCGTGGCGGGCGTCACCGGCATGCGCGCGGAGCTCCCGCCGGAGCTGCGCGGGCGGCTGGACCTGGTGCGCGCGGCCTCGCGCGTGCCGGTGGTGGCCGGCTTCGGCATCTCCACGGCGGAGCAGGCCGCCTCGCTCGCCGCCCACGCGGACGGGGTGGTGGTGGGCAGCGCCATCGTGCGCGCGGCCCACGCCGGGGGCCCCGCCGCGGCGCGCCAGGTGTGCGCCGAGCTCAAGCGCGGGCTGCGCCGTGCGCCCTGAGCGCCCGGGCCGGCCGATTGCAGTGGAGGAGCAGCGTATGTCCGATTACCACGTCCCCAAGCGCCGCCTCCCGGTGCAGCTCACCCTGGTGGGCGGCAGCCGCGTGCACGTGCAGCTGTTCCTCTCCGCGCGCGCCAGCGGGCACGGCGGCGAGGAGCGGCTGGAGGACCTGCTCAACGGCCCGCACGACTTCCTGCCCGCGCAGGAGGTGGGCAGTGGTGAGACCCTCCTGATCAACCGCGCGGCGCTGGTGGTGGCGCGCGTGACCCACGGTGAGGTCACCGACCCACCGGAGGAGGTGGGCGCGGGTGCGGAGCACGCGGTGCAGGTGCACCTCCTGGACGGCAGCGTGCTCGCGGGGCGCATCTGTTACGCTCGCCCCGAATCCAGCGCCCGTCTGAGCGACTTCCTCAACGAGCCGGCCCCCTTCCTCGAGCTGCAGACTTCGGAGGGGACGGTGTTCGTGAGCAAGCGGCACGTGGCTCGCATCACCGAGGAAGCACGCTAGTCCCGACCCATGCCCAAGCTCGACGCTGCCATCGAAAAACTCTTCCGCCAGGGCGCCACGGAGTTCGTACTGCGCACCGGTGAGCTCCCCCAGATGCTCTCGCCCTCGGGTGCGCAGCCCGTGCTCAAGCAGAGCCTCAACAGCGCGCAGGTGATCGCGCTCATCGCCGAGCTCGCGCCGTACCCGCTGCAGGAGGCGCTGGCGCGTGAGGGGACGCAGGTGTTCAGCTACGCGAGCACCCCGGGCCGCGTGCGCGTGCAGGTGGAGCTGGTGGGAGGCCACGTCATCGCCTCCGTGCGGCCCGAGGCCATGGCCATGGCCCCGCCGCCGAGCCCCGCGCCTGCGGCCGCGCCCGCGCCTGCGCCTGCGCCCCGGGCAGCCGCCGAGCCGGTGGCGCCGCTGCCGAACGTCGTCGTGCCGGTGGGCGAGCAGTCCCAGCGCAAGCTCCCGCCTGCCGACGCGCGCGGCGCGATGGAGTTCCTGCTCAAGGAGATGGTGAGCCGGCGCGCGAGCGACCTGCACCTCTCGAGCGATACCGGCCCCATGTTCCGCATCGACGGGGACATCTGCGCGGACCCGGCGCTGCGCCCGATGACGCCCGAGCGCCTCAAGGAGCTGCTCTGGAGCATCGCCCCGGAGCGCAACCGCGAGGAGTGGGAGCGGACCAAGGACACCGACTTCGCCCACGAGACGGCGGACGCGCGCTTCCGCGTCAACGTGTTCGCGGACCGCCGGGGCATCGGCGCGGTGCTGCGGCAGATCCCCACCAAGATCAAGAGCGCCGAGGAGCTGGGCCTGAGCTCGCACCTGCTCGAGCTCTGCCACCTCACCAAGGGCCTGGTGCTCGTCACCGGCCCCACCGGCAGCGGCAAGAGCACCACGCTCGCCGCGATGCTCGACTACGTCAACACGCACCGCTCGGACCACATCATCACCATCGAGGACCCGATCGAGTTCGTGCACCCGAACAAGAAGTGCCTCGTGAACCAGCGCGAGATCGGCGTGCACACCCAGGGCTTCAAGAACGCGCTGCGCGCCGCGCTGCGCGAGGACCCGGACGTGGTGCTGGTGGGCGAGCTGCGCGACCTGGAGACCATCTCCATCGCCATCGAGACGGCGGAGACCGGCCACCTGGTCTTCGGCACCCTGCACACCAACACCGCTCCCTCCACGGTGGACCGCATCATCGACCAGTTCCCCACCGACCGGCAGGCGCAGGTGCGCACCATGCTCTCCGAGAGCCTCAAGGGCGTGGTCTCGCAGACGCTGTGCAAGCGCATCGGCGGCGGGCGCGCCGCGGCGCTCGAGGTGCTGCTGGGCACCGGCAGCGTGGCGAACCTCATCCGCGAGGGGAAGACCTTCCAGCTGCCCTCCATCATGCAGACCGGCAAGGCGGCCGGCATGGTCACGCTCAACGACGCGCTCTTCGACCTGGTGAAGCGCGGCGTGGTCGCGCCGGCGGACGCGCTGTCCAAGGCCGTGGCCAAGACCGAGTTCAAGGCCATGCTCGAGCGCGGCGGCTTCAAGCTGGAGCAGGCCGCCGCGGCCTAGCGTCCTCGAGGGTCCCGGGGCCCGCGCGCTCAGCGCCGGGCCGTGGAGCGCTTGCGCGCCGGGGCCTTGCGCGCCGTCGTCTTGCGTCCCGGGGAGGCCGCGCGGCGCTTGCCCGCGGCGGCGCTGGCCGCGCGGCGCTTGCCGCCCGCGGCGCCCTTCCCCTTCGACTTCGTGCGCGCGTAGCGCTCGAGCAGCTGGTGGCCCTTCTGGGCGAGCTTGCGCGCGGCGGCGAGCGTGCGCGGCACGGGCTCGCCCCACGCGTGCGCGGAGAGGGCGAGCCGGGTGGGCTGCCCCTTCGCATCCAGCATGGGGCCGCGCGGGTGGGCGAAGTGGCGGCGCAGGAAGCTGCCCTTGCGCCGCAGCTTCTCCGGCGTGTCCGCCCGGCCCTGCACGCCGGGCTTGAGGTGGGCCCCCTCGGTGCGCCGGAAGTGCGCGCGCCCCGCGGCGGTGAGGCCTCCCTTGGGGTTCTTCAGCGCGCTCCCCGCGCGCTTCGTGCGGGTCTTCGCCCTGCTGCTGCTGCTCGTGCTCCGGCTCCGGCTCGCTCGACGGCTGGCCACGGCGCTCTCCTCCTGAAGGGGTGGGCTCGCACACCAAGGTGGCGGTGCGGGCGGCCTTCGGCAGCGAGGAGGCGTGCGAGCGCGTGCGGGTCTGGCCCTGCGCCAGCGCGAGGAGGAGCCGCGGCGCACGGCGCGCAGATCCGCGCGGCGGGGCAGCTCCGTAGCGGGGGGCCCTGCGCTAGTCCTCGTGCACGAGCACGGCCTCGAGCCGGTGGCCCGCGTCCGCGGGCACGTCCGTGAAGGCGAGGCCCACCTCGTAGCGCGCGGGCGCATCGGCGGGCAGCGTGACGGTCCACACCACGCGCGCCTTGCACTCCATGGAGGTTCCGTCCGGCAGGAAGAGGTCCAGCACCAGCTCGGCGCCGTCGCTCTGCTTCTCGTCCGAGTAGATGCGGGCGCCGCCGAGGCTCACGTCCAGCACCTTGTTCTTCGCCGCGAAGGACAGCCGCGCGGGGCGCGAGTACACGGGCGCCTGCAGGCGGGGGAAGCGGCGACGATCCGGGGGCGTGTCGGAGGGGCTCACGCGCGCGATGCTACGCGAGGAGCGCGCCCCCTGTATCTCCCCCTGCCCGGCGCGGCTTCGACTGCTCGACGGAAGACGCGCCGGGTGGGAGCGAGCCCTACTCCGGGCACTCCTCGACGGCCCTGGCGGGGCTCACCCCGCCAGGGCCGCGGGGCACTACCACATGTGCACGCGCTGCTCGGGCGTCAGGTACAGCGCGGTGCCCGGCTTCACGTCGAAGGCCTTGTACCAGGCGTCCACGTTGCGCACCGTGGAGGCGCGCTGCTCGCCGGGGGAGTGCCCGTCGGTGAGCAGGAGGCGGCGCAGCAGGGGCTCGCGGTACTTGGTGCGCCACACCTGGGCGAAGCCGAGGAAGAAGCGCTGGTCGCCCGTGAAGCCGTCCAGCACCGGGGCCTCCTTGCCGCCCAGCGACATGTGGTAGCCGCCGAACGAGGCCGCGATGCCGCCCAGGTCCGCGATGTTCTCGCCGAGGGTGAGGTTGCCGTTGATCGCCAGGTCCGGCAGCGGGTGGTAGCTGCTGTACTGGTCCGCCAGCTCCTTGCCGGCCGCCTTGAACTTCTCCCCGTCCTCCTTCGTCCACCAGTTGGCCAGCTTGCCCTGCGCGTCGAACTGGGCGCCGGTGTCGTCGAAGCTGTGGACGATCTCGTGGCCGATGACCGTGCCGATGCCGCCGTAGTTCACCGCGGGGTCCGCGTTGGGGTCGAAGAAGGGGGGCTGCAGGATGGCGGCCGGGAAGATGATGGCGTTGAGCTGCGGCGCGTTCAGCGCGTTCACCTCCTGCGGCACCATGAACCACTCGCTGCGGTCGATGGGCTGCCCCAGCTTCGCGAGCTGGCGCTTCGTCTCGAAGCGGCTGTAGCGCTCCAGGTTGCCGTACGCGTCGCCCGGCTTCACCTCGAGGCTCGAGTAGTCGATCCACTTGTCCGGGTGGCCGATGCCCACCTTGAGCGTGGTCAGCTTCTCCTTCGCCTTCACCTTGGTCTCGGGCGTCATCCACTCCAGCCCGTCGATGCGGGCGGCGAGCGCCGCGATCACGTTCTTCACCATCGCGTCCGCCTGGGCCTTGGCCTCGGGCGGGAAGTACTTCTGCACGTAGAGCTTGCCGATGGCCTCACCGAGCGCCTCGTTGGTCAGGTCCACGCCGCGCTTCCAGCGCGCGCGCTGCTCCTTCGCGCCGGAGAGGGTCTGGCCGAAGAAGGCGAAGCTCTCGTCCACGAAGGCCTTGGGCATCACCGCCGCGGCGCGCTCGACCGCGTGGTAGGCGAGGTAGTCCTTCCAGCTCTGCATCGGCTCCGCGCCCACCAGCTTCGCGAGGCCGGTGATGGCGCTGGGCTGCCAGACGATGAAGTGCTGCTGGTCCCCGAGCCCGCCCGCCGTGAGGTACGCGTTCCAGTCCAGCCCGGGGGCGCGGCGCGCGAACTCGCTGCGCTTCCACGGGTTGTTGGTGTGGGCCACGTCCTGCGTGTCCTCCTGCTTCCAGTGCACGCGGGCGATCTTCGTCTCCAGCGCCATCACGCGCTTGGCCGCGGCCTCCGGGTTCTTCACGCCGGCCAGGCCGAGCATCTTCGCCACGTGCTGCACGTACTGCTGGCGCACCTCCTGGAACTTGGGGTTGTTCTCCAGGTAGTAGCTGCGGTCCGGCAGCATGAGGCCGCCCTGCATCAGCACCGGCGCGTAGCGGCTGGGATCGTTGAGGTCCAGGGTCACCCACACGCCCATGAGGCGCTCGGTGTTGACGTCGCCGGTGTTGAGCGCGTCCACGTCCGCGCGCAGCGTGTCACCCAGGTACTGCGAGAGCGCCTTGCGATCCTTGAGCCCCTGGATGCGCGCGAGCTCGGGCTGGAGCGGCTTCGTGCCCTGCTGCTCGATGCCCTGCTCGTCCATGTACGTGTTGAAGTAGTCGCCGATCTTGCGCGTCTCGCTGCCCTCGGGCGCGTCCGCCTTGGCCGCTCCCTCGATGAGCGCGCGGTTCACCTTGGCCGCGTCGTCCGCGAGCTTCGTGAACATCCCGTACGACGAGCGGTCCGCGGGGATCTCCGTGTTCTTGTCCCAGGTGCCGTTCACGAACTTGTAGAAGCTGTCGCCCGGGGGCACCGAGCGGTCCATGCCGGCGGTGTCCACGCCGAAGGTGCCGTAGGTGGGCTTGGGGCTCGCCGCGGGCGGCGGCGGCGCGGGCGTGGCCGGCGCGGCCGCGGGCGCGGTGGAGGCGGTTGCGGCCGAAGCCTTGTCGGCCGAGGCCTTCTCGGCCGGGGCCGAGCTGGCGCACGCGGCGACGAGCGCCGTGGCGGAACCGGCCAGCAGCGCGCGCAGGGCGGCCGTGGCCAGGGGGTTCTTGCGGAGGATCATGTGTCGGGCTCCTGAGGGGAAACGGGACGGCGGGCAGAACAAAGCGCGCCGCGAACAAAGTGCCCAGAGCCTTGTTCCCGCCCTGCTCGCCAGAAAGCACGGCGCCCCGGTCCCATTCGTGGGACCGGGGCGCCATGGCCCGGTGCGTCAGGGCCCGCGGCCTAGAACAGGAGGTAGGGGTCTCCGGCGCTCCAGAAGTAGCCGCCGCTGATCACGTCCGTCAGGTACATCTGCACGCTCTGCACGAGGCCGATCTCGAACTCGCGCTGCGGGTAGTAGGTGCTGCCGATGACGAAGGGCTGGCCCTGGATCCACGACTCCACGTCGTTGGGGTGCACGTCGTACCAGGGCAGCTTCTCGCTCAGGCCCGCGCGGTAGAGGCTGCGGCTCGCGATCTGCCCGCAGTTGCGCGTGATGAGGTTGTACACACCGAAGATGGCGTCCGGCTCGTTGAAGTCGGTGCTCTCGAGCAGCGTGTACTCCAGCTGCGACTCTTGCAGCGGGGTGAAGTCCAGGATGTAGCCGTTGCCCTCGCGGTACTTCTGCGCCTCCAGGTACTCGGAGAAGGGGATGGGCTTCTTCATGCCGCCCGTCTCCCAGGAGTAGGACATGTCGTTGATGCGCATGGAGACGTGGCCGCCCGCGGACTTGTAGTGCTCGATGGCGTAGACGGGCTGCCAGATGATCATCTCCGTGTCGAAGCCGAAGGGGTCGCGGCCGGAGACGGGGTTGCCGCGCGCGAACGCGTAGAGGTTGAAGCCGTCCGCCATGCCGCGCCGGTCCGGCTGGGTCCAGCGGCCCAGGGCCGGGCTCGCGTAGCGGTCGCGGTGGTAGCGCAGGCCGCTCGCGTCGTGCTCGCGGCCCATGAAGCCCAGCGCCAGCTGCGGGCCCCCGCTCGTGCTGCTCGTGCGCTCGCCGAAGGCGTCGTAGCCGTAGCTCTTCACCACGCGGCCGCTCGCGTCCGTGACGGCGTAGATGCTGCCCAGCGCGTCCGCGAGCGGGAAGTAGACGCTGCCCGCCTGCTCGAAGGAGAGCAGCTCGTCGATGGCCTGCGGGTGGCTGAGGTAGCGGGTGCGCGTGGCGCCCGCCCCGTCCAGCTCCGCGAGCACGCTCACGCCGTCGGTGAGGTAGCGCTGGGTGGCCTGCGGGGACTGCTGCGAGACGCGCTGGCCGTTCGCATCGTAGGTGTACTGGTACTTCGTGCCGTCCGGCAGCTGCAGCTCGCGCAGGCGGTCCTCGCGGTCGTACACGTGGCGGCGCACCTGGGTGCCGGTGGTCTCGGTGCTCAGGTTGCCGTCCGGGTCGTAGGCGAAGGCGGTGCTGCTGGTGGCGCCGCCCGCTCCGGAGCTGGTCAGCGCGGTGACCTGGTTGAAGGTGTTGTTCGTGTACGTGGTGGTGCGGGTCTGGGGCGCGCCGTTGAGCACGCCGCTCATGTCCGCCATGGCCTGCCGCGTGCCTTGCGCGGTGAGGGTGTAGCTCACCTTGCGGCCGTTGCCGTAGGACACCGAGGTGAGGCGCAGCGCCTCGTCGTAGCCGTAGGTCTCGAGGCTGCCGTCCACGCTGCGCTTGCTCGCGAGCGTGCCGTCCGCGTTGTAGGTGTACGCGAAGCCCGCGAGCGCCGCGTCCCCGCGGGTGTGCACCAGCGAGAGCAGCTGGCCTGCGGCGTCGTAGGTGTATACCGAGCGCACGCCGTTGGGGCGGCTCACCCAGGCGCGGCGGCCCAGGGCGTCGTAGCCGAAGGTGGTGGCGCGGCCGGCCGCGTCCGTCATGCGCACCAGGCGGTTGTCCGCGTCGTACGCGTAGGTCGTGGCCACGCCGTCCACCGTCATCTTCGTGCGGTTGCCCGCGGCGTCGTACGCGTACTCGATGACGCTGCCCAGGGTGACGTCCTCCACGCGGGTGAGGCGGTCCACCGCGTCGTACTTCAGGTGGCGCTCGTGGCTGGGGGTGCGCTCGAGGGTGCGGTTGCCGTGCGCGTCGTAGTCGAAGGTGTAGACGGTGCCGTCGTCGAAGCGGCGCTCCTTCAGGCGGCCCGCGGCGTCGTACACGCGGGTGTGCACCTGGCCGCTCGCATCCGTGCGCGTCTGGGGGCGGCCCGCGTCGTCGTAGCCGTAGCGGGTCTCGCGGCCCAGCGGGTTCACGTCACTGACCACGCGGTTGGCGAGATCGTACACGCGATGGGTGTTCTGGCCGCCCGCGCGCACGTCCGAGCGGTTGCCGCGCGCGTCGTAGCCGTAGCTCACGCTGAGCAGCGGGCTCGCGGCGGACTCGATGCGCCCCCAGGTATCGTAGCCGTAGGTGACCTGGGCCATGCCCGGGCCGCTCTCACTGGTGAGGCGGCCGCCCGCGTCGAAGGTGCGGGCGGTGAGCCGGCCGAGCGGGTCCACCACGCGGGTGATGCGGCCCGCTGCGTCCAGCTCCGCCTGGGTCACGTTGCCCAGCGCATCCACGCTGGCGCAGGGCTGCGCGCCGACGCTCGCGTTCGCGCAGTACAGCTGCGTGTTGCGCGCGCCGTCCGGCTCCACCGTCTCCACCACGCGGCCCAGCGGGTCGCGCGTCCAGACGGTGCGCCCGCCGCGCGGGTCCACCTGCGCCCGCATGCGGCCCTCGCCGTCGTACTCGTAGCGGGTGACGGCGCCCGTGGGCTCGGTGCGCTTCACCATGCGCCCGCCGGCGTCGAACTCGAAGGTGGTGCGCGCCGTGCCCTGCACCATCGCGGTGCGGTGGCCCGCGGCGTCGTACTCGTACTCGGTGCGCACGCCCGCCGGGTCCACGTGGGCCTTGATGCGGCCCAGCGCGTCCGGCTCGAAGCGCTCCACGCCCTGCAGCGGGTCCGTGCGGGAGGTGAGGAAGCCCGCGGGGTCGTAGGCCATGCGGGTGACCTTGCTGTCCGGGCTGGTGTACGTCTCCACGCGCCCCTCGGGCGTGTACGTGAAGCGCTCCACCGCGTTGCCCGGCGCGGTCACGGTCTCCAGCATCCCGCGCGCGTCATAGGTGTAGCTCGTGGTCTGGCCCGCCTCGGCGCGGGTCTTCAGTCGCCCCGCGCTGTCGTAGGTGAGGAACACCGCGCTCTGGCCCGCGAGCGTCTGGGTGCGCACCACGCTGAAGGTGGAGTCGTAGCTCCAGGTGGAGAGTGCGCCGGTGGGGTCCTTGATGCTCAGCACGTTGCCGCGCGCGTCGTACGTGGTCTGGGTGAGGCCGCCGCGCGCGTCCTTCTGGGTACGCAGCAGGCCCCCCTGCCAGGTGTTCTCGGTGCGGTTGCCCAGCGGGTCCACCACCGCGACGGGGTTGCCGTCCGCGTTGTGGTAGCGCACCCACTGCCCGCCGTTGCGGTCCGTGTACACGCTGGCGCGCTTCACGGCGTCGTAGGTCGCGCTGGTCTGCTCGCCCAGCGGGTTGCGGCTGCCGATCCACCGGTCCTGGAAGTCGTAGAAGTTCTGGTAGCGCTTGCCGCGCTTGTCCACGCGCGCGGTGAGGTTCAGGTCCCCGTCGTACTCGTAGCGCTCGGTCTCGCCGGTGGCGTCCGTGGCGGCCACCAGCGCGTCGCCCTCGTACGCGTAGCGCACGCTGCGGCCCGCGCGGTCCTTCACCTCGGTGAGCTTGCTGCCCACGTGCGTGAAGGTGAGGGCCGGCTGGCCGTGGGTGTCCAGCACCTGCGCGAGCAGGCCGCCCGCATACACGAGCGTGGCCTTGTGGCCGCTCGCGTTCTGCATGCGGGTGAGGCGGCCCGCCGCATCGAAGTCGAACTGCACGCCGTCCGTGGAGCGCAGGTTCCAGCCGCCGCCCGCCACTGCGGCGAGCGCGAAGAACTGGCCCGCGGGGGTGACGAAGGTGCCGTTCGCCTGGCGGTCGAAGCGGATCTCCCGCCAGTCGTCCTGCACGTAGGTGACGTCGCCGTCGGCCTCGGGGCGCAGGAAGACGCCGTAGGTGGAGATCCACCCGTAGCCCAGGTCCGTCAGGCCGCGCGCGCGGCTCGCGTAGGTGCGCTGCAGCAGGAGGGGCAGGCGCAGGTTGGGCAGCTTCAGGTCCACGAAGTACTCGCGCCAGTTGCCGCTCGCCATGTCCACGCGGGAGTTGTCCACCTCCTCCGAGGAGCCGCAGGCGTTGCAGCCGGACTCCGGCGTGGGGCTGGGGCCGGTGGACGCGCCGCCGTTGAGCAGCTGCCCGATGCGGTAGCCGCCCTCCCCCGTCACCGGGTTCTCCAGGATGTAGCCGATCTGCTGCGTGTACTGCAGGTAGTTCACCGGGCGCTCGGGGATGGTGACGCGCCAGCCGGCGGCCAGCGCCTCGTCCACGTGCGAGAGCGTGTCCTGCGGGTAGCCCGTGAGCGCATCGCGCCCGGCGGGGTGCGCGCCGCTCAGGTGGTACACCTTCACGCCCTGGCTCGCGGCGGCCTGCAGCGTGCGCACCGCGGACACGCTGGGGGTGCTCAGCGTCTCCTCCCACGTCTTGTGCTCGAGCGCGCTGCCCTGGTGCCCGATGAGGCGCAGCAGCGCGGGGATGCCCGAGCTGTCCGCGTCACGGCTGAGCAGCGCCTGGTAGAAGTTCACGTCCAGCACGTAGAGGCCGCGCGCGAGCGCCACCGGCGTGCCGTTGCTGCTGCCGCCCGTGGCCACCTTGAGGTCGCGCCCCGCCATGCCCTCCACCGCGAGCGGCACCACCACGTGGCCCTGCATGCCGGTGATGCGGCGGCTCGCAGTGTTGAGCGACTGCGCGTAGCGCGCGAGCGCGAGCTGCGCCTGCGCGTCCTCGCGCTCCTCGCCCTTCGCGTCCGTCGCCTGCTGGCGCAGCTGGGTGATGCGCTCGGCCGTGGGCGTGCCACCCACCGAGCCCAGCGCGTACACCGAGCCCGCGATGGGCTGGTGCGCGGAGAGCGCGGGGCTGGTGCCGGGCAGCGTGGTGCGCACGGTGAGGCTCTGGGTGATGCCGGGCATCACGGGGGCGAAGCGGCGCACCTCCACGCCGTCCACGCGCAGGGAGGGCGCCACCTTCACCTGGTAGGGAGCCACGTTCTCGAGGCCCCCGGCCTGGCTGATGCGCGCCTCGTCCGCCGGGGTCGCACCGGGGTAGCGCAGGGAGAGCGAGCGCCCCTCGAGCTCCGCCATCTCGAAGCGCTGCGCCTGCCCGTCCAGGGTGAGGTCCACGAAGTGGCGCATGTTCTCGGGGGGCCGGGAGAAGAGCAGCAGGCTCTGCTCCACCTTCGCCGGGTGCTCCGCGGGCAGGAGGCGCAAGGGCTCCTGCACCATCTGCGCGTGCAGCAGGGCGTCATCCAGCGTGTTGCACAGGTTCTTCGCCTGCGCGGCCGCGAGCAGCTGCGCTTCGAACACGTCCAGGGGCGTCTCGGCCTTCGTGCCGGAGAGGTAGGCGTCGAAGTCGAAGGTCACCAGGCCGCGCAGGTTCACCCGCTGGGTGTAGGCCATGCGCTTGAGGCCGGGGTCGAGGCGCACCCACAGCCTCTCCGCGCCGCTGCCGCCGCCCGTGCCTCCGCCGCGGTACTGGCCGTAGGAGACGAAGGCGCGCACCCACGCGCGCTCCGCGAGCACGCCCTTGCCGTCCTCCGTCACCTGCGCGGGGATGCCCGCGCGGCTCATCAGCGAGGCGGCGAGCGCGGGGGCCTCCAGGCCCGTGAGCGACTGGGCCTGCGCCGCGGAGAGGCGCACCGCGCCGTACTCGTAGCGCGCCGGCACGCCCGAGGCGCGCAGGAGCGCGATGAGCAGCGAGGCCTGGTCGAAGTCGTTGCCGCGCGCCTCCGCCAGCGTCGCCGCGGCGCCCTTCTTGCTGCCGTAGTACAGCTCCGGCTCCACGCGGGTGTGCACCCAGTTGTAGAGCGCGAGCGGCGTGCCGCCGAGCTTCGCGGCCAGGGCCTTCACCTCCTCCGTCTGCAGCGTCTCGGGCGTCTGGGCGAGGTCCTCGTCCGCCGGGGTGGGCAGCGCGGCCATCACACCCGCGAGCGCACCGGCCCCGTACGAGGCCACCTGCACGCGCGGCGCGCCGTGGCCCTGCAGCACGTCCTGCACCGGCACCAGCGCGCCGTTCCACTGCTCCACCCAGGTCTGCCCGCCCTGTGCCTCGGCGTAGAGCTCGCGCAGCTGCGGGGTGAGCGCGCCGTGGCGCGGGGCGAGCCGCGGCGTGCGCTGCTGCACCTTGAGCTGCTGGGCGCGCGAGGGCGCAAACGAGCGCTCCGGCGGGCGCGGGGCGCCGCGGCGCAGGGCCTCGCCGAGCCCGGGGGCATTGAGCGCCGCGAGCTTCGCCTGCGTCTGCGCGTCGCTCAGGCGCTGCGCGCGCGCCTCGGCGAGGGCGCGCAGCACGGGCGCGTCGGGGTCGGCGGCGCCCACGCGCTGGGCCTCGGCCTTCGCGCGGGCGAGCCGCTGCTGCTGCACCTGCGCCTGGGCGTAGGTGCGCGCCTCGTCCAGCGCCGCCTTGCGCCGCGCGGTGGCCTCGCTGCGCTGCTGGGCGAAGTAGGCCTCGGGGTCCGCGAGCTGCGCGGGCGAGAGGCCCAGCTGCTGCGCCGCCTCGGCCAGGGACTGGCGCTGGGCGCGCTCGGCGGCGAGCGCCTGCGAGAGGGGCTGGCCGCTGAGGAAGAGGGTGGTGAGGACTGCGAGGGTGGACGTCAGGGCCCGGAAGCTGGCCGTCTTGCGATTGAACATGGCGCTGCCTCTGTGTGGGGAGCTGGGGCGCCCCCGCCCGCTCGGGAGCGGGGGCGCCCACAGGAAGGTGGGAGAAGGGAGGGGAGCTACTCGCAGCGCAGCCGCGGGGCGCCTGCGGGCGCTGCGGGCGTCTGCACCAGGGCCTGGCTGCCGCGCACGGCCACCTCGTTGGCGACCACCGCGCCGAAGATGCGGCCGTTGCTCGCGAGGTCGAGGTTGGCGGTGGGCGCGTAGACCTGCAGCGCGATGTCGCCTGCGTGGGGCACGGTGACGTAGTCGCCATTGCGCTCGAGGTCTGCCGCGGACACCAGCACCAGGCTGCTGCCCTCGGCGGGACGCGCCTGCAGCCGCGAGTCTCCGCTGACGGCGAAGCTGCCCTCCACGTAGAGCTCCACGTGCGCGCCCGGTGCGGCGCCGAGGGTGGAAGTGCCGTCCACCCACACGTAGGGCAGGAAGTAGCGCCCCGAGGGCAGCAGCAGCGTGCGCTTGCCGCGCACCACGAGGCCGCCGTCCCACCACAGCCACTTGCTGCTCTCGGGCAGGGTCTGCAGCTTCGCGTTGTCGTTGCTCTCGCGCACGCGCAGCATCGCCGCCTGCACGTCGTAGCCGCAGCCGCAGGGGCTGGGCGCCGGCGTCACCCGCTCGGAGCCCAGCGCCAGCTTCGCGGTGCGCGCCACGGCGAGCTGGTTGCCGTAGTAGGCGCGCCCGTCCACCCCGCTCGCGCCCTGCAGCGAGAGGCTGCCGCCCACGACGAAGTCGCCGCCCAGGTGCGCAGTGCTCAGGATGTTGGCCGCACCGTTGGCCCCCGCGCTCGCCTTCTGCCCCGGCTCCGCCGCGCTCAGGTTGGCCCGGTCCTTGATGGCCAGGTTGTTGAGCGCACACACCGCGTAGTCGAAGCGCGGCAGCGTGCCGCCCTTGACGGTGAAGCCGATGCGCTGCTCCCGCACGTTGCCCGCGCGGTCCTCGGCGCGCACCCGCAGCTCGTGGGCGCCCGGGGCGCTCACCGTGTCACCGCTGTTGAAGGGGCTCCCGTCCAGCGTCGCGGAGACGCCCAGCAGCGCCGCGTCCGTGGCGGCGAAGGTGATGGTGAAGCCCTCGGCCACCTGGCCCTCGCTCACGCCCGTGACGTTCAGCTCGGGCAGGGTGAAGTCCAGCGTGAAGGCGAGCTGCTGGGCCGTGCGGTTGCCCGCCGCATCCAGCGCCTCCACCTCGAGGGTGTGGGGGCCCTCGGCGGACACCTGCGCGCCGGGGGCGAGGGGGCTGCCGTCCACGCGCACCGTGGTGGTGCCCGGGTGCGCATCCGTCACCTGCACCGTGGGCTGCACGGGCAGGCGGTAGGAGGCACCTGCGCTCACGCCGGCCACCTGCAGGGTGGGCGGGGTGGTGTCGAGCGCGAAGGCGCGCGAGGCGGTGGCGCTGTTGCCCGCCGCATCCGTCGCCGTCACGGTCCACAGGTGGTCGCCTTCGGCCGACACGCTCGTGCCCGAGGAGAAGTCCCCCGTGCCATCCAGCGTGGACTTCAGCGTGACGCTCAGCGCGTCGCTCGCGCTGAAGGTGAGCGTCACCGGGCCGTGCACCACCGCGCCCTGGGCCACGCCTGCGAGCAGCAGCGCGGGCGCCTGGCGATCCAGCGTGAAGCGCAGCTGCAGCTCGCTGGCGTTGCCCTCCACGTCCACCGCCTCCACCGCGAGCACGTGCGTGCCCTCGGCGCTCACCGGGGTGCCGTTCGCGTACGGCAGGCCGTCCAGCGTCATCAGGGCGCTGAAGCGGCTCTCGTCCTCCACCTGCACGTCCGGAGTGACGGCGGCGGCGTTCGTCGCCTGGCCGTCGCTCACGCCCGCCACCCGGATGGTGGGGGGCGTGGTGTCCACGTGCAGCGCGGCGGAGACGAGCACGCGCTCCAGCGTGCGCCCGTCCAGCTCCACCACCAGCAGCTTCTGTCCCTCGGTGACGGCCGCGGTGGGCACGCTCAGGGTGCTCACCGCCGTGCCACCCGCGGGCACGTCCACGCCCTGCGCGGCCGCGCCCTGCTCGGCGAGCGCCGCGGCATCCAGCAGCCGCACCTTCAGCGTGCGGCCCGCCACCGGCAGCGCGCCCGTGTTGCTCAGCGTCACCTTCACGGGGAGCGTCGGGCCCAGCGGGAAGGGCGAGCGCACGCTCACGGCCGCGCGCACGGTCTCCTCGGCCGCGTACTGCAGCGCGAAGGTGGCCTCGCGCGAGTCCATCACCCCACCCTGCGCATCGCGCACCTCGGCCTGCACGGTGTACGTGCCGGGCGGGAGGCTCGCGGAGAGGGCGAAGAGCTCGTTCGTGTCGAAGTGGCCCGCGGGCGGCAGCGGCGGCACAGGGCGCGTGGAGGCGAGCAGCTGCGCGCCTGCGGCATCGCGCACCGTCACCCGCACGGTGGCGCCGTTGAGCCAGGTGTTGAGGCTCAGGTTGCTGGTGCGCTGGCTGATGAGCACGTCGCGGCCGGGGGCGTACACGCCGCGGTCCGTCACCACCTCGGTGCTCGCGCCCGCTGCGCCCGTCACCGCCACGCGCGCCTCGGCGCGCGCGAGCAGGCGCCCGCTCTCCGTCGCCTCGGCGACGAGGCGGTAGGTGCCCGGGGGCAGCCGGCCCGTGTTCCAGGAGAGCGGCTGCCGGGCGCCGCCCTGGGGCTCGAGCAGCAGCTGCGTCGCGGGCAGCAGCGTGCCCAGCACGGTGCCGTCCTCGGCGAGCGCCCGGGCGCTGAGCCACACCTCCCGCGCGGAAGGCAGCACGTTGGTCAGCTGCACCTCGCCCGCGATCGCCGTCTCCGGGCCCGCGGAGGCGGGATTCGCCGCCACCGCGAGCGCGAGGCCCGAGGCCTCCACGGCGAGCGGCAGCGCCGCGCGGTTGTTCGTCTCGAGGAACTCCGGCACCTGGTCCGCCGGGTCCACCTCCAGCAGCACCTGGTTGCTCGCGGAGGGCGCGCTCAGCTCGGCCGAGAGCGCCACCGACTCGCCGTCCAGCAGCGCGGGCAGCACGCCCTCCTGCACCACGGCGCCGTCCATCACGAAGCGGTAGGCCGCGGCGGGCGCGCTCGCGCCCTGGTTGCGCACGGTGGCCTGCACGCTCACGCGCTCACCCTCGCGGGCCGAGCGGGGGCTGAGCGACACGAGCTGGGCGACGAGGTCCGGAAGCTGTGCGTCCGCGACGTCCAGCAGGAAGACGGCCTGGTTGTTCGAGCGGTCGCCGTCCAGCGCGAGCCCCTCGGGGTCGGCGGCGAGCTGCAGCTGGCGCTGCGAGGGCAGCGCGGTGAGCTGCACCGCCACGCGCGCGGCCTCACCGGCAGCGAGCGCCGGCAGCGCCGTGCGGCCCTGGCCCTTCACCTCGAGCGCGCTCGCGGCGCAGGCCTGCTGGCCCACGTTGCGCACGCTCGCGGCGAGGGACACCGGAGCGCCCGCGGCCGGAGCGGCGGGGCTCGCCTGCAGGCTCGCGGCGTCCAGCGCGAGGTCGCACACCGCGGTGCCCGCGCCCACGAAGAGGCGGAAGGAGGCGGTGTTGTTCTCGTGGCCGGACTCCTCGATGGCGCCCTCGGCCTCCTCGGGGTTCACCACGGCCCAGATGCGGTGCTCGCCCTCCGGGTACGCGTCCCAGAGGAGGCTCGCCGCCGCCTGGCCGGTGCGCGGAGCGAGCGGCCCCGCGGCGCGCGCCTCGCCCAGGCGCTTGCCGCCCTGCGCGGGGTCACCGTCGTAGAACACCACGCGCACGTCGGAGGCGCTGAGCCCGCCCACGTTGCGCACGTTCGCCGTCAGCTGCACCTGCGCGCCCACGCGGCCCTGCGCGGGCAGCGCGGTGAGCGGAGTGGCGGCGAGCGCGAGGTCCGCCAGCAGGCGGCTCGGCTCCTTGTCGAACTGCTGGTTGTAGGTGTTGCCCTCGGGCTTGAGCCACCAGCGCAGGTCCGGGCTCACGCGCAGGTCGTCGCCCACCTGACCGCGGCGCAGGCTGCGCGTAGGCCAGGTGCTGGGCAGCTTCTTCCAGTGCGGGCTCGCGTACACGAGCACCTGGTTGCAGCCGTACACCGGGAACTGGTTCGCCTCCCACACCGCGCCGTCACCGTTGAGGCAGTCGCTGCTGCGCGAGACCACCACCTCGGCGCGCGCCTCGGCGTCCGCGCCCAGCGCGGCCACCACCGGCACCTGCCGGTCGCTGTAGGCGAGGTCCCCGTCGATGGCGCCGCCGCTCACCGGCATGGGGCTGGGGAAGGCGGTGAGGGGGCGGCCGCTGCGGCCGTCCAGCAGGAAGAGGCCGCGGTTGAGCGACTGCGGCAGCAGCTGCGGGCGGCCGAGCCCCAGCAGGTCCGCCGCCGAGGCCACCGACACGTCCGTGGACTCGAAGGGGACGATGGGCGTGTTCCACAGCGTCTGCAGCTCGGGCGAGAAGGCCGCGAAGTTCGGCTGCGTCGAGTTGTTGCTCACCGCCGGGTAGCTCAGGCCGTCCTGGCGCAGGGCGGCCGCGAGCATGCCGCGGTCGGAGGCCTCGTAGGCCACGCCCTGCCACTTGCGGTTGCCGGTGCGCAGGTCGTAGGCCTCGAGCGCGCCGCGGTACACGGGGATGACCAGCTCCGGCTGCCCGTCCAGGTCCAGGTCCACGATGGCGTGCTCACCCGCGCTGCTCACCGCGTCGCGCTTCCACAGCAGGCTGCCGCGGTGGTCCGTGAGGAACAGCTGCTGCGCGGCGACGAGCAGCTCCACGTCCCCGTCGCCGTCCACGTCCAGCGCATCCACGCGCACCGGGCTGCCGGTGCACGAGGCCGGCACGGGAGCAGCGTCCACGAGCGCGTGGCCGTCCTTGCCCGAGAAGCCGCGCAGGCGCTCGCCGTCGTAGTCCACCAGGTCGCTCACGCCGTCGGCGTCCAGGTCCGCGAGGCCGAGCGTGGCCCGGCGGCGCCAGCAGGCCCCCGCGTTGGAGACGGTGTCCTGGCTCCACTTCACCTGCCCGTCCGCGTCCAGCACGCTCAGGCGCTGGGTGCGCGCGGTGCCCGAGAGCCGCTCGGAGGCCACCACCACCTCCCCCTGCCCGTCACCGTCCAGGTCCGCGAGCACCACGTCGTCCAGCATGCTCAGGGCCTGGTGGCGCCAGCGCAGCGTGTGCCCGCCCTGCGCCGTGGGCGCGTACACGACGACGCCGCCCGAGACGCCCGCGGGGTCCAGCGTCACGGGCACGCTCGCGCGGTAGCCCACCACCAGGTCCGGCGCCGCGCCCGGGTGCAGGCGCCCCACGCGCACCTCCTGCCCCGTCACGTAGCGCACGCCCGCGTAGGCGGGGCCCAGGTCCAGCTTCAGCAGCTCGCGCAGGAAGAGGTGGCGGCCGGCGAAGGTGCCGGTGGTGCTGTCGGTCAGCTGGCGCGCGCTGAAGCGGGTCAGCTTCGCGAACACCTCCACCGGGCCCTCCTTGCGCAGCCAGTCGAAGCTCGCGCTCGCGCTGCCGCTCGCGGGCACGGTGAGCGGGCTCTCGCCCAGCTTGCGCCCCTCGGAGAGGCCGGGGCGGCCCTGCCACCACTCCACGACGGTGCTGCCGGCGGTCGCCGCCCGGTTGTGCACCGTGGCGCTCAGGTGCACGCGCTCGCCCACGTCCGCGCCGGCGGGCGCGAAGGCCAGGTCCTCGGGCTGCAGGCTGAGCTGGATGGCCTCGGGCGAGACGGTGAGCTCCGCGCAGTTGTCGTTCTCGTTCTGCTCCTGCAGCGCGTTCTCCACGTCCACGCAGGCGCGCAGCGAGGGGGCCTGCGCGGGGCGCACCAGGGAGCCGAAGTCCACGCGCGCGCTGTCCCCGCCGGCGAGCTGCACCGGCAGCCGCGCCCACACCCGGCCGTCCACCTGGTTCACCAGCTCCACGCTGCTGCTCACCGGCTCGCGCCCGCTGTTGCGCACGGTGGCGGTGAGGGCGAAGGTCTCCCCGGCCTTGGCGCTGCTGGGGTTCGCGCTGAGCTGATCGAGCGCCACCTCCACGCCCGGCTGCAGGCTCACGCTCACGCTGTGGGTGGCGGAGTTGTTGTTGCGGTTGGTGTCGTTGAGGCGGCGCTCGGGGTCCACCTCCACGCGCAGGCTGGTGCTCTTCTCCAGCGCGAGCTGCAGCTCCGCCTGAGCGCTCCCGCGCGCGGGCACGCTGGGCAGCTCCACCAGGCCCAGGGGCTGGGTGCTCACTCCGCCGGACTCGTACACGCCCACTGCCACGCGGTTCGCGTCGTTGGCGCCGGGGTTGGTCACCTGCACGCGCAGCGTGAAGGGCTGGCGCGCGCCCACCTCTCCGGGCGCGTGCGTGATGCCCGCGCTCACCACGGCCAGGTCCACCGGGAGGCTGGTGCCGGGATCGTAGAAGCGGAAGGCCGCGTTGTTCGTCTCGTCGCGCTCGGCGAGCACGTTGGCCGGGTCCACCACCGCGTGGATGGCCGTGGCGCCGTTGGCCCCCGCGGCATCCCAGAGCACCGACACGGTGGTGCTCGCGTTGGAGGCGAGCCCCGCCGCCACGGTGGCCGTGCCCAGGCGCACCCCGCCCACCGAGCCCTTGTACACGTCCACCGCCACGTCGCGCGCGAGCGTGCTGCCCACGTTGCGCACGGTGACGTCCACCCGCACCTGCGTGCCGCTCTGCTGCACGAAGGAGAGGGAGGTGTTGGAGACGCTGAGGTCCGAGCCGCGCTGCACTTCCATGCGCGCGGAGGCCGTGTTGTTCAGCTCGTCGAACTCCACCACGCTGCGCTCCGGGTCCACGAGCGCCTGCACGGTGTACGCGCCCTCGAGCCCATCGGTGGGGAGGCTCGCCGTCACGTGCGTGCGCGCGCCGCCCGCAAGCTGCGCGAGCGCGGCCTCCGCGAGCACCACCGGCTCACCGCCCGCGACGCTCGTGGCCACGAAGCGCACGCGGCCCGCCGGGGCGGCGAAGCCCGAGCGGTTCTCCACGTCCAGGCTCGCGAGCACGGGCTGCCCCTGCAGGGGCGCGGTGGGGCTGAGCAGCACCACGCCGCGGCCCGACTCGTCCGGCACCACGCGCCAGTCGGGGCTCGCGCTCGCGAGCGCGCGCACCGCGATGGCGGTGAGCCGCACCGAGCCCGCCCAGCTGCCGTCCAGCGCCTGCAGACCCTCGAGGTTCGCGCGTGCGCGGGCAATGGCCTGTGCGTGGTCGCCGGGCGCGCCCACCAGCGCCACCACGGCCATGGCCGTCGCATCCGGCGTGCCGAAGGCGCCGTCCGCTCCCTGCGCGGCCTTCATGCAGGTGAGGGCGTGCTGCAGGGCGCCGTTCACCAGCACGTCGTGGGTGAAGTGGCGCAGCGCGAGCACCACCTCCGCGGTGAGCGGCACCGAGGCGCCGTTGTCCGCGTACGCGTAGCAGCCATCGGGGCGCGCGGAGAGCGCGAGCTGCCACGCGAGCGCGGAGTAGCTCGCGTACGTCGCCTGGGGCAGGCCGCGCAGCGCACGCAGCGTGAGCGCGAGGTGCAGCGCGTCCGGCGCGTCGAAGCCGTCCGCGTGGCTCGTGCGCGCGACGACGTAGGGGGCGAGCCCCGCCACCGCGAGCTGCTGGCGCAGCACCAGCTCCGCGTCCACCTGGGCCGGCAGGTGGGTGAGGTACTGCTCGGCCCACAGCGCGGGCTCGCCCTGGCCCTGGCCCACGGCGCGCAGCGCCTCGAGCACGTCCGGGGTGGTGAGCGCCGGGTCCTCGCCGAGCGAGGCGCCGTAGCTGCCCGTCTCCGGGTCGCGGTACTGCTGCAGGAAGGCGAGGCCTCCGTCGATCGGCGCGGCGGCAGCGCCCGTCGCAACGGCCAGCGCCAGGCCGGCGGCTCCCCACAGCTTCAGTCCCTGCAGCGTCCTCGTCCTCACGGGTGCATCCCCCCTCGGCTGGCTCCAAGCGCGCGCACTCCCTTGGCGCGGCGCCCCTCTGGGCCAGCAGGCGGGCGGCAAGAAACAGTGTGCGGATGTGCGGGGAAAGGGGCCCCGGCAGTCCGGTCCTGGGGTGCGCCGAAGTGGCCGCAGCGCGCGCCCAGGCGCACCGCCCCCTCGGCGCCGGGGCAGGGAGGCGCGCGAGCGAGGGGGCCTCACGCGGCGCCCCACGGGGGCTCCCTGCCCGCCTAGACTGCCCGCCCATGACGACCGGCTACCTGTGCACCCGCTGCCGCGAGCAACACGCGGAGCTCCCCTTCTCCTACGAGGCCCCCGCTCCCACCGCCTGGAGCACCATCCCCGAGGCGGACCGCGCCAAGCGCGGCGTGCTGGGCGGCGAGCAGTGCGTCATCGACGGGCAGCACCACTTCGTGAAGGCGCGGCTGCTGCTGCCCGTGGCGGACTCGAAGGTGCCCTTCGAGTGGGTGGTGTGGGTGGCGCTGGACCCGAACGACTTCAAGCGCATGAGCGACCTGTGGAAGAAGTCGGGCCGCGAGAAGGAGCCCGGCTACCCGGCGCTGCTCGCCACGCGCCTGCCCGGCTACGCGCGCGACACCGTGGCGCTGCAGGGCCTGCTGCGCACGCGGCCCGTGGGCGAGCGCCCCGTGCTGGAGCTCGAGCAGGTGGACCACCCGCTCGTGAACGAGCAGAAGGGCGGCATCACCCGCAAGCGCGTGCAGGAGCTCGCCGAGCTCGTGCGCCACGGGCCGCAGCAGTAGCGGCCGTGTCCTCCCTCTCCCCTGGGAGAGGGTCGGGGTGAGGGAATCTCGCCCTACCCCGCCACCCGCAGCACGACCTTGCCCACTGCGCGCCGCTCCTGAAGCTCGCGCAGTGCCTCCGCGCCCCGCTCGAAGGGAAACACGCTCCCCACCAGCGGCCTCACCACGCCCGCGGCGGCGAGCTTCGCGAGCTCTGCGGCAATGTGCGGCGTGAGCGCGGGGTCCTGCGCGGCAAGGGCCCCCCACGCCACGCCGACCACGGACACGTTCTTGAGGAGCAGGCGGTTCACGGCGACCTCGGGGATGCGCCCACTGGTGAAGCCCACGACGAGGAGGCGGGCCTCGGGGGCGAGCACCTTGAGGCTGCGGTCGAACACGTCCCCACCCACCGGGTCCAGCACGAGGTCCGCGCCGCGCCCCTGCGTGAGCGACTTCACCTGGGCCACCCAATTCCCGGTGGACAGCACCACCTCGTGTGCACCGGCGCGCCGGGCGACCTCGGCCTTGCGCTCGTCGCTCACCACGGCAATCACGCGCGCCCCGCCGCCGCGCGCCACCTGCACGCTCGCGGTGCCCACGCCACCCGCAGCGCCGTGCACCAGCACGGTCTCTCCCGCGCGCAGGCCTCCGCGCCGGTGCAGCGCGAAGTGGGCCGTGTGGTAGTTCATCACCACGCCCGCGGCCTCCTCGAAGCTCCAGTCGGCGGGAATCGGGAACACCTGCTCGGGCGCGGCGACCACCTGCTCCGCGAAGCCGCCGAGCCAGGTGAGCGCCATCACCCGGTCACCTGGGTCGAAGCCCGAGCCCGCGGGCGCCTCGCGCACGGTGCCCGACACCTCCACGCCCGGCACGAAGGGCAGCTCCGGCTTCATCTGGTAGCGGCCCTGGGTGAGCAGCAGGTCCGGGAAGCTCACGCCCGCGGCCGCGACATCGATGAGCACCCCGCCCGAGGCGTCCGGCGCGGGCACCTCCACGAGGCGCAGGGAATCGGGTCCGCTCAGCTCGGTGCAGTGCAGGGCGCGCATGGGTGCCTCCCGGGTGCGTGGGGCCCGGAGCATGCGCGGGCCCCGCATCGCCCTGCCAGCGACTTCTGGCGCGCCGCGCTCACGGCTTCACGGACGAGCCTGGGAGCAGCATGAAGATGCAGAGCGGTGGGGCATCTCTGACAGGCGTGTCGGGGTTCGCGTCGCGCCGGCGCCTTCTGGAGACCCGTGTCACCTCTGTAGGTGCCTCGGCGCAGCTCTTGCTGAAAGCGGGAGTTCCTCACCTCCCGGAGCCTCCATGTTCAGAGCTTCCTCGCCGTTGCTCGTCGTGCTCGCACTGGTCGGCTGTGGCTTCGAGCCACTGGAGCCGGAGGGGCCACAAGAGCTGCGCAGCCCCGAGTGTGACCAGGGACTGCCCGTCATCGCCTCGGGGCAGATCGCCGTCGGGGAGCGCTACACTCGCGCCGAGGATGCAACGCAGGTCGATCTCGAGCTGGTCAAGACAGACGGCGTCGATAGGCCGAAGACTTTGACCCGCGCAGTCTTGAAGAAGCCGCGAGCATTCCCCATCTCCTTCACGCTGTGCGCGGACTCGAGCGGCCTGAAGCCGGAAGACACCATCAACTGGGTGGTCGAGGTGCACGACGCACCCGGCGAACAAACGACCAGGGTGTACTCCAATCAGCCGTACAGCGGCGCACCCTTCACGGATTACGTGATCACCATCAACTATGATGGGTGGCCCTTCACGGACACGGTCGGGGGCGCCGGGGGGGCGGACCCGGGGCGCCCCTCGTCGAGGTGAGTGCGAGGGCCGCCTAGAGCCGCCCCTCGAGGAAGTTCCTCTCCCGCCGCGGCCCTTCGGGCGTGAGCACGCTCAGTGGATGGAACTGCACGCCCACCCCTGGGCACTCGCGTTGGCGCGGCGCCATGACCGGCCCCACCCTCGCGCGCGCCCCGCAGCCTCCCGCCAGCGCCCTCTCGCACCCGCGTTGCGCGCTGCGCCCGCGCGCGCTCAGGGCCCGAGGCGTGGGAGCAGCCAGTACGCCACGCCGTTGAAGTCGGCGAGCGAGACGCTCACGAAGAAGTTGCTGCTGCCCAGGGGGAAGTCGCGCGTCCCCAGCGCCAGGCCGAGCCGGTCCTGCAGCACGCTCACCCGCAGCTCGGCGCCCGTGGCGATGCGCCCGTCGCGCCAGTACACCGAGGCCCGGGGCCCTGCACTCAATGACGTGCCGCGCAGGTGCAGCGTGGGGAGCAGCCCCACGGTGGACGAGTACCGGCTGCGGCCGATCTCGAGGTCCAGCGGGGTCACTGCCGAGAGCACCGAGACGTGCGGCGAGAGCCGCAGCGCGGGCTCGAGCCAGGAGAGCGAGACCCCACCGTTGCTCACGTCCAGCCCGATGCGGTACGGCAGCAGGTGCGCGAGCGCCCGGCGCCCCACGTCCGGCGCCGCGAGCGAGGCGCCGGGGATGGTGGAGGGGTCCAGGTCCAGCCGGGGGTAGCGGCCCCCCGGGCCCGGCCCCCGCATCCACAGCTCCCCCAGCCCGTGCGCGCGGAGCACCGCCCCCGAGAAGGGCGCGTCGCCGTGATACCTCCGCTCGGTGTCCAGCGAGCGGTCCAGCACCTTGCGTACGGTGTCGCGCGACCAGCCCTCGCCCTGCGCGAGCAGCTCGGACATGTTGCGCTCCACCGGCCGGTAGCCGCGCTCCCGGAGCGCCTGCACCAGCGCAACGAAGGAGACGTCGCGCACGCACAGTGGCTCCCGGGACTGCGGGTGGCAGGGCGTGCGCGCGGCGAGCAACGCGTCCGCCACCGCCGCGACGTTCGCGTCCGCGGGGCGCGGCGGCGCCCCCTGCTCGAGCCAGGCCCACGCGGGCTCGGCGAGCAACGCTGCGGCGCGAGCACGGTCGTCCAGGGCCGCTGCCAGCTCGGCGCGCGCGAGCCGGCGCAGCACCAGGCTCGCCGGCGGGGAGGCCGTCAGGCCGAGGCTGCGCGCCACCACCTGCATCGCCTCGCCGAGGCAGCGCTGCGTGTCGGGCTCGGCCAGGTCCAGCGCCTGCGGGGCCTCGCGCCTGCGCACCGGCGCGGTGAGCCGGGGCCAGGCCGCGGCGCCGCACACGCTCTCCGCGATGGCGTGGGCCGCGTCGTACACGCCCGCGTAGTAGTCGAACTCGCGCAGCGGCCGGTCCAGGAACGCCCCGAAGTAGCCCAGCTGCGCGCCGGCGATGGGCGCGAAGCGGCTGGAGGAGACCAGCACCCGCTCTCCTCCGCGCTGAGCGCCCAGCGCCTGCGCCTCGCGCGCGAGCGCATTCACCCGGGTGATGGCCCGCTGCAGCGGCGGACCCAGCTTCGCGAGCGCGCGCACCCGCTCGGCCGCCTCTGCCGGCGCACCTGGCACCTCCTCGAGGGCCTGCAGCGCCGGCTGCAGGTCGCGCGCGGTGAACAGCTCGCCGAGCGGCACCGCGGCCACCGCCGCCCGCACCCGGGCCGCAGCCTCCGCGTGCGCGGGCGAGCGCGCCACGTCCGCGAGCGCTGCATCCAGCAGCGTGTGGGCAGCCTCGGCGCTGAGCACCCCGAGCACGCGGCCCGCGCGCACCGTGCGCAGCAGCTCGTCGCGCAGGCGCAGCAGGCGCCGGGCATCGAAGGGCCCGCGCGACACGCGGACCATCTCCTCGCTGAGCACGTCGAAGGCGGTGGCCGCCAGCACGAGCCGCGCCGAGATGGCCTCGCTGTCGGCGAGCAGGTCTCCCGAGCCGTCACCCAGGCGGGCCAGCTCGCGCTCCGCCCGCGCCGCCACCTGCTGCGCGAGCTGCTCCACCTCCTCGTCCGTGAGCGGCGCAGCCTCCGCCACCCGCGCTCCGCCGGCGATGGCCGATACCGCCTGCGCGCAGGCCTGCAGCCGCTGCTGCTCCTCGCGCGCCCCGGCCGCCCCATCCGCCTGGCATCCGAGCAGCATGCGCCCCACCGCAGCGCGCAGCCCCCGCCCGGACAGGCCGCGCGGCACCGCGAGCATCGGCAGGGGCGCGGGCTTGCCCACCGAGAGCGCCTGCAGCTGCTGGGAGAGGTCGATGAAGGGCACCAGCGCCACGCTCGCCTGCAGCAGCAGGCTGCGCGTCGTGCGGTTCCAGCCGCCGGCGCGGATCGCCCGCGCGAGGTCCGCGCTGCGTCCGGTGCTCACCAGCTCTCCGAGCAGCTGCAGCGCGCCCTCCACCCCCTCCCGCGAGGGGGCCGGCGCGCTGGCGCCCCCGGGCGCGAGCCGGCGCAGCTCCGGGTCCACGAAGAGGTAGGTGGCGGGCTGCAGCGGGGCGGGCTCGAGGCTGGACTCGGTGAGATCGATGGCGAGCCCCACCGGCGCGTTGTCGAAGATGCCGCCGTCCACGTAGCTGCGCCGACACAGCGTGAGCGGCTCGCCGCGCACCGAGCGCGCGGGACAGGTGAGTGCACCAGAGCCTCCCGCCGGCGTCGGACAGCGCTCGGGCGTCACCTGCTGCGAGGCTGGGCAGCGCGCGCTGCAGTCGCACAGCACCCGCGGCGCGAAGGCGGCCGGAAAGGCGGCCGAGGCGAGCACGCCCTGCGACACCTGGCTCCACGGCAGCGCGCTGCCCCCGCCCGGCTCGGGGCGCTCGGCGAGCCACAGCACGTCGTCCTCCTCCTCGCGGGCCTGCTCGAGCGGCAGTCCCCCGAAGCGGGGCCTCCCGTCCGGCGTCACCTCGAGCCGCCAGGGCACGACGAAGCGCTGGGTGCGCACGGAGATGCCCGCCACCTCCCGCTCCTCGGCGCCGCTGCGGGTGACGGTGATGCCCACGGGCAGCTGGCAGCCGGGGCGGAAGGTGCGCCCGCCGCGCGCGGTGAGCAGCGAGGCGCCGAGCGCGTCCAGCGTCTGCACCAGGGGCCGGCTCGCGAGCAGCCCGTCGCCGGGCTGGTACGCCGAGGCCTGGTCCGGCAGCAGCCGGTCCAGGCCCACGGGCACCCACGTGTCACGCAGCAGGTTGTGGTCCACGGAGCTGTCGGCGCGCGACTGCGGCGCGGCGCACCAGAGCAGCGCCGAGAGCAGCGCGTTGATGCTGCCGGCCGAGGCGCCCGTCGCCGCGACGAGGCGCGGCCGCCCGGCGCGCGCGTCCATGGTGAGCTCCGGCACGCGCCGCGCGAACTCCACCACCGTCCAGCCCAGCCCCGCCTCGTAGGAGCCCAGGCTCACCCCGCCGCTCAGCACCAGGGTGAGCGGCAGGTCGGTGCGCTGCGCCGGAGCGGCCGGCGCCGGCGCTGGCTGCGCCCCAGCCGCCAGCGCTCCGCCGAGCGCCAGCGCGAGCGCGAGCGCGAGCAGCGTGTGCCGGCCGGTCATGGTCGCTCCCTGTCGGCGCGGGTCCGGAAGCCGGGCGCCGGCCTCCGCGCGCGCCCGCCCTACCTATGCCGGCCCCAGCCGCGGTGCAATGGAACCGCGCGGAGCTACAGCCGCCCCTCGAGGAAGTTCTTCACCAGCCGCGGTCCCTCGGGCGTGAGCACGCTCTCCGGATGGAACTGCACGCCCACCACCGGGCGCTCGCGGTGGCGCAGGCCCATGATGAGCCCGTCCTCGCTCCACGCGGTGGGCTCGAGCTCCCGGGGCAGGTCCTCGGCGCGCACCACCAGCGAGTGGTAGCGCGCCGCCTCGAAGCCGGGGCTCAGGCCCTCGAAGAGCCCCTTCCCGCCGTGCCGGATGTGCGCGGACTTCCCGTGCACGGGCTCGGGCGCGCGCACCACCTGGCCGCCGAAGGCCGCACCGATGGACTGGTGCCCGAGGCACACTCCGAGCACTGGCACCTGCGCCTCGCGGATGGCCTCCACGCTCACCCCGGCCTCGTGCGGCGTGCAGGGGCCGGGAGAGACCACGAGGTGGCTCGCGCCGCTCGCGCGCACGCCGGCCGCGTCGATCTCGTCGTTGCGCACCACCTGCACCTCGGCGCCCAGCGTGAAGAGCAGCTGCACGAGGTTGAAGGTGAAGGAGTCGTAGTTGTCGATGACGAGGATCACGCGCCCTCCTCCTCGCGCGCGAGCCGCAGCGCGGCCGCGAGCGCTCCTGCCTTGTGCTCGGTCTCGTCCGCCTCGTGCGAGGGCACCGAGTCCGCGACGATGCCCGCGCCGGCGGTCCACATCGCGCGCGTGCCCTCCACGAAGAAGGTGCGCAGCGCGATGGCCAGGTCCAGCGTCCCGCCAAAGGAGAGGTAGCCCACGGCGCCCGCGTAGGGGCCACGACGAATGGGCTCCAGCTCGTCGATGATCTGCATCGCGCGGATCTTCGGCGCACCGGACACCGTGCCCGCGGGGAAGGCGCACGCGAGCGCATCGAGCGCATCCTTCCCCTCGCCCAGCCGCCCGCGCACCTGACTCACGATGTGCATCACGTGGCTGTAGCGCTCCACCGTCATGAGCTCTTCCACACGCACGCTGCCCGGCGCGGCCACGCGGCCCACGTCGTTGCGCCCCAGGTCCACGAGCATGGTGTGCTCGGCGCGCTCCTTCGGGTCCGCGAGCAGCTCGCCCTCGAGCGCCCGGTCCTCCGCCTCGCTCGCGCCCCGCCGCCGCGTGCCGGCGATGGGGCGCACCACCACGTCGCCGTCGCGCACCTGCACCAGCAGCTCGGGCGAGGCGCCCACCAGCGCCCGCGCCTCACCGCGCGGCTCCCCGAGCTCGACGAGGAACAGGTACGGGGACGGGTTCACCCGCCGCAGCGCGCGGTAGAGCGCGAGCGGGCGCGGCGCCCCGCGCGCCTCGAAGCGCCGCGCGAGCACCACCTGCATGCAGTCGCCCGCGCGGATGTACTCCTGCGCGCGCGCCACCGCGGCCTCGAAGCCCGGCCGGTCCCACGTCGCCTGCGCTCCCTCCGCGCCCGCGACTCCGCCCGCGGCGCGATAGGCCTCCTCCGGCAGCGGCCGGCGCAGGCGCGCCACCAGCTCCTCCACCTGTCCCTCGGCGGCCCGCAGCGCCCCCTCCGCGCTCGCATGCTGCGCGGGCCTCGCGAGCGCCGTGACCTTGAGCGTCTGCGCGCGCGAGTCGAGCGTGACGAAGGCGTCCTGCAGCATCCACTCGGAGTCGGGGAAGGCGAGCGTGTGGGGGTGGCGGTCCGGCACGTGGCGCTCGAACCACGAGGCGCAGTTGTAGCCGAGGTAGCCCACGAGCCCGCCCACGAAGGGGGCCTCGCCCGGCAGCGTCGCCACCGCGTGCTCGCGCCAGAGAGCGCGCAGCACCTCGAGCGGTGCGCCCTCGCGCCGCTCCTCGCGGCCTCCGCGGATCAACGTGGCGCCCTTCGAATCCAGCCGCACGCGCCCCGAGGGCGAGGTGCCCACGTAGCTGTAGCGGCCGAAGCGCTCGCCGCCCACGCAGCTCTCGAGCACGAAGCCGCGCTCGTGGCCTCCGCCCAGCTTCAGGTAGGTGGAGAGGGGGGTGTCCAGGTCTGCGGGCAGCTCCCGGGACACGGGAACGGCCTCGCCCTTCAATGCGCGCTCGCGGTACACCCGCGCGCGCTCCTGCTGCGCTGTCATGAGAGCCCCCCTCGCCCCCTGCGCACGCAGGGGGACGGGGTGAGGGGTTGGCGCCTCACGTCGCAGCGCTGGGGGGGATCCTCAGCGCCGCCGCGAGACGAGCACCACCGCGCACGCCGCGTGCTGCGCCCGCCAGCGCGCCCACGCACCGCAGGTGGCGAGCGTGAGGCACAGCGCAGGGAGCAGGGTCGTGATCACGGGGCACTCTCCAGGAGGCGAATCAGAAAGAGGCGAACCAGCAGAACCGCAGGACCAGATGATGACAGAGGCGAGCGCCGCATTGGAAGCGCCCGTTGCAATCCCGTTGCGTGCGAGTGACTGGAATCGGATCTCCTACCTGCACCGCTGCTCGCCTGCCCGCTCGCTCTCCCCCATCCGCGGCGCCGCTCCTGCTGGAGCACCGAAGCCGAGCAACCGTGGGCACTTGGAGCCTCGCGCGCCTCGGGAGCCTGGGTCTCAGTGCTCCGGGGCCGGCTCGCTGCGCAGCGCCCTCAGCTGCCTCTCCAGGGCATCGCGCGTGCGCGTGGGCACCTGCACCCGGCTGAGGTCCTCCGCGTACGTGAGCGCCTCCTCGAGGGTGCGGATGGCCTCGGCGCGCCGTCCCGCCATCTCCAGGAGGGTGGCACGGTCCCGGAGCACCCGCAGCCGCCGTGGGCCCTGCACCTTCGTCACGGCGCGGCCGCTCGCCGCAATGGCGTCCGCCAGCCGGCCCTGCGCGTGGTAGAGCCCCGCGAGCCGCGTCGACGTGTTCGGGTCGCCGGGAAGGTCGCGCTCGCTCTGCTCGAGGGCCGCCACGGCGCGCTCCGGCGCGCCGAGCGCCACCGCGGCGCTCACCCGGTGCGAGTCGAGGGCGGCGCGCGCCTCGGCGGTGGGCGCGCGCGCCGCCTCCTGCTCGAGGAAGCCGAGCCACGCCTCCGCCGCCGCGCGCACGCCGGGCGCGTCGCTCGCCGTGCGGCGCGCGCGCACGAGCGACTGGTGGAGGGCGGAGCGGTCCTCCGGCACCAGCTCGATGAGGGGCGGGGCGAGCGCCTCGCGCACCCGGGCCTCGAGCGCGCCCTGGAGGCCCGCGTCCTTCGTCTCCAGTGCGCAGCCGAGCCCGCTCGCCGCGACGGCCGCCCACCGGGGCGAGCGCTCCAGGCGCGCGAGCTCCGACTGGGCCGTGCGCGCACAGGCCTCGTGGGCGCCTGCACGGCCCTGCGCGGAGAGCAGCGACTCCAGCGCGCGGCCGCGCCGCTCCCAGTCGGGAGGGGCGAGCTGCAGCGTGCGGGCGTAGGCGTCCACGGCCTCCGCGACGTGGCCCGCCCCGAGCAGCGCATCGGCGCGCGCGAGCTCGGCCTCGAGGCCTGCGCCCGGGCCCCAGTAGGCGCGCTCGCCGCTCTCCAGGAGCGCGGCGACCTGCGTCACCGTGGCGCTGCCGGGCGAGCGCACCAGCACCTTGCCGCTGCGGGGGTCGAGCACCGTGAGGGTGGGCAGCACGTCGAAGGGGTACTCCTCCAGGAAGGCCGCGTTCTGCGCCAGCTCGGTGTTCAGCTCGAGCCACACGAAGCGCCGTCCGTAGCGCGCGAGCGCCGCGTCCGTGAACACGTTCGCGCGCATCGCGAGGCAGGGGCGGCACCAGGGCGCCCACAGGTCCACGAAGAGCGGCACCCCCTGGGCCTTCGCCGCCGCGAGCGCCCGCTCCGCGTCGTCCACCACGAAGGGCAGCGCGTGGGCGGCTGTCTCGACCGGTGCCTCCGGGGCCTGCACGCGCGCCGCGGTGCAGGCGGGTGCAGTGGCGAGCAGCAGCAGCGGGAGCAGTGCGGAGCGCATGCTGCGCAGCATAGCGCCCGGCGGCCGGCGGCAGCAGGCCCCCCCGGGGGAGGCCGCGCTTCCCTGGACGCTGCCTTCCTCCAGTCCACGGGCAGGCTCCTGCCGGGAAGGTGACCCCGGAGGGGCGCCCGCGCTTAGATGGCTCCGATGAGACCCCTCTCCCCTGCCCTCCTCGCCCTACTGCTCGCGCTCTCCACCGCTGCCCTCGCTGCCGCGCCGAAGAAGAAGGCCAAAGCCCCGGAAGCCAAGGCCTCCCCGGTGCGGGTGGTACTCCAGACCGAGAAGGGTGAAATCGAGCTGCAGCTCGACGCGGCGCGCGCGCCGCAGACGGTGCGCAACTTCCTCGCCTACGTGGACGCGGGCCTCTACGACGGCGGGCTCTTCCACCGCACGGTGAAGCCCGACAACCAGCCGAACAGCGCGGTGAAGATCGAGGTCATCCAGGGCGGCACCGACCCGGCCCGCGAGGCCGAGCTGCTCCCCCCGATTCCCCTGGAGCGCACGCGGGTAACGGGACTCAAGCACCTGGACGGTACGCTCTCCATGGCGCGCGGTGCGCCCGACAGCGCCCAGGCGGACTTCTTCATCTGCCTCGGCGCTCAGCCCGAGCTCGACTTCGGCGGCAAGCGCAACCCGGACGGCCAGGGCTTCGCGGCCTTCGGCAAGGTCGTGAAGGGCATGGACGTGGTGCGCGCCATCCAGCAGGCCCCTGCGAGCGGGCAGCAGCTCACCCCACCCGTCCGCATCCTGCGCGCGGCGCGAAAGCCGTAGGCGCGGGCGCGTCCCAGCGGAGACAGTCGGCACCCGCGTCCACGTGCACGCCGCCCCCCGGGAGGCGCTACAACCGGCCTTGCCATGACGCCCTCACCGCTCGACCTCCCGGAAGCCGACTTCCGCCGCCTCAGCCAGCGCGTCTCGGAGCTCGCCTCCGGCTGGCTGCAGGGGCTGGACGCGCGCCCCATCACGCCCGCGGCGCGCGGGCAGGAGACGGAGGCGCTGTTCGACGGGGCGCTGCCGGAGGAGGGGCTGGGGGACGCGGCGCTCGACGCGCTGCTGCCCCTGATGGACGCGTGCCGCGCCTACAACGCGCGCTTCCTCGGCTACGTGTTCGGCGCGGGCAGCCCCATGGGCGCGCTGGGCGACTTCCTCACCAGTGTGCTCAACCAGAACACCACCGCGTGGCGCAGCGCGCCCGCGGCGGTGAGCCTCGAGCGCGCGCTGGTGCGGGAGCTGGCACGCGCGGTGGGCTGCGAGGGCTTCGGCGGCAGCCTCTGCGGAGGCGGCTCCGCGGCCAACCTCATGGGGCTCGCCCTGGCGCGCGAGGCGCGTGCGCCCGCGAACGAGGACGGCGTGCAGCCGGGCGGCGTGGTGTACGCCTCCAGCGAGGTGCACATGTCCATCCCCAAGGCCATGGCGCTGCTGGGACTGGGCCGCAAGGCGCTGCGCCTCCTGCCGGTGGACGCCGGGATGCGGCTGGTGCCCGGGGCGCTCGCGCGCGCGGTGGAGGAGGACCTGGCTGCGGGGCGCCGCCCCATCGCGGTGGTGGCCAGCGCGGGCACGGTGAACACGGGCGCGGTGGACCCGCTCGAGGCGGTGGCGGACGTGGCCGCGGCGCACGGGCTGTGGCTGCACGTGGACGGAGCCTACGGAGGGCTCGCCGCGCTCGCGCGTCCGGAGCTGTTCCGGGGCCTGCAGCGCGCGGACTCGCTCTCGCTGGATGCGCACAAGTGGCTGCACCAGCCGGTGGACTGCGGGCTCTTCCTCTTCAAGGACGCGGGCCGCGCGCGCGCTGCGTTCAGCCACACGGGCGACTACGCGGCGGTGCTGGGCGGCGCCGGGGACGTGGAGGGCTTCGCCTTCTTCGACGAGTCCCTGGAGCTGAGCCGGCGCTTTCGCGCGCTCAAGCTGTGGCTCTCCCTGCGCTACCACGGGCTCGCCGCCTTCCGCGACGCCATCGGGCGCGACCTTGCGCACGCGCAGGCCCTGGGCGAGGCCATCCGCCGCGAGCCGCGTCTGCAGCACGTGGGGCAGGGTCCCTTGAGCGCAGTGTGCTTCCAGTACGTGGGGCGCGTGCCGGAGGCGCAGCGCGACGCCTTCAACGCGTCGCTGCTGCCCCGCCTCAACGCGCGCGGACGCGTGTACCTCTCCAACGCCGTGCTGGGCGGGCGCTTCTGCCTGCGCGCCTGCTTCGTCAACCACCGCACCCGGCCCGCGGACGTGCAGAGCGTGGTGGACGAGGTGCTCGCCACCGGCGCGGCGCTCGAGTCCGGGAGCTCCGCGTGAGCGCGTCCGAGGCCTTCGCCACGGGGCGCTGCGTGACGGAGGGCCGATGACACGGAGGACGAGCCTCGGGGTTACCTGCCTCCTGGCGGTGGCCCTGGGCGCGCTGCCGGCGGCCGCGCGCGACGCCGGAGCTGCGGCGAGCATCGACGGGCCCTACGTGTTCCTGCAGGACGGCAAGCGCGAGCAGCTGCGCGTGCGCCGCAATGACCAGGGCGTGGTGGAGGCGACGCGCAGCGCGCTCGCGGGGGCCGAGGTCGAGGTGGAGGTCGACTCCGCCGGGGCGCACCGCTTCGAGGTCCCGCTGCGCAAGGCCCATCCCCGCGGGGCGACGCACTTCCCGATGCCGTCCCGCCTGCTCGTCGCCTCCGACCTGGAGGGACAGTTCGACGCCTTCACCTCGCTGATGCAGCACAACGGGGTGCTCGATGCGCGGCTGCACTGGCGCTTCGGCAGGGGCCACCTCGTGCTGGTGGGCGACCTGGTGGACCGTGGCCCCCACGTGCTGCCGCTGCTCTGGCTCGTCTACCGGATGGAGGCCGAGGCGCGCGCCGCAGGGGGCGCCGTGCACTACGTGCTCGGCAACCACGAGCAGATGCTGCTCACCGGCCAGACCCGCTACCAACACCCGAAGTACCTCGAGACGCTGCGCCTCACGGGGCAGGCGCCGCAGGCGCTGTGGGACGAGCACAGCGAGCTCGGCCGCTGGCTGCGCAGCAAGCCGGTGCTCCTCAGGGTCGGCGACTACCTGTTCATGCACGGGGGCCTCAGCCCCGAGGCGCTGGCGCTGCGGCCCACGCTGGACGAGGTCGACCGGCTCGCGGCAACGTCGCTGACCCGCGACCCGCGCGAGCTGACCGATGCCCGGGCGAAGGCGGTCATCCGGGGGCCGCTCGGGGTGCTCTGGTACCGGGGCCTCGCCATGGACATGCCCGGCATCCCGAGGGCCACCCCGGCGCAAGTGCAGCAGGTGCTGCAGCACTTCGGCGTCCGCCACCTGGTCATCGGCCACACGCTGGTGGAGCACGTCGGCTCCGACTACGGCGGCGCCGTCCTGCGCGTCGATGTCGGGCATGCCGCGGGCACGCGGGAGGCGCTGCTCATCGAGAGGGGGAAGGCGTTTCGAGTGGATGCGAGCGGCCAGCGCGGCGCGCTGGAGCAGGCGGTCAACGCCGACTGAAGCTCCGCGGACGCACAGCACTGGAGCGCCGTGCTCAGTCGTTGCGGCGCAGCGCCGCTCCGAGAGCCCAGCCCTTCGCCTCGTCGAAGCAGCTGTCCACGGAGAAGAGCAGCATGTCGTCTCCCTGGCGCAGGCCGATCCAGCACCGCTCACGCGCGGGCTCCGCGCCGACGAGGCTCATCACGAAGGCGTTGCGGTAGCGCTGCTTCCAGCGCCAGAGCGCGCCATCTGCCGTGCGGGCGGTGCCGTCACCCTGGAAGGTCACGGCCTCCCGCCCTTCGCCCCAGCTGCCCACGAGGTCCTGCGCGGAGACGGCGCGGCTGACCCTCGCGGGGTCGTCGATGCCTGTGTCCGGGGTCATCTCCCTGACGAACCGGACGACGATGGAGACGGCGAACGTCAGCGCACAGAGCGACGGCACGGCGAGGAGGGCCACCGCCACCCGGTGCCGCCTGCGGAAGCAGACGACCGCCGCCACGGCGTAGGCCACGCCCATCAGCGACAGGCCGAACAGGAGAAAGCCGGTGAGGACGACGCCGAAGGCGAAGGACATCGCCTCAGCGTAGCCAGCCTCACGGGGGGGCGCACGCCTCTCGCTGCACGAGCACACATTGCACCCCGCGCGCCGCTCGCGAAGGAGGGTCGTCCACTTCAGGCGCTTGGTTCCGGACCGCGGTGAGCACGGCTCCCGGTCGTCACGCTGGACGACGTGCCGTGGCCCGAGCGGATTCTCTGCACGCAGGACTGCGTGGAAGAGGGCGTCCTCTTCCCGGACATGGACCTTCGTACCAGTCTTCGGGGGCAGCGCAGCGCTGCATCCAGAGCTCTGCCGACGCAGCCTCGTGCGAGCGGCGAGCCGGTCCTCACCTCCTCAGCTGACTGCGTGCACGTCCGGACGCAACCTGGGGGCATGGCACTGACTCAGAGAGAGCAGCAAGAGGTCGAGGCTGCGAACGCATCGGGGCGGACGCCGGTGGTGTTCGTGCATGGGCTGTGGTTGCTCGCCGGAAGCTGGAAGCCCTGGCGCGAGCACTTCGAGAAGCAGGGGTATGCAACGCTGGCACCGGACTGGCCCGACGACCCACCGAGTGTGGAGGAGGCGCGCGCCCACCCGGAGGCCGTCGCAGGACAGTCGCTCGGCAGCGTCACCGCTCACTTCGAAGAAGTGATTGGCCAGCTCCGCCAGAAACCCATCGTGATCGGTCACTCCACCGGCGGCCTGATCACCCAGATCCTCGCGGGCCGCGGCCTGGCCGCCGGCGCGGCGGCGATCGATCCCGGGCCGTTCCGCGGCGTGCTGCCGCTGCCGTACTCCTCGTTGAAGGTGGCATCGATCGGCTTGCGCGATCCCCGGAACCGGCATCGCGGGGTGCCGCTGACGTACGAGCAGTTCCGCTACGGCTTCGCCAACGCCCTCCCCGAGGAGGAAGCGAAGGTCCTCTACGAGCGCGAAGCGGTCCCCGCCCCCGGAATGGCGCTGTTCCAGATGGCGTTCGCGAACCTGAACCCACGCACCGAGGCGCACGTCGACACCCGACGGAGCGACCGCGGCCCGCTGCTGGTGGTCTCGGGGGAGCGCGACCACACGGTCCCGTGGGCCATCGCCCATGCGTCGTACGGGCGCTACAAGCACAACCCGAATCCCACCCGCCTCGTGAAGATCCCCGGCCGAGGCCACTCGCTCACCATCGACCACGGCTGGCAGGAGGTCGCCGACACGGTGCTGCGCTTCCTCGACGAGAACGCCGTGCGGCACTGAAGAACGCCCGGGCGCCCTCGTCGTGCGCGAGCGGCGCGCCTCAGTGCACCGTGGGCTGCGGGGGCAGGCTGGAGCTGAACATGTCGCGGTGCATGCGCCACGTGCCGTCCGCCTCGCGGTGCCACACGACCAGGTACTTGCCCTCGTCCGTCACCTGCGCGCCGCCCGGGGGCGCGAGGGTGAGCCGGTAGCGCCCGGTCTCCACGGCGAGCGCGCCGCCGGCCTCCACGTCCAGCGTCTCCAGGCGCCCCGCCTTGAAGCCGGCCTGGATGAGGCCTGCCCAGAACGCCTCGATGTCTCGCGGGCCCTGGACGGGTCCCGCGTTGGCGGGCAGCACCTGGGCCTGGGCGGTGTAGAGCGCCGCCAGGGCGCCTGCGTCCCCGCGCGAGACCGCCTCCATGAAGCGCGCATTGTTCTGCGCGATCGCGGCGCGGGCATCGGTGGGCTGGGACGCGGTCATCGGCTCGGCAGTGGACATGGCATCCTCCTCGGCAGTGAGCCCGGGTGGGCCCGCTGCGGCCGCTAGCACCGTGTGCGGCACCTGCCCCTCACCCCTTGGTTCAGGTGCCCGCCCGCGCTCGCCCTCACGCAGGGCAAGGGGCGCGCGCAGCCCCGAACCCACGCCACACTGTTCACCGTCAGGGAAGACGCGGTTCACGGCTTGTGCCGCTCCCGGGCAGTATCTACCTCGCAGCGTCCACGTCCGTGGAGGGGAGCTGCTCGTGAATCGGTGCGGTCTGGGAGTGCTGGCGCTCGTCGCAGCGGTGCTGTCGGGGTGCGGGGGGGGGGGGGGGGGGGGCGGCAGCCCGGAAGGAGCGGACGGTCGTCAGACGCAGCGCCTCATCGTGAGCGGAAGCGGACAGACGGGCCGCATCGGTGAGGCCCTGGCGGAGCCGCTCGTCGCGCGCCTCGTCGACGAGCGTGACGAGCCCATCGCGGGTCAGACCATCTCCTTCGTGGTGACGTCTGGCGGCGGCAGCGCGTTCGCAGGTGCGGGGACCACCAACAGCGATGGTTACGTGCGCGAGCGCTGGACGCTGGGCATGACCACCGCCGAGCCCCAGAAGGTGGAGGCGCGGATGGTGGACAGCGGCACCGGCGAGGCGCGGGTCCTCGCAGAGTTCACGGCCACGGCGCTGCCGGGCCCCGCGGTCGGGCTCCGGGTGGCGCCTTCGTCGCCGTCGACCGGGCCCGCCGGAGGCACTGCCACGCTGGCGGTCGAGGTCCTGGATGCGCACGGCAACAGGGTCCCCGACGTCCAGGTCGGCTGGGAGCGTGTCACCGCCGATGCGACGCCTGCTGCCGCGACGAGCGTGTCCGGTGCGGACGGCGTCGCGCGCATGGACTGGGCGCTCTCGGGGACGATCGGTACGGCGGGTGCCGCGGCGACGCTCGGTCAGGTACGCGCGAGCCTCAGCATCTCGATCATGCCCGGCCCGGGCGTCCGCTTCGAGCACGTGGTCACCGAGCTGGTGGGCGGCGCTCCCGGCGGCAAGCCTGCGGTCGCGCCGAACTTCCGGGTGTTCGATGCCTTCGGCCACGCGACGAGCACGGACGTGACGCTGACCGTACTCGAGGGGGGCGGGCACCTGGCGCTCGAGGGGAACCCGACGCGTGCGACCGTGCGCACTACCTCCCTCGGCTGGCTGGTGGAGGACGCGTGCGTCCCGGGCTCCTGCAACCCGCTACAGGGGAACAGCTACTGGGTGCTGGGGCCGACGCCGGGGCGGAACGTCCTCGCTGCGACGCTGGCGAATGGAGAGGAGATCCGCTTCACCACGTACGCGCAGGCCCCGATGGCTGCGTTCGCGCGGCGTGACGACGGCCAGCCGAATGGGTGGATCGACTGGGAGCGCGACGTCCTCACCTTCCGCGTCCACGCCTGTCAGACGGACACCTCGTTCCGGCGCACCCTGCAGGTGGGGGATCGGATCTCCGAGATCGTCTTTCGCCAGGGCATCCCGTACTTCGACGCACCGGTGCACCTCGAGGCGACGCCGTGCCACTGGGTTGCGCAGGTCGACGTCACGGGCCTGCCGCCGCCGTGGACCGTGACCCTGCGCGCCGAGGACGCGGGCAACGCCTCGAGCACGGAGACGGTGAAGGTTGCACGCTGCACGGACAACAGAATCCAGCTCTGCCCCGTGCCGTAACCCAGGGCAAGAGGGCCCGCTGCGCCGCCCGCGCTCACTCGCGGGCGAGCAGCTCGGCAGGCGGGATGCGGGCGGCGCGGCGCGCCGGCACCCAGCAGGCCAGCATCGCCACCCCCAGGAGCGCAAGCGCCGCGGCGGCGAGCGCCAGGGGCTCCGTGGGCCGCACCTCGAAGAGGACGGACTGCAGCGCGCGCGTGCCCGGCAGCGCCGCGGCGAGCCCCAGCACCAGGCCCGCCAGCGCGCGCAGCGCCCCCTGCCTCATCACCCCGCGCACGATGGCCCCGGGGGCTGCCCCCAGCGCCATGCGCACGCCGAGCTCCCGGCGCTGCTGCGCGACCGCGTACGCCATCACGCCGAAGACGCCCAGCGCCGCGAGCGCGACCGCGACCGTGGCGAACGCGCCCACCAGCCACGTGAGCCGCAGCGGCGTGGCGACGGAGGTGGCGAGCCGCTCCTCCATTGGCGAGAGGTCGCGCACCGGCGCGTCCGCGTCCACCGCGCGCACCGCCTCGCGCAGGGGCCCCGCGAGCGCTGCGGCGCTCAGGCTCGAGCGGAGCACGAGGTTCATGGTCCGGAAGGGGCCGCCGCGCGCCGGCTCGTAGACGGCCTCCGCGCCCTGGGCGAGCCCCAGGTACTTCACGTCCCCCACCACGCCGACCACGGTCGTCGGCGGGCAGTCGCTGCACCCACCGGAGCGGAACTGCCGGCCCAGCACGCTCTCCCCCGGGTAGTGGCGCTGCGCCCAGGCGCGGCTCACCAGCGCCACCGGCGGCCCGTTCGCTCCCCCGTCCCCGGCCTGCAGCGCGCGGCCGTCGAGCAGCGGTACGCCCAGCGTGGGCAGCAGCCCCGGCGTCACCCAGGCCCACGGCGCGGTGGGCTCGGACTCGTCCGGGCCGACGGGCCGGTCCACGAGGTTGAAGTTGTTCACGTCGCCGCCGTTGTCGGGCGGCAGCGAGGTGGTGAGCGCTGCCGACTCGACGCCCGGCTCCGCCTGCACGCGCTCCAGCACCGCGGCCCAGAAGCGCTCCAGCGCCACCGGGTCGGGCTCGCCCTTCCCCGGCTCGCTCACCGTGGCGGTGAGGATGCGCTCGGGCGCGAAGCCCACGTCCACCTGCTGCAGCCGCAGGAACGAGGCGAGCAGCAGCCCCGCCCCCAGCAGCAGCGGCAGCGCGAGGCCGAGCTCCCCGACGACGAGGCCGCCCTGCACCAGCCGCGCGCCGCGCGAGGCGCCCGCGCGCGCATCGCCCGAGCGCATGGACGCGGCCAGCGGCCGGGTGAGCCCCAGCGCCAGCGGGTAGAGGCCGACGAGGGCCCCGCTCACCAGCGCGAGCACGAGCGCGAAGCCCACCGCGCGCGCGTCCAGGCCCGCGGTCTCCAGGCGCGGCAGCGCTGGCCCCACCGCACGCAGCGCCGCGAGCCCCGCGACCGAGAGCGCGAGCCCCGCCAGGCCTCCGAGGCCCGCGAGCACGAAGCTCTCGGTGAGGAGCATCCGCGCCAGCCGTCCCCGCCCTGCGCCGAGCGCCGCGCGCACCGCCAGCTCCCGCTCGCGGCCCGCCGCGCGCACCAGCACGAGGTTCGCGACGTTGGCCACCGCGATGAGCAGCACCAGCCCCACCGCCCCCGCGAGCACCCCGAGCGGCCGCGACGCGTCGGCGGTGAGCACGTCGTGCAGGCGGTAGGGCGTGAGGCGGGCGTTGGCGTCGCGGAAGCTCGAGGCCCACAGGGGGAAGAGGCGCCGGCTGAGCACGTCGAGCTCGCGCGCGGCGGCGTCCAGCGTCGCGCCCTCGCGCAGGCGGGCAATGGCCACGAAGCCGAAGGGGCCGCGGCGCTCGGGCGCGGACAGCTGGAGCACGGGCCACAGGTCCGCGAGCACCCCGGCGTGCCGCTGCGCCCCGCCCGGCAGCACGCCCACCACGGTGTGCGGCACCCGGTCCAGCACCAGCGTGCGCCCCAGCGCGTCTCCTCCACCCAGGTGCTGCGCCGCGAAGGCCTCGCTCACCACGACGAGAGGCGGCGCGCCCGGCCGGTCGTCGCCCTCGCGCAGGCCAGGGCCCCGCGCCATCGGGACCCCCAGCGTCGTGAAGAAGCCCGCCGTGACGCGCGCCACCCGCACCCACTGCGCGCCCGAGGGCGTGGACAGCGCCGCGCCTCCCGCCTGCAGCAGCGCCACCGAGGCGAGGCTGGGCGGGCGCTGGTCGCGCAGCGCCTGCCAGTCCGCGTTGCTCACCGTCCAGCGGTTGGTGGGCGAGCTCTGCTGGAAGATGCGGACCAGCCGCTCCGGCGCCGGGTACGGCAGCGGCGCGAGCAGCACGGCGTGGGCCGCGCTGAAGACGGCCGTGGACGCCCCGATGCCCAGGGCCAGCGTGAGCACTGCCGCCAGCGCGAAGCCGGGGCTGTGGCGCAGGCCGCGCAGGGCGTAGCGCGCGTCGGCCGCTGCGTCCTGCAGCGGTCGGCGTCGAAGACGGTGCCAGGGCATGGGACCTCCTCGCGGCCGCCTTCCACGGTCGCTGACGGGACGAGCGTTCTCCCGTCACTCCGCGGGCGTCAAGCGACGCGAGGTCCAAGGCGCGCGTGGGACGCGCGGCCCGGTGTGTCCCTCTGCCTCCGGACCGAACTGCCGGGCGGCGCCTACCAGTCGTCGCCGAGCTTCACGGGCTCGCCGACCGGAGCCCACATCCCCTCCCACCACGTGTAATCGTAGCGGGTGGTGCTCACGAGGTTGTCGCCGTCCAGGTCGCCGTCCACCAGGAGCGTCAGCGTGCCGGTGGTGCCGCTGAAGGTGGCCGTGCCCGAGTAGCGCAGGTAGAGCTGGCCCGAGGGGAAGAAGCCGAGCTTGTCCCAGCCCGCCATGCCCGCCGCGCCCGACGGGAGGTTCTGGCTGAAGTTGGCGCGCCCGGTGGTCGGGTCACTCACGGGGTTCTGCGCGAGGAGCACCCCGTTGATGCCGGGCAGGTCCTGCGTGCGCAGCTGCTGCACCGCCATGACGATGGAGTGCACGATGATCTCGCGCTCCGCGCGCTTCGCGCGCAGGGCGAACAGGTGCATCTGCGGGACGGCCACGGTCGCGAGGATGCCGGCGATGGCCACCACGATCATCAGCTCGACGAGGGTGAAGCCGCGTGCACGGAGGAGCGCGCGGCGCAGGACGGGACGGGACATGGTGGAGGGACCTCGCAGGGCGGACATCAGTGGGCGGCGCCCACGGGCGCCGGCTCGAGAAGGAAGGTGGAGGGGCTCATCGGCACGACGCGCAGGCCCTGCTGCTCCTGCGCGTGCAGCCAGGCGCGCAGCTCGGGCGAGGGGGCGCGGCCGTCCTGCGTGCGCACGATGCGCCGCGCGCCCTCGGTCTGCAGCAGGCCGAGCCCGGCAGGCGCTCCGGGGACGCTCTGGTAGGGCGGAGCGCCGGACCCGCGCATCTCCCACAGCTGCAGGCCCGCGCCCGTGATCAGCACCGCCCCGAGCACCGCGAGCGCCACCTTCTGCTTGCGCTGGCGCGCGCCGTCCGCCCGCGAGAAGAGCACCACCTTGCCCGCGCCCTGGGCGGCCGCGGCGTTCGACTTGGAGGCAAAGCCGGCGGGCTGCGCGGCGGGCTGCGCAGCCGGCACGCCCTTCACGCGCACCTCGGAGAGCGCTACCGCGTCGCGCACGAGCGCGTCGCGCACGGCGCTCACGCGCGCGAGCACCTCGGGCGTCGCCTTGCCCTCGTAGCCGCGCAGTGGGTCCAGCGCTCCGTCCACCTGGGCGAGCAGCACGTTGAGCGCCTCGGGCTCGGGCACGCCGGCGCGCGCCGTGTGCTCGAGCGCCAGCGCGAGCCGCAGCTGCGTGCCCAGCGCGGCGCGCAGCGGCGCGGGGTCGAAGGACAGCGCGTCGCCGCGCAGCGCGTCCTCGTCGATGGCCGTGAGGGCGCTGCGCAGCTGGCGCACCACCGTGGCCGCGGCCGCCGGCGCAGCCACCTCGCCGCGCAGCAGCTGCAGCGCGAGCTCCGGCGGGGGCGCCCCGAGCGGCCAGCGCGGAGCGGCCTCCGGGGGCTTCATCCAGTTCGAGGGCAGAGCCGTCTGGGCGGGGTTCGCGTCACTCATCGTCCCATGAGCGTAAAAAAATATACGTTTGGTGACAAACACAGCTTCCCCTACGTCCGCTTACAACTCTGGAGAATCAGGGCGTTCCCGGGGAGAGGAGGCCACCCGGGCCACCCTCACGCCGCAGACCCGGGCAGGGACGGCCCCCCGGCGGGGCGTCGGGGCCCCCATGCCGTGCGCATGAACAGCACCCCCACGGGCGCGCAGCTGGGCCCGCCCCCCGTGCAGCTCTTTCCGCTGCCCTCGCGTTGAGGGTGAGCCCGCAGCCCTCCGCTCCGCAGGTCTGCCCCGGGGTACGGGGCTGCACTCCCGTACGGTGGCGGCTGCAGGGCGGGTAACGAATCTGGCCAGGTGGGTTCGGTGGTCCCGTAATCATCCGCCTGGGCTGGTGGACAGGAGGCCCCTGTGCGTACGGCAGCCGGTGTCGCGTTCCTGCTCCTCCAGCTCGTCTGGATGCTCGTCGAGCAGCGTGGGCCCACGCGCTACTTCTGCTGGGCGCCGAACGACTACATGACGCGCTACCACCTCGAGGTCCGCGTGGCGGGGCGTGCGCTCTCCCCGGCGGAGATCCAGCAGCGCTACCACCTGCCGGCCGAGGACCTGTCCGAGAACGTCCCCCAGCACCTCATCGACATCCTCGAGCAGCGCGAGCGGACCTCCGGACGCGGGGAGGAGGCCGCGGTGGCGCTGCGCTACCGCGTGAACGGCCGGGAGGAGCGGACATGGAGTCGCCCCTAGAGGAGTCGCCCCTAGAGGAGTCGCCCCTAGAGCACGGCCCGGTGCCGTCCCCAGACGTGCTCGCGCGCGAGCGCCCGGTGCGGGCCTCCTGGAACCCGCTCGCGGTGAGCGGCACGGCGCTGCCGCCCAACGTCCTGCTCGCGGCGAAGCTCATCGCCGTGAGCTTCATTGCCACCGGGCAGGTGCAGGCGCTCCCCTCCCCCTTCCTCCCCTTCGTCGCCGTGCTGGACGGGCTGCCCCTCCAGCCCGTGCTCCAGGCGCTGTTCCTCACGGCGACGACGGCTCTGCTGCTCAACCGCGCCGTGCGCACCTGTTGCCTGGTGCTGGGCGCGACCCTGTTCGTCGCGCTCCTGTCGTCGCGCCTCTACTTCGAGAACAACAGGACCTTCACGGCCTGCGTGCTCTTCCTCACGGGCCTGTACGAGCCACGCCAGAGGCACTCGCTCATCCGCCTCCAGCTCGTCGTCCTGTACTTCGGTGCGGCGCTCAACAAGGTGCTGGACCCCGACTGGCGCTCCGGCCAGTTCTTCGAGAACTGGGTCACCCACGTGCTGCAGTACCCGGGCTACGCGCGCTTCAGCGCCCTGCTGCCCCCGCTGGCGCTCTCCGCCCTCCTGGACTGGCTGGCCATCGCCACCGAGGCGGCGCTCGCGCTCGGCTTCCTCGTGCCCCGGCTGCGGCGCCCGGCCATCGTCCTCGGAGTGCTGTGGCACACCGGGCTCCTGCTGATCACCGGCCGCACGTTCGGGATGTTCTACTACGCGCTGCTGAGCAGCTATGTCGCAGTGGCCGCCTGGCCTCGGGCACCGCTCACCCTGCTCTACACGCCGGCGCGCCGCGGGGCGGGCGGGCTGCGCTCCCTGCTGCAGCGCCTCGACTTCGACCACGCCTTGCACTGGGTCCGGAGCGACGCCGCCGCGGCGCGCGGGCCCGGCGTGCGCGCCAACGCCTACCGAGGCCTGGCCGCCTACGTGGCAGCCCTCCGGTACACGCCGGCCACGTACTTCGTCCTCCTGCTCGGAGTCCTGATGCTCCGTCCCCTCAGCCAGGTGTACCGCAGCCTCCTGATGAAGCTCGCCTGACGCGCTGCCCTTCCCGCTGGAGCCCGCATGCAGCTGCTCCCGTTCCTCGAGCCCTCCGCCGCAGCCCCGGCCGCCCGCGCCTACCAGGCGAGCGTGAACGCGCAGTTCGCACAGGAGGCCGGGTACTGGAAGGGCGTGTACGCGCAGCAGTCTCTCGCCGGCCTGATCTACCAGCTGCGCCACGCGACCGCGCTCGCGTGGATCGACGCGCTGGCGCTGCCTCCGCTCTCGGCCGTGCTGGAGATCGGCTGTGGCGCCGCGCTCATGTCGGTCGCGCTCGCCCGGCGCGGACACCGCGTGGCGTGCATCGATGCGAGCGCGGAGATGGTGAGGCAGGCCTGCACCGGGGTCCAGGAGGCGGGCGTGAGCGACCGGGTCACCGTCCACGAGGGCGACGCCCATGCGCTGCGCTTCGCCGCGGGCTCGCAGCGCCTGGTGGTCGCGCTCGGCGTGCTGCCCTGGCTGTACTCGCCGGCCCTGGCGCTCGCCGAGATGGTGCGCGTGCTGCGGCCGGGAGGCTACGTGCTCCTGAGCTCCGACAACCGCCTTCGCCTCGACCACCTGCTGGACCCCCGGCGCACGCCGGCGCTCGCCCCCGCCAGGCGCCTCCTGCGTCCGCTGGCGCGCGCGCTCGGAGTCCGCCGGCCCGCAGGCCTCGCCTCCCTGATGACGTATCGGAAGCTCACCCGGCTGCTGCGGGGCGCCGGGCTCGAGCCCCTCCGGCACCGGACCTTCGGCTTCGGGCCCTTCTCACTGCTCGGCAGGCCCCTGCTGCCGGGCCCGCTCGGGATCCGCCTGCACCAGCGCCTGCAGGCGCTCGCGGACCGCGGCGTCCCGGTGCTCCGGGCCACGGGGGCCCAGGACCTGGTGCTCGCGCACCGTGTGTAGCAGGGCAGGCGTGCGTGCATGCGAGACGGGGGCGGACCCACGCACGACCAGAGTCCAGTGCCCGTGCACTCGGGCAGACCCTATCCCAGGGAGGCCTCACGGCACCGTGGCGAGGCGCCGCGCGTTCCAGGGGGCTCCGCGGTCATCCCCTCTGGAGTGACCGGGACTTGCAGAGACTCTCTGGCGCAGCCACGAGGCACCGCGCATGGACGGCATGACGAAGCGGCACGGCACCCAGCAGTACCTGCACCTCATCGGGGTGCGAGAGCTCCCGCGGCTGACCAGCCCCTTCGACCCGGGCTACGATCCCCTGACGGTCGAGGCGCACCTGGCGCAGAGCGCGCACCTGATGGCCTCGCTCAAGATCTCCATGGCCTGCTGGCTGATCGCCGACGAGGCCACGACGCGGCGGAAGATCGCAGCGGCGCGGGCCCACGGCGTTCCGACGGTCACCGGCGGGGGCCCCTTCGAGGTGGCGGCCGCCCAGGGGCAGCTCGAGGCCTACCTCGACCTGTGCGCGGAGCTGGGGGTGACGCGCATCGAGTGTGGCGAGGGCTTCACGCACCTGGCCGGTGAGCCGGGCGCCATCGTCCGGAGGGCCCACGCGCGGGGGCTGGCCGTGCAGTTCGAGCTCGGCAAGAAGCACGAGGGGCCCTTCACCGAGGCCTCCCTGCGCGAGGCGCTCTCGCTGGGGCGGGTCTGGCTGGACGCCGGCGCCGAGCAGCTGGTCGTCGAGGCGCGCGAGAGCGCGCGGGGAGTCGGGGCCTTCGGTGACGACGGGTCCCTGCGCTTCGAGTACGTGGAGCCCTTCGCCGAGCTGTTCGGGTTGGGGCGGGTGATCTTCGAGGCGCCCACCAAGGCGAGCCAGTTCGCCTTCCTCGAGCACTTCGGGCCGCAGGTGCAGCTCGGGAACGTGCGCCTGGAGGAGCTGCTGCGCGTGGAGATCTTCCGGCGCGGGCTCCACTCGGACGCGTTCGCCCTCCCCAACCTCCGTCCGGCCCACCCATGAGCGCACGCAAGACGGTCGCGATCCACTGCTTCCAGGACGGCGCCGCCCCCTCCTTCTCCAGGTCGAAGGGCCACGCCATCGTGGCCGTGGACGTCATCCGGGCGACGACCACGGCCGTCACCGCCCTCGCCGCCGGCCGCCGCTGCTTCCCCGTCGCGACGGTGGACGCCGCGGTCCGGCGCGCCCGGCAGCTCGCGAGCCCGCTCCTGGTCGGCGAGCTCGGCGGGAACATGCCGTACGGCTTCGACCTCACCAACAGCCCGGCGGCGCTGGCGGCGCGCACGGACGTGGGGCGGCCCATGGTCCTGCTCTCCACCTCCGGCACCCCGCTCATCTGCGCGCCCGGGACCTCGCAGCCGACCTATGTCGCGTGCCTGCGCAACTACCGGGTGCAGGCCCGGCACCTGGCGGCGCACCACGACGCGGTCACCGTCATCGGCGCGGGGGCGCGCGGCGAGTTCCGCGAGGAGGATCAGCTGTGCTGCGCCTGGATCGCGGAGCAGCTGCTGCGCCTGGGCCACGAGCCGGAGGACGAGAGGACGCGGGCCCTGGTCGAGCGCTGGAGCGGAGCGCCGGTGGAGGCCCTCCTCTGCAGCGCGAGCGTGGCCTACCTGCGACGCACCGGCCAGCTCGCGGACCTGGAGTTCGTGCTGTCCCACGTCGACGACGTCGGCGAGGTGTACCGCCGCTGCGGGCGCGAGCTCGTGCGCGCGCCCGTCCTCCCCCTTCCGCTCACCCGGTCGCTCGAACATGCGCAGGCGTGAGGCAGCGCCCGTGGACCTGGCCCCGGCGCCCCTGGACACCTCCGTCCCGGTGGTGGTCCTGTCCACGGGCTACTGCGGGATGGGCATCGCGCGCACCCTGGGGCGTCTCGGCGTCCGGATGCACGGCGTGCACCGCAGCGCGGATGCGCCCGCGGCCCACTCGCGCTACTGGCGGGAGCGGCTCACCTGGCCCTTCGACCCGGAGCGGGAGGGCGCGCTCGCGTGGCTGATCGGGATCGGCAGGCGCATCGGGGCGCGCCCCATCCTCATCCCCACCGACGACCGGGGCAGCATCTTCGTGAACGAGCACGCGGGCGCGCTGCGCGAGGTGTTCCGCTTCCCGGAGAAGCCCGCCGGCCTCGCGCGCACCCTCGCGAGCAAGAAGAGCATGTACCAGCTCTGCAAGCGGCTCTCGATCCCCACCCCCGAGACCGTCTTCCCGCGCTCGCGCGACGACGTGGCGGCGTACGCCCGCGCCGCGCGCTTCCCCGTGATGCTCAAGGGGATCGACACGGTCCTGCTCTACGAGCGCACCGGCACGCGGATGGTGGCCGTGCAGAGCGCCGACGAGCTGCTCTCGCTCTACGAGCGGATGGAGTCCCCCGAGGCGCCGAACCTGATGCTGCAGGAGCTCATCCCGGGAGGCTCCGAGCAGGTGTGGATGTTCAACGGCTACTTCGATGCGCAGTCCCGCTGCCTGTTCGGGCTCACCGGCAAGAAGCTGCGCCAGTACCCCGCGTACGCCGGCGTGACCAGCCTGGGCGTCTGCGTGGCGAACGAGGCCGTCGCGCGCCAGACCTGCGAGCTCATGCGGGCGGTGGGCTACCGCGGCATCCTGGACATCGGCTTCAAGTTCGACGCGCGCACGGGCGAGTACAAGCTCCTGGACGTCAACCCGCGGGTCGGCGCGACGTTCCGGCTCTTCGTCGACTCCGCCGGCATGGACGTCGTGCGGGCGCTGTACCTGGACCTCACGGGGCAGCGCGTCCTGCCGGGCCGTCCGCTCGAGGGACGCAAGTGGATCGTGGAGCCCTACGATCTCTCCTCCTCCGTGCGCTACCTGCGCGACGGGGTCATCGGCCCGCGCGAGTGGGCCCGCTCCTTCCGCGGGCTCCAGGAGGGCGCCCTGTTCGCGTGGGACGACTTGGGTCCCCTGTTCGCCGCAGGGGGGCGTTCGTTGAGCCGGGGACTGCGCAGGCTGCGCGCGGGCATGGCCCCGGCGCTGCCGCCACGCCGCCGGGTGCAACAGCTCACGGAGGCTCACGGGGCTGCGGTCCTCCAGCCAGCCCGTCCCCGGCCCTCCCCTCTGCCGGCGCCAGCGGGGACGGGGGGCCGGCGCGCGCGCCCCAGCGGCGCTTGAAGGTGGCGCGGTGCGCCTCCCACCACTCGCGCCACTCGCGGATGGCGGCCTCGCGCTCGGCCCGCGGACCCGCGGGCTGGAAGTGGAGTCAGGTGCTGGTGGCGTCGCGCAACACCATCTCCGCGAGGAAGCGCGTGCGCAGGTCCTCGCTCTCCAGGAGCGCGATGAGCTCGGGAATGGTGCGCGCTCCGAGCGCCGCGCGGTCGTGGGCAAAGGTGTCGTCCATGCGGGGAGGGTAATGCCCGCGCGGGGCGCCTGCCGGCCGGCCGCCACCGCGTGGCGGTGTTCGTGCTCGATGCCGCGCTGCAGCTCGTGCTCGCCGGCGCCTGGGGGCTGCGAGGGAGAGCGCTGCGCGTTAGGCCTGGAGGGTGAGCGCCCCGCACCCTGCCGAGAAGCCCTGCCTTCGCTGCGGCCGCCGCATCACCTGGCGCAAGAAGTGGGAGCGCGACTGGGACGCGGTGCGCTACTGCTCCACGCGCTGCCGGAGCGCAGGCGCGCCGGACGACGGGCTGGAGGCGGCCATCCTCGCGGCCCTGGCGGCGCGTGCGCGCGGGGCGACCTGCTGCCCCTCGGAGATTGCCCGCGCGCGCTGGCCCGCGGACTGGCGCGCGCACATGGAGGAGGTGCGCGAGGCGGCGCGCCGGCTCGTGGCGCAGGGGCGGCTGCACATCGTGCAGGGCGGCCGCGTGGTGGACCCCTCCGATGCGCGCGGTCCCATCCGGCTGCGACTCGCGCGCGGAGGCCCGCAGGCGTCCGGCGATGCCGCGGGGCAAACCTGAGCCGGGAGTCAGACGGTCTCGGCTGCAGGTCCGCGCGCCCTGCAGTGCCGAGAACCGGCGTGACGCGCCCCGCCGCTCTATCCGGTGACGAGGTCGCGCAGGCGCAGCACGTCGTCCAGGACGGGCTGCAGCACCTCGGGGCGCTCGTACACGTCGGAAGGCATTCCCGTGAGCTCCATGACCCACTGAACGGAGGGGGCCCGTCCGGCCTCGATCCGCACCTCGCGCTTGACCTTCACGGTCGAGTACGCGCGGGGAAAGACGCGCGGAAGGTACGCCGCGAGCTCCGGGTCGGACAGCTTGCGCGCAATGGCAGCGTGCGCCGGCCCGGTGACGAGCAGCCGGGTGGTGCCCGCGGTGACCCAGCTGTGCCGCGCAGGAACGGAGAAGGCGTACACGTATTTGACTGCCTCGGCTGGCGCGATCACGGCCCCTGGACCGCCATCCAGATCGAGCACCAGGCTGCAGTAGTAGCCACCACCGCCGACTCCCCCGCCGCCCGCCAGCCGGCGCAGCGTGCACCGGGCCCCGCCGTAGCGAAAGGACACCGCGTCGGTCAGCCAGGAGGTCGTGCCCTGAAAGTGCGCGGCGAGCGGCGCGGCCTGCTGCCTTGCCCTGCGGGTGAGGAGCACGAAGACGAGGCCGATGGGCGCGAAGATGATGAGCGACAAGGGGAGCGAGATCACAGCCGGCTTCTCCGTTTCCAGGGGTCAGCCCCGGAGGGCGCCCGCTGCCACCTTGGCACTGACCTCCCGGACAAACCAATGCCCTTGCTGCTCCGTATGAGCGACAAGGAGGCGCGCCAGGGCGGGCGCCGGACCCCGCCCTCGAGCGGAACGAAAAGGTGGATGGACACGTGACTCAGCCCATTGTTGCGCTCGCGGGTAGCACGGGGGATCTCGGTGAGCGGCTGTGCAAGGCCCTGGTCGCACGCGGTGCCTCGGTGAGGGCGCTGCTGCGCCCGGAGGCTGCCGAGGCGGACGCAGCCCGGCTCCTCGAGCTCGGCGCCACGCCGGTGCGTGCAGACCCGCAGGACGTCGCCGCCCTGGCGACCGCGCTCGAGGGCGCCTCGTGCGTCGTCTCGGCGCTCAACGGGCTGCGCGAGGTCATCGTCGGGCGTCAGGGCGTGTTGCTCGATGCGGCGGTCCGGGCGGGCGTCCCGCGCTTCATCCCCTCCGACTACGCAGCGGACTTCACGAAGACGCGGCCGGGGGACAACCGCAACTTCGACCTGCGCCGGGAGTTCATGGCGCGCGCGGACCGCGCTCCCCTGCAGGTGACGTCCATCCTCAACGGCGCCTTCATGGACATGCTGGGCCGCGAGATGCCGCTCATCCAGCCCGCCATCCACCGCGTCCTCTACTGGCAGGACGCGGACCAGCTCCTCGACTTCACGGCGAAGGACGACGTCGCCGCGTACACCGCCGCCGTGGCGACGGACGCGCGGACGGCGCCGCGCTTCCTGCGCATCGCGGGCGAGAGCCTCAGCGCGCGCGGCCTCGCCGCGGCGGTGAGCGAGGTGAGCGGCGAGCGCTACCGCACGCTCTGGGCGGGAAACCTCGCCACGCTGGGACTGATGATCCGCGTCGCGAAGCGCCTTGCGCCCCAGCCCGACGCGGTGTTTCCGCCCTGGCAGGGCATGCAGTACTCACGCGACATGTTCAGCGGCCGGGGCAAGCTCCAGCCGCTCGACAACGCGCGCTATCCCGAGCTGCGCTGGACCTCCGTGCGGCAGCTGCTCGCGCAGAGGCCGCGGTGACTTCACGGCACGGATGCCTCGGCGCTGTCACGCCTCCGAATCGAAGGTGATTCGGACACCGTCGCGTCCGATGGCCTTGCGCGCCAGCTCTGTGGCGGTGGCGAGGTCGAGGTTGAGAAGGCGTGCGACCTCGGAGATCGCGATGCCGGGCCGCGCCCTCGCGAGGTCCGCAATCGTCGCGTTCATCGACGACGTCATCGGCTCGGCGAAGCGAACCCTCCTTCCCCTGTCGAACCCGATCCGGAGCAGCGTCTCGTAAGCATCGAAGTCGCTCGGCCACTGCTGCTGCGCGACGATGTCTTGCAGCTGGCGTGCATCCAGGCGCAGCATGCAGAAGACGTCGTTCTGTCGCTCCTCCTGCCCGATGAGCCAGCCCTGACCGCACAAGCGGCAGCGCGCGGCCCACAGCCACCAATACGGGTCCCCCCGCTGCGCGACCTGCTCCAGGCTGCGAAAGACGTCGCCATCCGACCACTCCCGCCCCGCCTCGAACGCGGGTGCCGGTGCCTGGAAGTGCCCCATGTCCACGACGTCGAGCGTCCTCAGCCGGATGCAGCAGCAGTCGGGCGAGGGACGCCCCCGGGCGTGGGCCGCGAGCGCGCACCGCAGAGACCAGACTTCCGCCCGGTCGGTGAAGTGGGTCGAGATGGCCATCAGGAAGAGCGCCTGCCCCAGCTCGCTCTCGAGCCGCGGCTCGGCGTAGACCCACCTCTCGAACTCGGGCACGGGAACGTCGCCTCGAACGAAGGCCCAGAGCCGCTCGGTGATGTCGTCGGGGGTTCGCATTGCCAGCTCGCGGGGAGCATAGGACGAGGAGCCCCTGGGCGAGGGACTGCAGATGGCGCCCGTGGCCGCACCGGGAGGTGTCAGGGCCGGGCCACCGAGGACGGCGCCGCTGAAGGCACCTGCGAGGTGAGGGCGCGCAGCTCGCCGGCCAGGCGGGCCGAGTCGTGGTCCGGCCCCACGCCCTCGATGAGGAGGAGCTCGCCCTCGAGGTGGCGCGTGCGCAGTGGGAGGATGTGCCGGTAGGCCGGCGAGTCGTACCAGGCGCGCGCGGCCGCCATGGTGGGGAACTCGATGAGCACGGGCGTACCCTGCCAGGTCCCCTCCTTCACCTCCGGCGCAGCGCCGTGGATGCGGAAGCGCCCGCCGAAGGGGTCCAGCGTCGCCTGGATCCTCTCCATGTACTCGAACACCTCCGGGTGGGGCTGGGCGCTGCGCAGGTGCGCCAGGGCAAATGCGGTCATGGTTCTCTCCTTCGCTCCTTCGGACGCCGGCAGGGGCGCCGCTGTCCGGAGCTGCGCCTGAACATGCGCCACGCGGGGAGCCCGGGCGATGACCTGCAAGGTAAGGCCGGCTCGTTCGAGCTCAGCGCCGCGCCTGGCGCATCCCTTTGGACACGCGCTGTGCGGCGGCGGTCACTCTCTCGGCAGATGTCGGCCCCGCTCGAGGCCGCTCGGGCATGGTTCCCTCACGAGGTGACGATGGACGGAGTGAGGGCACTGCCGAGGAGCGCCTTCGGGCTTCTTTGCCTGACGTCGTACCTCGCGTGCGAACCACAGGAGGCGCCTGACTCGCGCGAAGTGGCCGAGCCGCGAGGAGTCCTGGCCGTCGCAAGCGCGAGCGCACAATGGTTGCGTGACCGCTACGCAGCCCATCTCTGCGAGCGCGACGGAGGGAGCTGGGACTCAGAGGACGGCTACTGCGCTGGCCCCGCATGGTGTGAGGCGGCCGGAGGCACTTTCATCCGCGAAGCTCCGGGTTACGTCTGCGAGAGCAGCCGCGCGGGTCCTGCCTGCGGGACCGACAACGACTGCGCCGCGGGAGCGGAGTGCATGCGCCACCACGGTGGCTTCGCGGGCGGGATGACCGAGCGTCGCACGTGCGAGGTGCCGTGTGCTGCGGACGGGGCCTGCCCATCGCGGATGAGCTGCGTCCACCACCTGTGTGGCGGCCCGAGGTCGAGGACCTCGAGCGGTGCTGTCTGCGCCCCATGGTTGGACGCGCCGCGCGGCGCTGCGAAGTGAGGGCCCCGAGCGCGAAGTTCCCGCGCCGGAATACGGCCTCAGCGCCGCGCCTGGCGCACGTGCCAGCACACGCCGGCCAGGTCGATGAGGTGCAGCTCGCGGCCCCACGGGAAGTCGGTGGGCGCTCGCAGCTGCACTCCCGGGAAGCGCTCGGGCAGCTGCTTCTGCGCGAGCGCCGCCGCGTAGGCCTCGAGGTCCTCCACCTCGTAGACGATCATCTGCTGCGCGGCCCACTGCGCCCCGCTGTGCTCCTGCAGGATGAAGTACGCGCCGCCGAAGCGCAGGCCGGCGTAGCCGCCCTCCTGCCACTCCGGCGCGAAGCCCAGCTCGGCGAAGAGCGCGAGCGCCTGCGCGAAGTCGGGCCCCGAGGGGGCGAAGGGATAGAGGGACGTCGCGCGCACCGTCATGAGGCGAGCAGCCTGTCGACGAGCGCGACGTAGCGCCTCATCGCCTCCTCGCGGCCCACGCCCTTCATCCCCGTCCAGGCGTCGAACTTCGCGCGGCCCTTGAGGTCCAGCATGCCAGGGCGCTTGCCCTGCACGTCGCCTTCCGTGCCCTGCTTGTAGAGCGCGTACAGCTCCAGCAGCGTGTCGTTGGAGGGACGGGTGCGGAGCGTCTTCACCCGCTGCTGCGCCGACGCGAAGTCTTCCGGGAGGGCCATGCGCCCATCTTGCCTCGCCGGCGCCGGCTTTGCGTCCCCCCTTGCGTCCTGGCCTATCGTGGCCGCGTGACTCCGCGCCTCGTCTTTCAACCCACCATGCAGAGCCTGCTGCATGCGCTCGGCCCCCGGCTCGACGCCGGCTGCGCGGCGCGGCTGCTCCAGGTGGGGGTGAACACGGAGGCCCCGCTGCTGGACGCCTACCCCGTCTCCGTCTTCGCTGCCGCGCTGCGCGTAGCGGCCGGGGCGCTGGCGCCCGGACTCCCGGAGGAGGAGGGCGTGCGGCGCGTGGGCCGCTGCTTCGTCCAGCGCTTCAGCGAGACGCGGCTCGGCCGCGCGGGGCTCACCCTGGCGAGGCTGATGGGCCCCGAGTACCTCGTGCGCCACTTCGGCCAGGCCATCCGCCTGGGCGACAACTACACGCAGGTGCACGCGCAGCAGCAGGCGCCGCGGCACTTCCTGGTGACGGTGCATCCCGCGCAGCTGCCCGGCTTCTACGTGGGCTTGTTCGAGGAGGGCCTGCGCGCCCTGGGCGCGAGCGCGGTGGAGGCCCAGCTGCACGCGCTGCACGGCGAGGGCTTCGTCTTCTCGGTTCGCTGGAGCTGAGCGGGGCGAGCAGCCCGCGGGCCCCACCTGCCGCTTCGAGAACGGGCGCTGCGCCGCCCGGACGCTTGCGCGGCGCTTGCTTCCGGAGCCCTCTTGGGCCCTAGTGCCCCCCGCCCCCGCGTCACATGGCTGCGTCCCCCGACTACCAGGCGCTCTTCGCGCTCTCGCCCAACCCGTACTGCCTGCTGGACCGGCAGCTGCGCTACGTGACGGCCAACGCCGCCTACCTGCAGGTGACGGCGAGCCGGCTCGAGGACCTGGTGGGCCGCGGCCTCTTCGACGCCTTCCCCCACGACCCGGCGGACCCGAACAACGCGCCGGCCCTGCAGCTGCGCGCCTCGCTCGAGAAGGTGCTCGCCACGCGCGAGCGCGACGTGCTCGCCCTCATCCGCTACCGGGTGCCGCGCCTCGAGGGGGGGCACCCCGTGGTGGAGGACCGCTACTGGAGCGCCACCCACACCCCCGTGCTCGATGCGCACGGCGAGGTGGCCTTCATCCTCCAGCACACCACGGACGTGACGGAGCTGCAGCGCCTCAAAGAGGCGAGCGCCGCGCCGCTGCAGGTGGAGGCGGGGGTGCTGCAGCGGGCGCACCAGGTGCAGCTCGCCAACCACCTGCTGGACGCGGAGCGGCGCCACCTGCGCGCGCTCTTCGAGCAGGCGCCGGGCTTCGTGGGCGTGCTGCGCGGCCCCACCCACGTCTTCGAGCTGGCCAACGCCGCCTACCTGCAGCTGGTGGGCGGGCGCCCGCTGGTGGGCAAGCCGGTGCACGAGGCGCTGCCCGAGGTGGCCGAGCAGGGCTTCCTCGAGCTGCTGGACCGGGTGCTGGCCACGGGCGAGCCCTACGTGGGGCGCGACGTGCCGGTGCACCTGCTGCGGCACGCAGGGGAGCCCGCGGAGCAGCGCTTCGTGGACTTCGTGTACCAGCCCATCTTCGACGCGCAGGGCCGGGCCTCGGGCATCTTCGTGCTGGGCCACGACGTGACGGAGAAGAAGCGGCTGGAGCTCGCGCGCGCGGAGCTGCTCGAGCGCGAGCAGGCGGCGCGCCGCGAGGCGGAGGAGGCCAACCGCCTCAAGGACGACTTCCTCGCCACCGTGAGCCACGAGCTGCGCACGCCCCTCACCGCCATCCTCGGGTGGGTGCAGATCCTGTGCACGCAGGGCTTCCCGGAGGAGCGGCGGCGCCGGGCGCTGGAGACGGTGGAGCGCAACGCGCGCGCCCAGGCGCAGCTCATCGACGACCTGCTGGACATCAGCCGCGTGCTCGCCGGCAACCTGCGCCTGGAGCCGCGGCCCGTGGCGCTGGGCGCCGTGGTGGAGGCGGCGCTGGAGAGCGTGCGCCCGGCGGCCGAGGCGCGGGGGCTACAGCTGGAGGCGGCGATCGAGCCCCACGCCCAGGTGCTGGGGGATGCGGCGCGGCTGCAGCAGGTGGTGTGGAACCTCGTCTCCAACGCGGTGAAGTTCACGCCCCCGGGAGGCCGGGTGCAGGTGCGGGTGGCCCCGCGCGACGGCGCGCTCGAGCTGCGGGTGGCGGACACGGGGCAGGGCATCCCGCAGGACTTCCTGCCGCACGTCTTCGAGCGCTTCCGCCAGGCGGACGGCTCGCCCACGCGCCAGCACGGCGGCCTGGGGCTGGGGCTCGCCATCGCCAAGCACCTGGTGGAGCTGCACGGCGGCAGCATCGGGGCGGAGAGCCCCGGCGACGGCCAGGGTGCCACCTTCCGCGTCACGCTGCCGCTCGCCGCCGAGCGCCTCGCCGCGCTCTCCGCCGTGCCGCCCACGCCCGCGCAGGTGCCCGCGCCGGCTGCCCAGCGCGCGAGCACCCCGGCGCAGCCCTTCACCTGCCCGGCGCAGATGGACGGGCTGCGGGTGCTGGTGGTGGACGACGAGGCGGACGTGCGCGAGATGCTGCGCGTGGTGCTGGAGAGCTGCGGCGCCCAGGTGCACGCCGCGGGCTCGGTCGAGGAGGCCTTCGCGCTGTTTCGCCGCACGCGCCCCGACATCCTCCTGTCGGACGTGGGGATGCCGGGCGAGGACGGCTACGCGCTCGTGCGCCGCATCCGGGCGCTGGGCGCCGCGGACGGGGGGCGCACACCCGCCGTGGCCCTCACCGCCTACGCGCGCGCCGAGGATCGCACGCGCGCGCTGCTCGCCGGCTTCCACGCGCACGTGCCCAAGCCGGTGGAGCCCGCGGAGCTGGTGGCGGCCCTGAGCGCGCTCGCGCCCGAGCGGGCGTAGGACGTCGGCAAGGCAGGCTCGGGCAAGACGCCGCGGGTGCGGGCGCTCGCGGCTCGAGCGCGCGAGGCTTTCGAACCCGACTCAGACGGGCCACGTGTGCACGGGCTGCCCTGCCTCGCTCAGCGCGAGGTAGCGCTCCAGCAGACCGCGCAGTGCGGTCTCGCGCGGCTGCGTGCGCTCGAGCGCCGCGAGCGTGCGGCGCTGCCACGCGGCGCCGGTGAGCCCGGAGGCCGCGCGCTGCGCGATGACGTCCAACAGTCCGTCCGCCTCCTCCGCCGCGACGCCCGCATCCACCAGGCCGCGGTGCGCCACCGGCAGCAGCAGCGGGATGAGCTCGCGCGCGGGCAGGTCGCGCGGTGAGGGCGCCACGGGCGAGGGCCACGCGAGCCGCGCCTCGAGGCCGTAGCGGGCAGCGGCGTAGAAGCTGTCGCGCGCGGCCGTGAAGGGCAGGCCCGGCAGCAGCGCGTCCACCTCCGGCGCCAGGCCCAGCGTCAGCCCCACGAGGAAGGCCGCGTTCGCGAGCATGTCCTGCACCGTGGGCCCCGCGGGCAGCGCGCGCAGCTCGATGCGCACGTGGCCCTCACCCTCCGGGTCGTACACCGCGCGGTTCCAGCTCCACACGGTGCTCTGGTGCAGCCGCAGCTCCTCGAGCCCGGGCACCGCGCCCGCCCTCACGCGCGCGAGCGGCTCCTCCTCGCCCACCACTGGCAAGAGCGGCGCAAAGAGGGCCACGCTCTCGGCGAACAGCTCCAGCGCCCCCTCGCGCACCCAGCCCTGCCCGAAGCCCACCCGCGGCGCCTCGTGCACGCTGTCGCGCGTGTCGAGCGACTGCTGGAACAGCGCGACGCGCGTCTCGTCCCACAGCCGCCGGCCGAGGAAGAGGGGCGAGTTCACGCTCGCTGCGAGGGCGGGTGCGGTCGCGAGCTGCGCGGCGTTGAAGAGGCGCGCGAAGGTCCGCGGCTCCACCCGCAGGTGGATCTGGAAGGAGGTGTTCGCCGCCTCCAGCGTGACGTCGTCCCACGCGAGCTCCAGCAGGTCCTCTCCCTGGATGCGGATGCGGAAGGGCTCGGGGCTCGCCTCGCGCAGGCTGCGCGAGAGGGCGCGGTAGCGTGGCAGGTCCGTGAGCGCCTGACTGCCCAGGTCCTCGCGCCGCACCGTGGGCACGAGGCCCACCACCGCGATGCGCCCGCCCTGCGCCGCGGCTGCGCGCCGCGCCTCGCCGAGCCCGTGCTGCAGCTCGCGCTCGAGTGCAGTGAAGGGCCGGCCCGCGAGCAGCGTGGGCCGCAGGTTGAGCTCGAGGTTGAAGCGCCCCATCTCCGGCGTGACACGTGGGTCCGGCGTCGCATCCAGCACCTGGCGGTTGCGCGGCAAGGGCAGCCCGCGCGCATCCACCAGCGACAGCTCCAGCTCCGCGCCGAGTGACGAGGGCCCCGCGCCGAAGCCCGGCCGCGCGAGCAGCACCTGCAGCGCGCGCAGCGAGTCCTGCAGGCGCTGAGCGAAGTGCGCGTGGTCGGCCTCCGTGAAGCGCGTGCGGTCGATGGGCAGTCCCATGTTTGAAGGGGGTAGGCCGCCGCGCCGTGCGCGGGAAGTCCTCGGGCCCGCGCCGCCCGCCTGCTCGCTCAGCCCCGGTGGCGCCGTCGGGCTGGCCCCGGAGCTGCGAGGCCCCGCATCGGGCGCGCAGGCGGCCGGAGAAGCGCTACCCGCCTGCCCGCCTGCTCTCCCGCCGGCACCCTCCCGCCCGCTGCGCCGCCTCCGCCCGGTCGCTAAATCTCTGGAACTGTGGGCACTTACCCCTTCCAGGACCGGCCGCCGTTGGTGGCCGTTACACCGCAGGGGATGTACTGCGCGGCCGGGGACTTCCACATCGACCCCTGGCGCCCGGTGCCCCGCGCCCTCATCACCCACGCGCACGGCGACCACGCGCGCACCGGCAGCGAGCACTACCTCGCGGCGGAGCCCGGTCGGCCCCTCCTGCGCAAGCGCCTCGGCGACGTGGCGCTGCAGACGCTGCCCTACGGCGAGAAGCTCGAGGTCAACGGCGTCACCGTGAGCTTCCACCCCGCGGGGCACGTGCTGGGCAGCGCGCAGATCCGCCTCGAGCACCGCGGTGAGGTCTGGGTCGTGAGCGGCGACTACAAGCGCACGCCGGACCCCACCTGCGCGGCCTTCGAGCCGGTGCGCTGCGACACCTTCATCACCGAGGCCACCTTCGGCCTGCCCATCTACCGCTGGGACGACCCGCGCCTCGTGGCGAAGGACATCCTCGCCTGGTGGGAGGGCAACCGCGCCGCGGGCAAGAGCTCGGTGCTCTTCTGCTACGCGCTGGGCAAGGCGCAGCGCATCCTCGCGCACCTCGGCGAGCTCTCGGACGGCTACGCGTACCTGCACGGCGCGGTGAACGCGCTCGTCGCCTGCTACCGCGAGGCGGGCGTGCCCATGCTGCGCACCCAGCTCGTCTCCGAGGCCGACAAGGCCAACGCCTTCCACGGCGCGCTCGTGCTCGCGCCGCCGAGCGCCGGCGGCAGCACCTGGATGCGCCGCTTCGGCGAGTACGAGACGGGCTTCGCCTCCGGGTGGATGCGCGTGCGCGGCAACCGGCGCCGGCGCGGCTTCGACCGCGGCTTCGTGCTCAGCGACCATGCGGACTGGCCCGAGCTCTTGCAGAGCATCGCCGAGAGCGAGGCGAGCCGCGTGCTGGTGACGCACGGCTTCAGCGAGCCGCTCGCGCGCTACCTCAAGGAGAAGGGCGTGGACGCGGCGCCGCTCGCCACCCCCTTCGAAGGCGAGGCGGAGGACTAGTGCGCGCACTCGCGGACCTCTACGACGCGCTGGACACCACTACCTCCACCAACGCGAAGGTGGAGGCGCTGGTGCGCTACTTCGAGCGCACGCCGCCGCAGGACGCCGCGTGGGCGCTGTACTTCCTCACCGGGCGGCGCCTCAAGCGGCTCATCGCCACGAAGTACCTGGTGGGCTGGACGCTGGAGCTCTCCGGCATCCCCGAGTGGCTCTTCGACGAGACCTACGCGAGCGTGGGCGACCTGGCCGAGGTCATCGCCCTGCTGCTGGACGCGCAGCTCCCCGCGCACGCGGGCGAGGACATGCCGCTCTCGTGGTGGCTCGAGGAGCGCATCCTCCCCCTGCGCGAGCTCGGCCCCGAGGAGCAGCGCGAGCGCGTCACCGCCTGGTGGAAGGTGCTGCCGCGCCGCGAGCTGTTCTTGCTCAACAAGCTGCTCACGGGCGAGCTGCGCGTGGGCGTGAGCGACACGCTCGTCGTGCGCGCGCTCGCGCAGCGCGCGGGCCTGCCGCCGGCCACCGTGAGCCACCGGCTGATGGGCACCTGGAGCCCGTCCCGCACCTTCTTCGAGCGGCTCGTCTCGCCGGACGTCTCGGATGCGGACGGCAGCCGCCCCTACCCCTTCTACCTCGCGAGCCCGCTCGAGCAGCCGCCCTCGGAGCTGGGCGCGCTCGAGGACTGGCTCGTCGAGTGGAAGTGGGACGGCATCCGCGGGCAGCTCATCCGCCGCGGCGGCAGCGTGTACCTGTGGAGCCGCGGCGAGGAGCTCATCACCGAGCGCTTCCCGGAGATCTCCGAGGCGGCGCGCGCCCTGCCGGACGGCACCGTCATCGACGGCGAGGTGCTCGCGTACGAGAACGGCCAGCCTCTGCCCTTCGCGCGACTGCAGCGGCGCATCGGGCGGCAGAAGCTCACCGCCAAGGTGCTCGCCGAGGCCCCCGCGGCCTTCATGGCCTACGACCTGCTCGAGGAGGCTGGAGAGGACCTGCGCGAGAAGCCCCTGCGCGAGCGCCGGGCGCGCCTGGAGCGGCTGCTCGAGGGACGCACCGCCTTCCCCATCTCGCCCGCCGTCGCGGCCGAGAGCTGGGAGCAGCTCGCCCAGGTGCGCGAGGAGGCGCGCTCGCGCAGCGTGGAGGGCTTCATGCTCAAGCGCCTCGAGTCGCGCTACCAGCACGGGCGCAAGCGCGGCGACTGGTGGAAGTGGAAGATCGACCCCTTCACCGTGGACGCGGTGCTGCTCTACGCGAACCCGGGCCACGGCCGGCGCGCGAGCCTCTACACCGACTACACCTTCGCGGTGTGGAACGGCCCCGAGCTGCAGCCGGTGGCCAAGGCCTACTCGGGCCTCACCGACGAGGAGATCCTCAAGCTGGACCGGTGGATCCGCGCGCACACCCGCGAGAAGTTCGGCCCGGTGCGCTCGGTGGAGCCGCACCACGTCTTCGAGCTGCACTTCGAGGCCATCGCCCCGAGCCCGCGCCACAAGTCCGGCGTGGCGCTGCGCTTCCCGCGCATTGCGCGCTGGCGCACGGACAAGAGGCCGCAGGACGCGGACACGCTGGACCGGCTCAAGGGGCTCCTGCATGCCCCGGTTTGAGCGCGTGGACGGCAAGCTGCGCCCGGTGGTGAAGGGCGCGAAGCGTCCGCGCGCCCAGAAGCGCCCCGCCCCTCCTCCCGCCCCGCCCGGTGACGCCACGCCGCCCATGGACGCGCTGCGCGCCTGGTTCTCGGAGCGCGGCTGGAAGCCCTACCCCTTCCAGGAGGAGGCGTGGAGCGCGTACGCGCGCGGCGAGAGCGGGCTCATCCACGTGCCCACCGGCGCAGGCAAGACCTACGCGGCCTACCTCGCCCCGCTCGCGGAGGTGGCCGAGCGCGGCGAGCGCGGCCTGCAGATCCTCTACCTCACGCCCTTGCGCGCGGTGAGCCGCGACATCGAGCTCGCCCTCCATGCGCCCCTCACGGCGCTGCAGGCCGACATCGACGTGCAGAGCCGCACGGGCGACACCTCGAGCAGCCTGCGCGCGCGCCAGCGCGAGCGCCTGCCCGAGGTGCTCATCACCACGCCCGAGTCGCTCTCGCTGCTGCTCGCGGGCGAGCGCGCGGCGGAGAGCTTCTCGCAACTGCGTTGCATCATCGTGGACGAGTGGCACGAGCTGCTCTCCACCAAGCGCGGCACCCAGGTGGAGCTCGCGCTCGCGCGGCTGCGCCACTTCGCGCCCGGGGTGCGCACCTGGGCCCTCTCCGCCACGCTCGCGAACCTGGAGGAGGCGGCGCAGGCGGTGGTCGGTGTAGGCGCAAAGGCCACCCGCGTGCGCGCCACGCTCGAGCGCCCGCTGGAGATCCAGACGCTCATCCCGGAGCGCGTGGACGCCTTCCCCTGGGCGGGGCACCTGGGCTTCAGCATGCTGGAGAAGGTGTCCGCGTGGCTGGACCCCGCGCAGAGCACGCTGCTGTTCTGCAACACGCGCAGCCAGGCGGAGCGCTGGTACGAGGGCCTCCGCTTCCAGCACCCCGAGTGGGACGACCTGCTCGCGCTGCACCACGGCTCGCTGGACCGCGCGGAGCGCGAGCGCGTGGAGGCGGGGCTCAAGGACGGGCGGGTGCGCCTCGTGGTCTGCACCTCGTCCTTGGACCTGGGCGTGGACTTCGGGCCGGTGGAGCGGGTGGTGCAGATCGGCAGCCCCAAGGGCATCGGCCGCACGCTGCAGCGCGCCGGGCGCAGCGCGCACCGCCCCGGCGCGACCAGCCGGCTGCTCTTCGTGCCCACGCACGCGCTCGAGCTGGTGGAGATGGCGGCCGCGCGCGAGGCGCTCGCGCGCGGCGAGGTGGAGGCGCGCGCGCCGCTCTCCAAGCCCCTGGACGTGCTCGCCCAGCACCTCGTCACCTGCGCGCTGGGCGGCGGCTTCACGCGCGAGGCCCTGCGCGCGGAGGTCCGCACCGCGCTCTCCTACCAGCACCTCACGGACGAGGAGTTCGAGTGGACGCTCGCGCTGGTGAAGGAGGGCGGCCCCACCCTGCGCGCCTACCCGGACTTCCGCCGCGTGGTGGAGACGGCGGACGGGCGCCTCACCGTGGCGGACGCGCGCATCGCGCGGCTGCACAAGCTGAACATCGGCACCATCTCCTCGGACGCCACCGTGCTCCTGCAGTACTGGAACGGGGCGAAGCTGGGCTGCATCGAGGAGGGCTACGTCGGGCGCCTTCGCGCAGGGGACGTGTTCCTCTTCGGCGGCCGCGCGCTCGAGTTCCAGCGCATGAAGGACATGACGGCGTACGTGCGCCCTGCGCGCAAGCGCCCCACCCAGACGCCGCGCTGGCACGGCGGGCGCCTGCCCCTGTCGCCCTCGCTCGCCGCCGCGCTGCGCCGCACGCTGCAGGCGGCGCGCGTGGGGGACGTGACGAGCGACGAATTGGCCGCGGCCTGGCCGGTGCTCGAGGCGCAAGCGCGGCTCAGCCGCATCCCCGGCGAGGGCGCGCTCCTCGTCGAGACGCTGCGCACCCGCGAGGGCCACCACCTCTTCCTCTACCCCTTCGAGGGCCGGCTCGTGCACGAGGGGCTCGCGGCCCTGCTCGCGCTGCGCCTCACCCGCGTGCAGACCGCCACCTTCAGCCTCTCGGTGAACGACTACGGGCTCGAGCTGCTCACCCCCACGCCCTTCCCCTTCGAGGAGGCGCTCACCCCGGCCCTCTTCAGCCGCGAGCACCTGACGCAGGACATCCTGGAGAGCGTGAACCTGGGCGAGCTCGCGCGCCGCACCTTCCGCGACATCGCGCGCGTGGCGGGCCTCGTGCTGCCGGGGCTCCCGAGCGCGCGCAAGAGCACCCGCCAGGTGCAGGCGAGCAGCGGCCTGCTCTACGACGTCTTCCAGAAGTACGACCCGGAGAACCTCCTGCTGCAGCAGGCGCGCCGCGAGGTGCTCGAGCAGCACTTCCAGCAGAGCCGCCTCGCCTCCGCGCTCGCCCGGCTGGAGGGCAGCGCGCTCGAGCGCGTCACCCTGCGCCGCCCCACCCCGCTCGCCTTCCCGCTCCTGGTGGAGCGCATCAGCGCGAGCCTCTCCAACGAGTCCCTCCTCGAGCGCGTGGAGCGACTGAAGGCCCGATGGACCCGCGACGAACCTCCGAGCCTGGCCGCCCCTCAGGGCGACAGCCTCTTCGCGTGAAGGGCGAGGCCCTGGAGCTGCTCGCCGCGCGCGCCCTGTACTGGCCCGCGGGCGGGGGCGGCGCGGGCGTGCTCGCCGTCGCGGACCTGCACTGGGGCAAGACGGAGAGCTTCCACCAGCACGGCATCGCCCTGCCCACCGGCGTGCTCCAGGACGACCTGCAGCGCCTCTCGGCCGCCCTGCAGGGCACGGGCGCCCGCCGCCTCCTCCTGCTCGGAGACCTCGTGCACTCGCGCGCGGGGCTCACCCCCGCCGTCGTCTCCGAGGCCGCCGCCTGGCGCGCCCGCCACCCCGAGGTGCAGGTGGTGCTGGTGCGCGGCAACCACGACCGGCACGTGCCCCGGCTTCCCGAGGCCTGGGGCATCGAGGACGTGCCCGGCCCGCTGGACGAGGGCCCCTTCCGCTTCGCCCACCACCCCGAGCCCGCCGAAGGCCGCTACGCCTGGGCCGGGCACCTGCACCCCACGG